>CAYVOF010000016.1:0-19782 GCA_964453405.1 uncultured Candidatus Saccharibacteria bacterium | reverse complement strand
AAGACGACTTCTGTATCAACTCCTGAACGAGCTTTGGGTCTCGTAAAAAATTTTGGGAATGTTGTAAGTTCATTAGTTGCCCTATTATAGGAATAATAGCATAATCGTTAAATCTCGTGAGCTTTTTACAAGATTGATGTTCAAGCGCAAATAGCTTAGAATTAAGCTAAATTAGCTTAAATCCCCTCTATGTCCCCTGTTGAAGAATTACACAAAGCAGTATGGCAAATCCTCTGCGAAATCAAACAAGAGCAACTCGCCACTCCAAGTGACCAGTGGATTATAATTGATACCAATTCGAATATAAGAGAGCGAGCTGTCAGAGTTCTTGCCAAAACTGGTGGCATTAAGGCATTGGAATACCAGTATTCTTTACTGACCACCCTCAAAACCATTCGAGAATTAAACGGAGTTCATTCAAAGCCGTCTGCTTACAAAGTCGAGCCAAAATTGCCAAGATTTGAAGAAATCTTTGAACTATACGAAGGCATTTTTAACCACGACTTTAGTGAAGAAGAAATAAAAACTCTTACCGACCAAATTCAAGCTTTAAGTCAGTCGGCTAATGAACCAGCCAAGCCCAAAGCAACCAATCTATCGACCGCTGACCAAAAGAAACTACTAATACTCGAAAGATTGAAAGAAGAATGGGATTTAACCCCAACTGCAGGCGAAACTAAAGTTTCTTACCAGAAATTCCATAGCTGGATGAAAGAATGCGGTATCACCGATTGGTATGAGCTCGAAAACATATTAAAACTCCTTAAACAAGAGGGGCTTATTACCAAGTTTCAAAATATAGGCGCAGCCAGATAATTATATGAGCAGTATACTTACAATCCAATTTCCCAATGATTTTGATGAGCGCTATAAAACTTTCAAAGAGAAGGTTTTAGGCAATGCGACACCAGAACAGCCTAAAATTGAAGCCCCGCCTAGTCCTAAGAATAAGGTGTTAAGTGTTAAATTAAAACACGGCAACCTCACTCTCAACGAGAGCGCAGGTTTTGTTCAGCTGAATGAAGTTAAAGAGAATATCAACCCACAGGGTCAAGAATTTGCATTCCTTCGAACACTAATGATTAGTGATGGGCATTTGGCTACCTACTCCGATTTACTTGGAGAGAAACCGTCAAAGGATGCTAAACGCAAACTTACTTTTATCATAAGAAATACTAAGGTAATTTTAGGCATATTACCGAAAGGGAAAGCCAGTAACCAAGATTGCATTGAAAACATAAAAGGTCACGGCTACAAACTTATCACTTAGCACAATCGAAGCACATTGACCCCACAATAAGGTCACAATAATCGCACATTCCTTCCGTCTCTATTTGAGAAGTAATGAGATAAAGTCAAAGCATAACGCTCTGGCTTTTTTAGTTCGTAGCACAAGGGTTAATCAGGCAGCTGTCTTGAGCATAGGTTTAACTCATAGAGGGGGTTCTCCTACGCCTCTGGGCAGCTACCTGATTACCTCTAATACTAACCCCTTCTATGCCTCGAAGTTTCAATACCAAACTCATAAGGAAACGACGCACCTATACCACCAAAGAGATAGCTGCTTTGTTCGGTATGCACACTCGTAGCGTTCAACAATGGATTGCCAAAAGTGGATTATCGCCAATAGAAGGCAGCTCAAACCCTTATTTAATCTATGGGGAAACTCTATACGATTTTCTTACCATAAAGAAGCAAAAGCATAAGTGCCCTCTGCAGGCTGACGAATTTTATTGTTTCAAATGTAAGTGCGGTAGAAAAGGCGTTCCTTCGCAAGCCACCATTACAAAAACTGAAACTCGGATTGGCAACAAAGGCAAGCTTAAAGAAATCAAAGAAAGCAAATGCGAGGCCTGCGGAACAAAGATATTTCGATTTTCTACGTATCAGAGAGAGGTGTCGGATGAGATTAACTGACGATTACTCCCCTCTCTTAATCATTCGCTTTAACACAACCAAACTATGACAAATATAAACCTTAAAAATGAACAAATAAAACGTAAGTATTTTGACTGGCTTAAAGAAGCAGATGGCCTTGCCGAAAGTAGTATCGAAAAAGTAGAGCGGTCAATCACGCTATGGGATGATTTCACTCATTCTGCTGATTACAGAACTTTTAATCCTGAAACAATTAAGGGCTTCAAGAAATGGTTATTTGAAAGAAAAAACACTGCAACTAATCAACCCATTACTTTGACGACCTGCCACCATTACCTGATAAGTCTCAATGAGTTTTTTAAGTGGTTAGCGGCGCAGCCTGGCTACAAATCCAAAATTTCCTTGAACGATATTGCCTATTTGCAGTTGGATAAAAAGCAGACGAAAGTCGCCCTCAACCGCACCAGAAAACGCTATCCGACCTTAGAAATCATTCAGAAGCTGGTTAATTCCATTGAAGTAAAGACCGAAGTAGACAAACGAGATAGGGCATTGATTTGCTTCACCTTACTTTCCGCAATGCGAGATGAAGCCATTACTACTCTGCCGCTCGGCTGTTTCAACATAGAAAAGCAGCAGGCTCACCAAGACCCTGAACGTGGAGTTAAAACTAAATTCTCGAAAGATATTATCACTACCCTATTCGTTTTTGACCCTGCATTTTCAGAAATCATAAAAGATTGGGTTAATTACTTGAAAACAGAAAAGTTGTTCACTGACCAAGACCCATTGTTCCCTGCCACCAAAATGGAGCAAGGACTTTCTAACAGCCATTCATTCACAGCTGAAAACATTAGCAACGAATTTTGGAAATCCACTGGCGGTATTAGGGCTGTATTCAAAAAGCGTTTTGAAGCAGCTGGCTTGGAATACTTTTCACCTCACGCTTTCCGCCATTCAGCTACTAAAATCGCCTTAGAGCTTTGTAATACTCCAGCTGAATTTAAGGCTGTTAGTCAAAACTTAGGTCACGAAAATATGGCAACCACAATGTTTGATTACGCTTCCCTACCCGATGAAGAAGTTGAAAAGAAAGTAAAAAGCATAAGCAATACAGACCCAAATAACGAACAAGCAGAAATCGTTCAACAACTACTAAGAAACTTCACGATAACTCCCAAATAACTTTTATTATGAAGCCCAGCCACCAAGAATTAAATAAAGCACTGACCCAGAGCGTTTCGCACACTGCTGGTGTCGCTGTTCTTGGTGTGGCCAAAAAACCGAAGCGCAAAAAGATTGAACTAAAAGTTGTTTACCAGACTTCCGAAAACCCTGACTTATACAGGCTCGACAATGCATTTGATATTTTATTCGAAGAAACTTTACGTCAAATGAGTGATTTGACAACTAATGACAATTAGGAATATAATGAAATTATGGAATATCTAACTTTGGAAGAAGTAGCCACAGAATTAAGGGTTCATAAACGCACTGTATTGCGTTGGCTTAAAAGTGGCACGCTTAAGGGCTATAAGCTCGGCGATGGCAAGACCTCCCTACTCCGTATACCTAAGACTGAAGTTAATAAGTTTTTAGAAAAGCATAAAATCAAATGACACCAGAAACAGACAAACAATTTAAGCTAATAGCTACCTATTCTCGTGTATCTGAAAATCCTGACGAAGAAGAGCAAACTATAAAAAACCAGTTAATGACTTTTGTCGAACAGGCAGAAAAGAATAACTGGCAGATAGTTGAGGAGTATAAAGACGATGACTGGAGCGGAGACATTTTAGAACGACCTGCGCTTGATAGATTGCGTTTGGACGCTAAAAGTAAAAACCGAGCTTGGGAAGCTGTCCTTATCTATGACCCTGACCGCTTGGCTCGACGCTATTCCTACCAAGAATTAGTAATGGATGAGTTAAAAGAAGCTGGAGTTGAGGTTATTTTTGTTACTGTTCCTGCTCCCAAAAATAGCGAAGATAAAATTCTTCACGGTGTTAGAGGTTTGTTTGCTGAATACGAGCGTGCAAAAATCGCTGAAAGATTTAGACTGGGCAAACTACGCAAAGTCAAAGACGGACATATCCTTACAACTCACCCTCTTTACGGCTACAACTACATTCCAAAACAGGATAAGATACACGGATATTATGAAATCAACCAAGAAGAAATGCAGGTTGTAAAAATGATATTTTCTTGGGTTGCCAATGATGGTATGACTTTGCGAGCCATAGTAAGAAAGTTGCAACAGCTTGGAATAAAGCCACGCAATAGCAAACGTGGCGTTTGGAGCACCAGCACATTAAGCACTATGCTAAGGCATAGAGGTTATATTGGCGAAGCCCATTACGGCGCTTCTTACGCTGTTGTTCCTAAAAATCCTCACAATACCGAAAAGTATAAAAAAATGAAAAAGACCAGTCGCAAACTGCGTCCTACTGAAGAATGGATAACTATACCTATTCCTGCAATTATCGACCCAGCACTTTTTGAGAAAGCTGGGCAACAGTTAAAAACTAACTTTGCTCTATGCCAACGAAATAGAAAAAACGAATATCTGCTGGCAGGAAAGATTGACTGCGTGTGTGGTAGAAAACGAATGGGAGAAGGCTATTATAATAAGCCAAACCTATACTACCGCTGCACCGATAGAACATTGAGTTTCCCCTTACCGCCTAAATGTGAGGAGCGAGGTATCAACGCCAGAGTTGCTGATGAGCTGGTCTGGAAAAAAGTTTCTGGTTTGATGAGTTCTCCAAAGCTATTAGCAGAACAGGTTGAACGCTGGCTTAAGAATAGGCAGACCAAAGCGAAATCTACTTTGATTGATGTCGACACCACCAGGAAGGAAATCGGTAAACTCAATGAACAAATTGAACGATACAATAAAGGTTATGGTGCTGGGGCATTTACGTTGGAACAACTAAAAGATTATACTGTCCCCCTACGTGAGAAAATCAGTCAATTAGAAGCTCAAGTAGCAAAAGCTACGAAGCAATCAAACCAAACCCTTTTGGAAGCCCCAAGTCAGCGTGAGATTGAAGCATTTACCACAAAAGCTAAGAAGACCTTACAGGATTTGAAATTTGAAGCTAAACGGGCAATAATACTCAATACTGTCGAAAAGGTTGTAAGCGATAAGAACCAGCTGCAAGTCACTGGATATTTACCATTAACTAATTCAAATTATGTCGGGTTCAAAACAGACAATCGGAATCGTGGGTTTGCCAAATGTTGGTAAGTCGACACTATTTAACGCCATTACTAAATCTAAAGTTGAAGCCGCTAACTATCCGTTTGCGACTATTGATCCTAATGTGGGTGTAGTTGCAGTGCCAGACGAGCGATTAGCCAAGTTGGCTGCTCAAGAAAAAAGTGAAAAAATTGTGCAGACTACAATTGAATTTGTAGATATCGCCGGCTTGGTTAGTGGCGCTCATAAAGGTGAAGGTTTGGGTAATCAATTTTTGTCGCACATCCGTGAGGTTGATGCGATTTTAGAAGTCACGCGTGTGTTTAACAACGGCGACATTATTCACGTTAACGGTAGTGTTGATGGCGAACGCGATATGGCCACAATTGCGATTGAGTTACAGTTGGCAGATTTAGCTAATGTTGAAAAGCGCTTAGAGTCAAATGGAAAGATGGTAAAGTCTGGCGATCGCGAAGCCAAAATTCGTCAAAGTGTTTTAGAACGATACAAAGCTGCTTTAGAAGATGGAAAGATGGCTAACTCGGTTGCGCTTACTGAAGAAGAGGTTAAAGTTTGTAAAGATATACAGCTTTTAACCACCAAGCCGTTTTTGTACGCGTTTAATTCCAGCTTTAATATGGACACTAAGCAGTATGAAAATGTCCCAGCAACGATGCCAGACAACTCTTTAATAGTAGACGCGCAATTGGAAAGCGAAATTGCCGAACTTGATGACGCGGATCGCGATCAATACTTGCGCGAGCTCGGTTTAAACGAAAGTGGTTTAGAAAAAATAATTACTGCAGCTTATAAAACTTTGGGGTTGATTACCTTTATAACCGCCGGACCAAAAGAAAGCAAAGCATGGACTGCTCCACGCGGCACTAAAGCGCCGCAAGCCGCTGGTGTGATTCACACAGATTTTGAACACGGTTTTATCCGCGCTGAATGTATTGCTTGGGATAAGCTATTAGAGGCGCAGGGCTATGCTGGCGCGCGTGCCAAAGGCTGGCTGCGAGTGGAAGGTAAAGAATACGTAGTCCAAGACGGCGACGTGGTACACTTTTTGTTTAATAATTAGGAAAATAAAAAACGCAGATTAAATTCTGCGTTTTAAACTATATGATTTCATTTACAAAACCATACTTTACAGCCTCGTCTGGAGTCAAAATAGTTTCTGACTGCATCATTGCTAGTATTTTGCTCTTGCTCAGGGTCTTGCCTATGCGCTCATAAATAATATCAACATACATTTGCTGAGAACCAGCCAATTCTTTATATAAAGACTTAACTTGGCTGAGACTATATCGAGTAGGCTTATCAAATGTAGTCCCCATTTCATGCAAAAAAATTCTACTATTAGAACTGATCTGCCTTTTGTTACCAAGAAGCATAAGTATGACTGCCATTGAGCTAGCATGGCCATATACTTTGGTATCTATATCGAAACCACAAGTACGGAATATGTCATAAATTCCCATTGAGACATCAAGTCCTCCACCAGGAGAGCTAATCTGCAACACAACTTTCTTTTGTCCAGAACTGAAAATCGAATCCAGCGATTTCTCGATTTCAATCAAGGTCTGTGTATTAATATCCCCTGCTAAAACAATCTTTCTTGGATTGTTGCCTAAATCATTCTTCTTTCCCATAATTCCTCCTATTTGATCTAAAATACCCTCCATTATGCTCTAAAACCCAATAAAAGTCAACCCATCCACCCCTTGCCAAAACTCAATATTTTAGATAGAATTAAGGAAATTTTGAACTAAAAGTAGTTGTTTCTTTATCTGTTCTTGAACAGCTGTAAAGTACAATATATTTGAGATCTCAAAAGAATAAACACAATTAATGTTCTCTACGCCAATTGGGGCGCAGAGATAAGGCCTCCGATTAAGCCCACAAGGCCTAATTCGGGCTAAAGAAAGGACCTTATGCCGAGATATGAATTAATGTATATTCTCGCCTCTAGTGTATCTGACGATCAGGTACCAGACACCTCTAAACAGGTTGAACAAACTGTTTCTGACTTCGGTGGAAGCAATCTTAACCACGAAATGTTGGGTAAGAAAAAACTCGCCTACCAAATAGGCAAAACTCGCAACGGACACTACGGTGTAGTTAATTTTGATATGGAAGGAAAGGCTCTAGCTGCGCTAGAAGCAAAAATCCGTACTCAAAAGAACACTATCATCCGTCACTTAATCATCAACACTGATGAACATCTTGAACGTCTCGAAAAAGACCGAGTTGCTCAATCAAAGATTAAGCGTCGTCCACCAGAAGAAGTTGCGGCCACTAGTTCTTCTAGCAGCGCAAGCTCAGCGAGCACCGAAAGCAAACCAAAGCCAGTCAAAAAAGCTACACCGGTCAGCAACGAAGCTTTGGATGAAGAAATCGAAAAAGCTTTGACCGAAGAGGTTCTATAATTAACTAAAATAAATTTATGGACTTAAACAAAGTAATGATCATTGGTCGTTTGACTCGTGATCCAGAACTCCGCACCACTCCAACCGGAACTAGCGTTTGCCAATTAGGCTTAGCAACTAACTTCGTTTACACTAACCAGCAAAGTGGTCAAAAAGTTGAAAATGTTGAATACCACAATGTTGTTATGTGGCGTAAGCTTGGTGAAATCGCTGCGCAATACTTAAAGAAAGGCCAGCGCGTTTACATCGAAGGTCGTTTACAAACTCGTTCTTGGGATGGCGACAATGGTAAGAAGAATTACAAAACCGAAATTATCGCCGACAACATGATCATGTTAGACGGCGGTCGTGGCGGCGAAGCAGGCGGCAACATGGGTGGAGCTACAGCTGGCGCAACCGGAGGTTATGCATCACGCCCATCGGTTCCTACAGCTAATAATGCTGATGAACAATCTTACCCAATCGAAGAACTCCCAACCATTCAACAAGGTGAAGACATCAATGTTGATGACATCCCGTTTTAAACTCAATTAACTAATTATATATTCAATGCCAAGAGATAATCACAACAATAATCGAGGTCGTAACGACAAGCGCGACAATGCGCCAGTTGTTAAGAAAGTTTGCTATTTTTGTTCCAACAAAATTAGCACTGTTGACTACAAAGATGCGCAGACTTTGCGTCGTTTTATGTCGCCTCACGCTAAGATCATGGGTCGAACCCGAACTGGTTCTTGCCCTAAGCACCAACGCATGATCACTACTTCGCTCAAGCGCGCCCGACACATGGCTTTACTACCTTTTGTCGCCGCTTAAACCTTATATTACATAAACAGAAACCTTTGTCACGAAAACACACATTCGCTACGCCACCTGCGTTGCTTCCGCAACGGGTGGCTGAGCTCTTGATGGTTTTCTTTGACGAAAGGTTTCTGCTTATCAATAAATCTTAACCGATATAAAAAATGGACTTAAATGATGTAAAACTAGGTGCCGTTATTCTTATGAACAAAGAACCTTTCCAGGTAATTTGGTCCAATCGAATGCGCACTGCTCAGCGTAAACCTGTAATGCAAGCCAAGCTCCGCAATGTAATTAGCGGCAAAGTTTTGGAATACAGTTTTAAGTTCGGTGAAAAAGTAGAAGCTGCAGATGTATCCCGCGAGAATGCAAACTTCTTGTACGCAGATGCCGATGGTACTCACTTTATGAATAACGAAACTTTCGAAACAATTGATTTCGACAAAATCATAACTCAAGAGCAGGAACCATTCTTAATTGAAGGCACTAAAGTTATTGTTCTACGATTTAACGGCAAACCAGTATCAATCGAATTGCCGATTAAAGTAGAACTAAAAGTTGTCGAATCCCCTCCTGGCATTACTGGCAACAGCGGCGGTAATGTTACCAAGCCAGTTAAACTCGAAACTGGATTAGTAGTACAAGCGCCGATGTTCATCAAAGAAGGTGAAGTTATCCGAGTTGATACCCGTGATGGTGCGTATGTGGAACGAGTTAACTCCTAACAAAATATTAAAAACTCCCTCAACTATTCAAATTGAGGGAGTTTTTTAATGTCTTTATTTTAACTTTGTTAAATAATCACTCACGGCCATAGCCGCCTTGGCACCTTCGCCGGCTGCGATAATTATTTGGTCTCCCCACGCATCGTTAATATCCCCTGCTGCAAAAATTCCAGGCACACTGCTTTGCAAATCGCCATCCACTTTAATTTCGTTATGATCGTTTTTTTCTACAATGTCAGCAAAACTAATATTAGGCTCGTAACCAATTTCTACAAACACACCGCTTACTGGTAGCACTTCTTGCGCTTTGCCAAATTGCTCGATGCCGATTCCGGTTACTTGCTTGTCGCCTTCGATTTTTACAGCCTTGGTTTGAGTATAAACTTTGACGTTAGATAAATTCATGATTTTATCGCGGACAACTGCTTCACCATCAAAGTCATTATTCATATGAATGGCGTAAACTTGCTTGGCAACTTTGGCTAAACCTACTATTGCATCCATGGCAGAGTTTCCGCCGCCCACAACAGCCACGGTCTTACCTTTGTACAAAGGCGCATCGCAAGTGGCACACACAGCCACACCTTTGCCATATAATTCTTTTTCACCCGGAATGCCTAAATGTCTTGGGTCCTTACCAGCCGCGATGATAATACTTTTGGCATAGTAAATTTCACCTCTTTTATCGGTCACCGCAAAACTGGTGATATTTTTTTCTATCGAGATAACTTCGGTATCAAGCTTTAACTCTAGATCTTCTTTAAGGCTTTCCATGTGTGCTTCAAATTTAAGAGTTAAATCAGCACCTGTGACCATACTAAAACCGGTGTAGTTTTCTACGTCGCTGCTCCAAACCATCTGACCACCGACACTTTTAGCCAATACCAAAGTTTTAAATTTTTTGCGCGCCATATAAATGGCTGAGGTCATTCCTGCTGGCCCTGCTCCTATGATTATAGTATCATACATATGTTAATTATATCACGTACTATTGACAAAAGGTTATTTTTAAGGTAGAATGACAATTCAAATTGGAGGATAGATAAAAACTTATATGAATATAATAGAGCAATCTATTTTTGGTGAATTGATCGCCGAAGCTGATCAAAAATTTGGAGTAAAGAACTTTATTTCCAGAATAACTGAAAGACTAAGTCATAATGATGCAGCAATATTTCTGAAAAATGGAGACCCACAGACCAACTGCCATTACAGTAAAGATTTTGTTCATTACGTCAAAGGAACAGACGAGGTCTTATGCTTATTAGATGAAGAAGCCAAAACCTATCTCACCGCTACATGGAAGCATACAGGCGCTATAACCTACCCACACATATCAATGAATGGTAACGATATAAAACTTAATTTTGATAGAACAATTTCGAAATTGTTAGAAAAAGCGTACCAACAAGTATTACAAAATATTGCTAACAAAAGTAGCAATTATTCGGTTGAATCTCATGGCATGACCAACAGCGCCAGTGCCTAAGAAACAGCACTCCCCCTATTATTAAATAGGTAAGGAGTGCTTTATTTTTTACATCTTAGAAATAATGCGTTCGCTGGCAACTATGTAGGCCGCAGTGCGCATGGTAGTGTTGTACTTTTGCTGAGCTTCGCGAACAACGTTAAATGCTGTGACCATGTGTTCATCTAATTTTTTAAGAACATCCTCTTTGGTCCATGTTTCATTATGCATATTTTGATACCACTCAAAGTAGCTTACGCACACGCCGCCGCTATTGGCTAGAATGTCTGGTACAACGGTCACGCCATTTTGTGCAAAGATGGCGTCTGCTTCTGGAGTGGTTGGACCATTGGCCATTTCTAAAATGAATTTGGCTTTAATTTTTGATGCGTTGTCGCCAGTGAGCACATTTTCTAATGCGGCAGGAACCAGCACGTCTACATCAAGTTCTAACAGTTGTTCGTTGGTGATTTCGGTTGTTCCAGCTAACCCGCCCAACGAGCGTGTAGCTTTTTTATGCCCTTCGGCCGCGCCAAGATCAATTCCATCTTCGTTATAAATTCCGCCTTTACTATCCGACAAAGCTACCACTTTAAATCCATGTTCTTGTGCATACTCAGCTAAATAAGTGGCGACATTTCCAAAGCCTTGAATGGCGATTGTTTTGCGACCGCTGTCTGTAGTAACTTCTGGAATTAGTCCCGCGCTAACAGCTTCGCGCAAAACATAACCTCCACCAAAACCTGTAGCTTCGGTGCGACCTTGGCTACCGCCTTTTTCGATAGCCTTACCAGTGATAACTGCCGGTGCAGTCGTGCCAGTCAGCTTTTCAAACTCGTCGCGCATCCACTGCATAATTTGGCCATTGGTATTTACGTCTGGCGCCGGCACGTCTATCTCGGGGCCAAAGTTGCGCCACATCTGCTTCATATAACCACGAGAAAGTCTTTCTAATTCAGTTTCTGACAACTCTTTTGGATTAACAATGATACCACCTTTACCGCCGCCAAATGGCACATCGATAACTGCGTTTTTAAATGACATCCAAAAACTTAGAGCACGAACTTCGTCGAGGCTAACGTCTTGGTGATATCTTATACCACCCTTGTAAGGACCACGCGCGTTGTTGTGCTGACTGCGAAAGCCGGTAAATATCTTTTGTTCACCGCTGTCCATCATGACAGGAATACTAACTTCTATGTATCGGTCTGGCGATTTTAACTGAGCGACTTTATTAGCGTCGAGGCCTGCAGTTTTTGCTGCGACATCAAGTTGTTGTTTGGCACTTTCGAATGGGTTATTCATACTTGACAAATTTTAATATTTAAGATATAATATAACTTAGCTTTTTTAAAAAATATTGGAGGGATTATGACATTTTACTTAGTCTTTGGAGTTATACTAGTTATTTTCGTGGCAATTATCTTTACTGCGGTTGGTTGGATACTTTTGAATAAAGAGCCGAAAGAAGAAATTCTAGCTATAGCCGCCAGACTTGGTGGTTGTCTCTTTCTTCTTTTTAGCGGATTTGTAAGCCATGTAACTAAAGATGCCTTTGCTTCAATGTTTGGGGTAAAATCTTGGGGATGGTTAATTATATTTATACTACTCCTTGTGGTAGTTATGATTTCTGGATCTTGGGTTGCATCGCTATTTAAAAAGAAAGTTTGATCTGACAAAGCGACATAAGTCGCTTTTTTATTTTGCCACCTTACTCCGCGGCCATTTCACTTAAAAACTTTTCAGCGTCTAACGCAGCTTTACAACCTTCTCCGGCACTACTTATCGCCTGGCGATAGCGATGATCATGAACGTCGCCGGCTACAAACACGCCTTCGATATTGGTTTGGGTAAAGTGCTTTTGAGCAATATAACCTTTGTCGTCGAGTTCTATCCCTGCATCTTTAAACACCTGAACTGCTGGTGAATGACCGATGGCCACAAAGTATCCCTGCGCTTCTATAGTGCGTTCTTCACCAGTAGCATTGTCTTTAACTTTGATGCCGGTCATTGAGTCTTCGCCTAGGATATCGGTAATAGTAACGTTGGTGACGAAAGAAATCTTTTCGTTTTCCTGCGCGCGCTTAAGCATAATCTTTGAAGCCTTAAACTCATCGCGACGATGAATAATCTGCACACTCTTAGCAAACTTAGTTAAAAAAGTAGCTTCTTCCATGGCGCTATCTCCCCCGCCAATAACTACGACGTCGAGACCTTTAAAGAAGAATCCGTCGCAGGTCGCGCAAGCTGTAACGCCATGACCGCGCAAGCGAGTTTCGTTTTCTAAGCCGAGCCATTTTACTTCGGCACCAGTGGCAATTATTACGCTCTTCGCTGCGTACTCGTTATTATCAGTTTTAACCTTGAACGGACGCGCACTAAAATCTACGCTCGCGACATTCTCCTGAACAATCTTGGCACCAAAACGTTCGGCCTGCTTAGTCATTTTATCCATTAACTCTGGGCCCTGAATTCCTTCTGGAAATCCTGGAAAGTTTTCTACGTCAGTAGTGATTGTTAATTGACCACCAGGTTGAAGTCCGGCAATAACTAATGGTTGCAATTCGGCGCGGCCAGCGTAAAGCGCAGCAGTGAGACCGGCTGGACCGGATCCGATAATAATTGTATTGTAAGTTTCGTTCATGTTTATTCCTTTCTATATAATAATGGCAATTTAATCTTAATCACACCTTATACCAGTTTGAGTACACATATATTCTGTATCAACAGCACTTTTATGTATTGAGCTCGAAATAAAACCGAAAATAATTAGTAATAATACGATCACTGGGATTAATAACTTTTTATTTAACTGGTATACACTGGTGATAATCAAACTTACTATAAAAATAATAATAGCGGAGAATAACCAATTGAATATTAAAAAGAGCAATAAAGCGTTTAGGCCACTTAGTATAAAATTTGAACTTGGAGACATATAACCCACAAACCCATGACTCTGCCAATTACCATCATAAACAAAATACAAAACAATTTTTTTAAAAACAAATAGAACCAAATATATTCCTGTCACTATAATTGGAATTTTAAAGTATTTCATATTATTTTTTTGTATAAATTTTTACTAATTCTTTCACTGCTTCTTTGCGCTTAGCTGCGCTCTTGTTGTTTACTGCGTCTAAGGCACATTCCCCTAAGTAACCTTCAAGTATAAGTTCGTTCACTTTACGAAGCGCTTCGATCACGGCATGGTTCTGGTTGATAATATCCATGCAATAGATATCTTTTTCCACCATTCCTGCCACTGCGCCGAGGTGACCTTGGGCAGTCTTGATGCGCTTTATAATATTTTGTTGCTCTGTAGTAGTTTCGGACATATGTTAAATCTTTCTTAACCCCCCCCCTATGGGGGGTATATGAAATTAGTATACTCTTCTGTTGATAAGTGGTCAAATCTTTATACGAATTGCTGCGCATGGTATGATACGCATGACAAATCGCTTCTATAAGCTACATTGGCTCCAACAAAAAGCCGCCCAATTGGGCGGCTTTTGAATTGAATTATTTTGTTGATTCCAAACGATTGACTCTAGAAATAAATATGGTTAATTCTTGTTCAATCGTGAGCAGTTTTTTAAAAATTGAATCAAAAAGTACATCGTGACGATCCAGCCTCGTCTCGACTTTATCTAATCTATTATCTATCTTGGTAAATCTCTCATCAAGATATTCTAGTAAGTATTGGTATTCTTGTTTGGACATATCTTCTTTTAATTAGTTTATCATATTAATAGCCTAACAAAAGGTGGATAAAATCTGGCTCAAGAAAGACAAAAGTTTTTATCAAAATAAACTGAATTTTTATAACCCTTGACAAAACCTCAATTTAGGAGTATACTCTAGCGTCGGGTGCGTTTCTCATAAACAACCCGAAGAAATTAACGGAGGATGCCTGTTCAATAAGTACAGGCGGAAAGGACTCTATGAAGCCTTTTAATGTGCGCGGATTGCTTGGCAATTTATCTAAACTGACTAAGCAAGCTCATGTGCATCAGATGATCGGGGTGATGGTTGTCGTCGCCCACGCATCTCAAATTGGGGAAGTAGTTTCACACATCAGTATCTGGCATTTACTGATTGCGTTCACTCTCTTCGCTCTCTGGCTCTATAGCCCGGAACACGAGCACATGGAAGGTATCTAGAGCCCATTTTTAAACCAGTCGCTACTCTTTTATAAGGAGTAAGTAGGCTGGTTTTCTTTTAAAAGCCTTGCAAAAACCTGAGTTATATGGTAAAATTCGAGAGTTAATTCAAATTAATGAATAGACAAGGCGCTATCGTCTAACGGTTAGGACAGGCGGTTTTCATCCGCCAAATCGGGGTTCGATTCCCCGTAGCGCTACCAACAATGACATCACCTGTTTCGGTGGTGTTTTTGTTTCGCTCAGCAATCACTTTGTATTGATTTTTCCACTGTACTGTTAACTGATCACCTTCCCAAGAAAAGTTTTCCACTAAAGATTTAATCAAGGAAACTTTTTTCTCATCAGACCCTAATCGATAAGGCAGGGATGGTCTTTCTAATAGTTTTCCAATTTCTGCGATACTGTTAACAGTTTGTTCATCTGCATTAATCAAAGCATTCTTTCGCTCATTGAATTCAATTTCACGGTTAGTATTTTTTGATTTTTTATTTTTATACTCTTCGTTAGTAATATCTTGTCGGAGCAATAAGTTCAATAATCGTTCATTTTCTTCTCTTAATTTAGCTAGCTCCAGTTCAATATGTTTAATTTCATCTGCTTTACTAGCTACTAAATCCGATCTAAATACCTCAACCGCTTTTAAAAACAACTTTACTTCTGAATTATTAAACTCCAATTTTTGTAGCTCTGCAAAGAATATCTCGTCCACCACCTGTTCTCTTAGATTGAACTTACATGCTTTATTTCTACAACTGTAATATTTATATCGTCCTTTAGCAGAAAGACATCTAGTGGGACTCTGGCACACTCTACAAGTAATCAGGTTTGAAAATAGATAGTGAAATTTTCGTGTATGCTTCGCTCCTTTTGAATCTAATACTACTTGAACTTTATCAAACAAAGCTTTGTCGATTATTGGTGTATGACTACCAGTAAAACTCTCTCCATTATATTTAATGAGTCCATAATAAAATGAGTTCCGCAATAACTTATACAGCATTTTAAACTGAGTCTTATTCCCACGCTTATCAGTAAATCCTAAGCTATTTAATTTGTTATGTAAGTTTTCAACACTAATGTCTCCTTTGCTGTACCACTCGAAAGCCTTTTTAACTATTGGCGCTAGTTTAGGGTCTAGTTCTTTTACTCCTCTGCCGGCATCACGAAAACCTACCGGAGCGGGGTTGGGATATTTCCCATCTCTGAGTAAACCAAATATACCTTTGTTAATTTCAAATTTTAAGTTGTCTGAGAACCCACTTGCAACTGCCCATAATAAATATAGGGTCATTTTACCAGTTGGGTCATTGGTAGAATATCGTTCAGCAACAAAATGAAATTCATACCCTAACTCCATTAATTCATAAAGTCGTGCTTGATCCGTCGGATTGCGACCACTTCTATCAATTTTGTGATAGCAAATTCCTTGATACTTACCTTTAACTAAAGTTTCCAGCATTTCACCAAACTCTTCTCTGCCTGCTTTTGAGGCAGACTCAACCCCACCAAAATATTTAGCAATCTTTATATTTTTCTCACGAGCATAATTATCTATTTGCTCACGCTGAACATCTAAGCTCATACCAAGTGCTTGGTCTTTAGAGCTAACACGGACATAAGCGAGAAATTGTCCGTTATGATTTAACTTTTCTTTTTTCATACTTTCTACTTTCTTTAGCAAATTCTGCTCTAGCGAATTTTATACCCTTTAACAAGCTAAAGGCTTTTCCGTACTCACCACTCAATATGCTGACTTTTCTGTCATGCTCCATTTCGTAAATTTTCTTGGCTGTTTTCTTGAGCCAAGACATTCTTTCTGTTTGGGTAAGAAACTTCATTGGGTAAACAAAAACCACCTGAGTTGAAACTGCTAGTTGCTTAGACCAAACAGTACTCAAGTGGTTTACTCTTACTATACTAAAAAAATATAGCGGTTTCAATATGTTTGGTCTAAGCTATTTAATTATAAAATAAGGTCCTAAATCTGTACAATGTTTTATCTTTCTATTGGTTTTATTAATATTGGGTTACATAGTTACCTAAGTGTCATTGATTAACCCTTGTACTGTATTCTGAGTAACTTCAGGGTAACCTTGACCATTTCAAGCAAGGTTACCCGTCAATTACTATTATTTATTTTCTTTGGTTATAGAATTGCACTAAGTAACTTAGTAACCTTCGATTTTAAAATGGAATGCTGTCGACCATTTCATCCATCGATTGAAACTTAACGAGCTTTACATCACTGCTAGGTACCGTAACCCCGAAACTAGTCATCAATTCTGCAATCTTATCTCTGTTTAAGGTACAGCCTTTATTATTTACGTTATGAATTTTCTTCTGCTCTGCTTTTCCATTAACAATACCTGCAATTCTAAGTTGATTCATCAACCATTTACCACGGCGATTTTTTTGTCTTTCATCGGCCAACCAACCAAACGCTTCAATATCGTATTGACTTAAAAACTCACATATAGCCGATAATGGGTAGAAGTTCTCAGTTTCATTACGACCTAACATTAGCTCGTAAAGAGCTTGTAATAAGATTGGGGTTAATATTTGCTCTGTCTCAATTTCTTTTTTATTGGCTTCAACTTCCATGGCTAAACTTTTGGCTTCGATATAAGTATCTTCACTTACGCATTTAGCAATAGACAATATTGGTTTCCAAAGCTCCCAAGATCTGCCTAGAATATCCTTATCCTCTAACTCTGCATAGCTATCTCCAATGAGCTGAAAATGACTGAGTAGTGATCGATATAAGTTATTTCTAATCTCTACCCAAAAAGGGTCTAATTCATTAATCTCTCGATTCACTATTTCTTGGTTTGCAGATCTTTGCATAATAATTGGTATACATCTAGTACCTAAAGTTGTAGGTAAGGTATCTATTCCAGCTAATACTTTAGGTGAGTACGACTCAAATTTTGCACGCGTCCAATTATTGAGTTTTTGTAGTTCCATTTTGCCTGAGAAGCTCCCTCTTTTGTAACCGCTATTTAACATAGCAAGCAAAACTTTACTATCTTCATCTTTTGCTCTTCTTAGGCTTTCAACTTCGTCCATACAACAAGTTGCACTATTGTCATGAATAAGTCTAACCATATAAGCTGCGGTGTTATTAAACGACATCTCAGCATTAAAGGCTAAGTTAGCTATAAACGCTAAGCATTTTGTCTTACCGCTATGAGCATTCCCATTTAGGTGGATATAAGGATAGCTTGGGAACATTCTGTGGAAGTAAGTTCCTATTATCCATAATCCTATTAACTCATGCCAAGATTGATTACTAAAATGTAAATACTTTTTACTTTGCTCAACAATCGAGTTATGTACACTCGCTATACTAACTACATTTTCTCCCCCTAGAAACAAATCGAGGTTCTGCTTCTCCCAGCGAAAGCTTTCTGGTAAAGGCTTTCGTTCTGCAATAATTGATTTACTGTACAGATTAGGTGGTGAATACACTAACTTGTCTTTATCCGAGTCAATAAGTAGTACTGTTTCTTTAAACTCATACCCTTCTTGCTCTTTAACTGCGATAGCTACATATGCTTTATCACTTTTAAAATCTTGAGCACCTGTTATAACAATAGGATTATTAATTGTTTCAATAGACTGCTTATCCTGATTCTCTGTCATTTTCTGAATCCTTTCCGCTAATAGCCAACTCATCAACGATATCAAGTACGGATATCACATACTCAACCATCTCTGATGGAAGTTGACTATCAGACGTTAATTGTTTATGTTGTCTAGACATAACATAAACATAAAACAAAAAAAGAGTGTGGTCTTTCACTCTTTCGGGATACTATAAAAGTAACAAATATTTATCTGTGCTTTAAACGATTGATGGCTTGTCTAATACCAGCTTTTTTCTTAATATCTATTTGATAATAATCAAAAAATAAATTTTTAAAATCTGGTAATGCTTGATCCACCTTCTCTCCTAGTCCCTCAAAATGTTTAATCGCTTTTAGCTTATCAATAGAACCATCTGATTTAATAATTCGATTATTATGCAAAGTTAATATTTCTTCGTGAATTTTACGTTTAAATTTTTCCCTAACCAATAACGGTTTAAAACCAAGCCCTGCTTCAATATTCTTTTGTCTAATAATTATTTCTATCCAGCTCCATTCACCCTTTATCGCATTAATGACATCTTTTTGTGTGGCTTCCGAATTTATAGTTACTATGACAGTATTGTTTTTACCTGGCATTATCGAACATCCTTTAAAGTAAGGTGCTGTATCAAGAATTAAATTCTTTCCAAAAAACAAATAATCACTAATTTTAAACTCTAAAGCTTGACTTACATTATATTGTGACTTAACTGTATTAATGAAATCTTCCCATAACTCCATCCTTTGCTTATCGTGCTTCTTATCAGTCATTAGCAAATCTTCCTGCTCTTGGGATATGAATCCTAGCTTTGGTATATTCATTTTAATTCTGAATTCTGCGACTATTTTCTGGAATAGGCTACTTTCTTCGATAAGATTAAATTGCTCTTGTAGTGGGTTACTCATAGATATTGATGTTTACTCAAATTCATTATAGGACTCTCTTTTGAGCTAATCAATAGAGATATATAGATGTTGAATTCAGGTGTCTCTGAGTGCATTCTATGGCTTCGAGGGTTAGTTTAAATTTGACTTATATATGCCATTTTTCACAATTCCCTAAATATTGTATAATTAACCTACAATTTAATTTGCCTAAACTTACGGCTTCGGTCTGAGCATGGCATTAAAACCTAAAGTATATAGAACCCTCGTCCAAGGGCTTACTTTAGGTAATACAGGGAAACTTGTATTGGTGTCGCAAGACATCACTTGGCGGGGGCTTTGTGTTACCCGCCAAAGAAAGGAAAGTTATGATAATACTTTTTTGGCTATTAGGGCTAGGTCTTGTACTATTACTAGAACTAGCTAGAAAAAAGTTTGCACTCTATAGAGTCACCTATGCTTATTTAGTATTGGGTGCTTTTTTGTTATTCTTCTCAACCTTACCAATAAATAATACCGATGATGGATTAATCTCAACAGCAGTGGCAATCTTTATTAGTGGGTATGGTATATATCTATTATTTTCTTCACTATACAAG
>CAYVOF010000015.1:0-22578 GCA_964453405.1 uncultured Candidatus Saccharibacteria bacterium | reverse complement strand
GTTATGTATATTCAGTAGTCTTTTTTTTGTCTTGGTTTGCTTTGATAATCATGTATGGTTATTTTTCAAAAGGAGAGGTAAAAGCATTTCTAAAGTTGGTTGTTTTATTGGCAGGATTAATGTCAATCTGGGGTATTCTACAATTCTTTGGAATTGGTTATTATGGTGGCTTAAATCAAGGGGTAAGAGTGCTGATTCCTAGCTTTTTGGGAAATCCCAATTTTTCTGCTATGTATATTGTTTGTACTGTACCTCTTCAAATATACTTAATATTTCAATCATTGGGTAAAAATACCTTTACTTATTATTTTGCAATATTAGGATCTTCCATAATAGCCTTGCTTTTGTTCAATAGCCGTGGTGCTTTTTTGGGTTTAACATTAGCCTTGGTTGTGTCTGTTTGTATGGGTTTATATCATCAACGATCAAAGTCATGGGTTATTTGGGGAGTTATTGTGGGTGCTATTTTATTTTCAGGCTGGTTTTTTTTCCAAAATACAAGGGTTAACGTACCTTCTGCCGAAAGTAAGAGTAATGATGTTAGTTCAGTTAACCGTTGGTTAGTTTGGGATATGGCTAGAGAACAGATTGTACGTAAACCTTGGTTTGGTACTGGCCTTGGTAATTTTTTTATAGAATTTAGGAATAATAGTAGTTCAGCTTTCTCTGATTTGGAATGGTTTGATGATACTCATAATGTTGTTTTGCAATATTTCTCCGCAACTGGAATAATCAGCGGTACTTTATTGTTGTTATTAATCGCTATTTGTTTACGTCAATTGATCAGAGGTTTTCTTATTCAAAAAGATTTTTTTGCTGGCTACCTTGCTCTTGCGATCATCACTTGGTTTTTAGTTGGTAGTTTTACCCCAATCACTGCACCTAATTGGATTTTATTAGGAATTCTATTAGGCTCTAGTTACTCATATTTCCCTAAAGTCATTGAGGTTAAGTTGACCTTTCCTATTAAAGTATTTTTCACTATTTTGGGTTTAGCCATGTTTTATTATGGAATTGCTATACTCTCTAGTGAAATATTTTTATGGCAATCTCGCACCGCTCATCTTAAAGAGCAATATGGTCGGGCCGAAACTTTAAGCCGAAAAGCAGTTTTGATTATGCCTACAAATTCTCAAGCAAGTTTGATGTTAATAGATTCTCTTGTTAAACAAGGTAAAAACGAACAAGCAGAACTGTTGTTGCAAAAATTTGTTGATTTACATCCTTCATCAGCAGGGGTTTACAGTTCATTGGCTAATAATTATATTAATTTATATAATCAAACTAAAAAGTTGGAGTATAAAGAAAAAGCTATCGCTTCCGTTGCTTTAACTATTGATTTAAATAAGAATTACTACGCTCAGCATAAAGTTGCTGCAGCTCTCATGTTAGCATTAGATGAACCAGTTAAGGCTCAATATTATGCCACCAGAGCGGTTGTAATGAACAACGGGAGTCAAGAACTATGGATGTTATATGCTGAAACGGCATTTAATTTAAATGATAAAAGAAAAGTCTTATTTGGGTATAAGAAAGCCTATCAAATTTCACCATCGAGGGAATTACGACAAGAAATTAAACTCATGTCTATTGCAGAAAAACCTAAAGATATTGGTTTTCTAGGGAAAAAGAAGGTCGAGTGAAGAAAGACTTTATTAATTAGGTAGTTTTCATTGATTTAAGTATTAGAAATGTTAGAGAAAAAAATTTTACAAAAGCTAACTGACTTTTATAAACGAGGGGTCACCACTCATGAAGCCAGACTATTAGATCATTTGTCTAATGATGTGAGTCGAATTAGCTATATTAAAAAGGGGCAAGAAATTATGACTAATCTTCCACCTCATCCAAAGATTTTAGACTGGGGTACAGGGTTTGGGCAGATGACGTATATTTTAACAATGCTTGGTGCCAAAGTTGTTCCGTTCGATGTTATAGCTAGAGAAGTTAATTTGTTTAATGATAGTGGTGCCCAGCTTGTCTTTTCAAGAGAAGATTATAAACTACCATTTGATGATAATAGTTTTGATGCTGTTGTTGGTTGTGGGGTATTAGAGCATGTTCCTCATATTCCTGGGTCATTAGCAGAAACCTTGAGAGTGTTAAAGCCTCAAGGAAAATTATTTGTTTACAACTTACCATATATTTTGTCCCCTTCAGAATTGTACGCCGCTACCCGCAAGATTAGTGTCCATCCGATTCGTTTTACTCAATCCGGCACTCGGCAGATTTTGCAAGAGGCTGGTTTTGATGTTTTAAAAATTGGATTTGAAAATGGTATTCCCAAGAGATTAAGTGGTCCATTAAAATGGTTTAGAGGTTTGAGCAATAAACTCACCAGTATTTTTTTGTTTTTAGATACATTAGTCGCTAACACACCTATTATCAAAACCTTTTTAAGCAATTCTATAAAAGTCATAGCAGTTAAGCCAGAAAGACCTAAGGATCAGAAATTAAAATACCAATTTGCCACTTAGAAATAAGTGGTTTTTTAGTTGAATAAAAGCCTCGGAACTTGTATGATTCCTATATATGAAAAAAGCACTTATTACAGGTATTTTGGGGCAAGATGGTCCGTATCTAGCCAAATTATTACTCGAAAAGAACTATAAGGTCTACGGTCTGATTCGTCGGTATACTAACCCCAATTTTTCAAACTTAGATTTTTTGGGAATTACCAATCAGGTTGAATACGTATTAGGAGATATGGGTGATGAGGCCTCGATATCCAATTTGATCCGAAGCCTAAGACCCGACGAAGTTTATAATTTAGCCGCTCAGTCATTTGTGGGATCCTCTTGGGATATTCCGATGGTCACAACTGATATAAATGCCATTGGTCCATTACGAATTTTAAATGCTATTAAGCATTTTTCACCACACACAAAATTTTACCAGGCTTCAACCAGTGAGATATACGGCAATAGCAATACTGATGGGCAGCAAAATGAAAATACTGCATTTATACCCAAGAGTCCTTATGCAATAGCTAAGTTGTTGGCTTTTTGGTCTACAGTTAATTACCGAGAGAGCTATGGAATTTTTGCAGCCAATGGAATTCTGTTTAATCACGAATCTCCTTTAAGAGGGTATGAATTTGTAACCCGTAAAATTAGTAAAGCTGTGGCGGCGATATCATTGGGTAAGGCAGAATATTTAACTTTAGGTAACCTTGATGCTGAACGTGATTGGGGCTTTGCTGGCGATTATGTAGATGCAATGTGGCGAATCTTGCAACATGATAAAGCAGATGACTTTGTCGTGGCCACAGGTGTTAAACACTCGATCAACGACTTTTTAGTAGAAGCATTTAAGCATGTTGGTATTAGTGATTGGCAAAAACATATTAAAACTGATCCGAGGTTTAAGAGGCCTAATGAGGTACATAGTTTAAAAGGAGATGCTTCTAAGGCTAAAAAAGAACTTAACTGGCAATCTACTGTTAGTTTTGATGAGCTAGTAAGAATGATGGTTGATGCAGACTTAGAGAGATTGAAAAATGAAAATTCTCCAACTAAATAAATTTTATTATCCTACCTTAGGAGGAATCGAAACTATTGTAAAGCAGGTTTCCGAAGGTTTAGGTAAATCAGATAATTGGCAGGTTGATGTGCTAACTTGCAACGTAAAAACAAATATCCAAAATATTACAGAAAATATCAATGGGGTAACTGTTTTTAGAGCGAAAAGTCTTGGAGTTTTTTTGAGCATGCCAATTTCAATTGAATATCTACTATGGTTTAGAAAAATAGTTAAACAATATGATTTAGTGCTTTTGCATCATCCTTTTCCTTTAGGCTTTTTGGCTTTTTGGTTGTTTGGGAAGAATAAAAAAATGATAGTATGGTATTTTTCCGATATCGTTAGACAGTGTTTTACTGGAATTTTGTTTAGGCCATTATTAATTACTGTATTAAAAAAAGCAAACATAATCATTGTTTACAGTCGGTCTTTGGTGTCTAGTTCCTCAGTACTCGGAAGGTTTAAGGATAAAGTAAAAGTTATTCCGTATGGTCTATTAAAACTTTATGATAATACACCTATTAATGGTTCTAATATAATTGGAGATTTAAATGTAGATCAAAATATTCCGATTATTTTATCTGTTGGACGACTGGTATCTTATAAAGGATTTGAAGTTTTAATTGATGCTATAAATGGTGTAAGCGCGACCTTATTAATAATTGGGGATGGTCCTTTATATTCTAACCTAACTGAACAAATTATCAGTCAAAAATTAGCCTCAAAGATTAAGATAATTCGTTCTGTTAAAGATCTTTCTCCATACTACACCGCAGCAGATTTTTTTGTATTACCTTCGATCACTATTGCTGAGACTTTTGGGGTGGTACAGCTAGAAGCTATGTCATACGGTTTACCAGTAATTAATACGGCTTTACCAACAGCGGTACCAGAAGTAAGTTTAGACGGTCTTACTGGGATTACTGTACAGCCAGGTAGTGTTGAACAATTACATGATGCAATTGTTGAATTGGTTAACAATAAGACTCTTAGGGGACAGTATTCAGAAGCAGCTAAGCTTAGGGTTGAGAATGAATTTAATGAATCAAAATTCCTTGAGAATTTGAAGCAAGAAATTGAAAAAATATATTATGACTAAATGGACATTCCAACAATTTTGGTTGTTGATCTTACCTGCGATTGCTTGGTTTTATATGGGTTTGTTTGTGACTATCTTGATTTGGTACCCATCCGGATTAGACCCAGTTGAGTGGCGAGAACACATACTTAATTTCTCAATTATCTACATTTTTTGGGTAATAGTCTTTTTTGTTTACACACTGTTTGATTTGTCGACATTTCGTTCTAGATCATTAATTATTTCTCGCTTACTAGGAGCTATGCTTACTAGCGGTGTGATTGCGGTAGCTTATTTTTACTTTCAACCAGCTTTTATTCTTACTCCTCGACGGTTTTTGTTGGCGCACTTGTTGTTTACCACCGTTGGTTTAATCATTTGGTACTTAATGATCCAAAAATTATTACCACGTATTTGGAATAAAAATCTCTATCTTCATCCATTAGTTTATGAACAAAATTTACATTCTGGGATCGAAGATTATCTGAATGTGAACAAAACAATGGGGTGGCGGTTTTCTGGTAAGTTTGTAGCGGATAGTTTAGGCACGCCCGCGCAGTATAGTGACAAAAAAATGACAGTAGTCTTGCCAATCAATTTAAATCTGGAGCAATCAGAATTGCAAAGTTTGTTTAACCACAAGCGCCAAGGGGTAGAGTTTTTAGAATACCATCGCTTTATCGAACTAACTCAACGCATGGTGCCATTAGAAAAAGTTAGCGAAGTCTGGTTTTTGCGCTCAGTAAGTTACACCCCACGTCGCTTAAGTGATGCCATTAAGCGATTGCTGGATATTTTTATCGGTGCGGCTGGATCGCTAGTGCTATTAATTTTACTGCCGATCATTTTTATTGCTATCAAACTTGACTCAAAAGGCCCAGTATTTTTTGTACAGCAGCGGGTGGGTAGACTGGGTCGACCATTTAAGCTTTACAAGCTCCGTACCATGACCATTGATGGAGCCAATAATATTTGGACAGCAACTGGTGACAAACGCATCACGCGCGTGGGTAAATTACTGCGCAAACTCCGCCTCGATGAGCTACCCCAATTTTGGAACATCCTGATTGGTAACATGAGCTTAGTTGGTCCGCGCCCAGAGCAGGTCGGGATTGTGGAAGAGCTAAAGACTCAAATCCCCTATTACGACGAGCGACATATTGTTAAGCCAGGCTTAACTGGGTGGGGACAGCTTCATGTCTATGCCAATTCTCTCGAAGGTACCAAACTTAAACTGCAATACGATTTTTATTATATTAAACACCGCAGTTTGTGGTTTGATTTAGAAATAATCTTGCGGACTATCTTTCATATCATTAGCTTACAAGGGCAGTAATTTAGCCGCGTCGCGTTGTTAAGCCGGACGCCGCCGCTAATGCTCATTAAATGGTATAATAAGAGATATGAACTGGATGCGAATTATTAAATATGTAGTATTGATATTGCTCACTTTATTAGCTGTCTTAGCTATCAGATGGGCTTTTATTAATGCTAGACATGCAGGTCAAAGTCGTCAGGCTATTAAAGATGGTCGTGCTATCGCTCAAGCATTAGAATATTTTTACAAAGATCAAAATCGTTATCCTTCTACTGATGAATTTACGGATTTAAATTTGATGCGTCAATATTTGAGTGGCTTCCCTCCACAACAGTACGTTTCGCCAAATTGCCCAGCTCGAAGCAGTGGTTCAACTTATGGTTATATCAACAATTTTCGTAATGATTACGAATTGCGTATTTGCTTACCAAAAGCAGTACAAGGTTATAAAGCTGGTTGGAATAAAATAACAGCCCCTAAAAAGCCATGAGTTTAACTTTGCTATTCATTTTGGTTTTTATATTTGGAACAGTGATAGGCAGTTTTTTGAATGTTGTCATTTGGCGTTTACCTCGCGATCAAAAATTATCTGGCCGTTCACATTGCCCAAATTGCAAACATAAATTGTCTGGTTTTGACTTAGTGCCAGTGTTTAGTTTTTTACTATCTAATGGGAGGTGTCGTTACTGTCACAAAAAAATCTCTGTTCGATATCCATTATTAGAAATTATTACAGGAACTTTGTTTGTATTAGCTGCTGGGTTGGTTATCCCACTTAGTGGTGTGATAACTTTAATTGATGTTGTCACTCTCTTAGAATATTGTTTTGTGTGTTCGATATTGTTAGTGGTATTTGTAATTGACTTCGAACATTATTTAATTTTGGATAAAATTATCTATCCTTCGATAGTTATATACCTGTGTTTTAATTTTTTAATTAGCACCGCATTGAGTCTTAACTCACTTTTTGATTACTGGCCATTTTTATTGAACAGCCTTTTTGGAGCAGTAGCAGGATTTGTACCGTTTTATTTGTTGTCCAAACTTTCCAAAGGACGCTGGATGGGAATGGGAGATGCAAAGCTAGGTTTATTTTTGGGTGTAGTATTTGGCTTTCCACAAATTTGGGTGTGCTACTTTATATCTTTTTTGCTGGGTACAGCGGTGGCTTTGCCACTATTGATTACTGGCCAAAAACAACTCTCTAGCAAAATACCTTTTGGTACGTTTTTGGCTGTTTCTGCCATAATAACTATGTGCTTTGGTTTAACTTTGACAAGCTGGTATTTTGGCTTAATCGGCTTAACTTAATTGTGTTATACTTATACAAAGAGTCTATAACATAATAGCAAACGGTACACATGCGAAACAAAAATAAGAATTCAGAGTCTGGCTTCACCCTCATAGAATTATTAGTAGTAACGGCTATAATGGCTATTATTGCGACCATCGGTATAGTTAACTGGAATGCGGAGAGATCTACTCGATCATTACTTATTGGTCAGAATGAGAGTATAACCAATATTAGAAAAGTGCAAAGTTACGCCATTTCATCTCGAACCTCACCTGCTGGGGCAGCAAAATATTATGTGATGATGCTAAAGACTGGAGAGGGGGAGACGGGTTATAAAGTTTATGCTGCAACGGGAGATAACTACACATTAGGAGAAGTAGAAACTATAAAATATCCGAGCGGTTTTAATATTTCTAATATTTTATTAGCTGAGACAACAGCAGGGCCATCTGGTTCTGAGCCCTCAAACCCTAGTTGTGTGTTTATTATTTTTAGTGTTATTTATGGAAAAACTTATTTTACAAGCACTGATAATGAATGCAGTTTGCCAGATTTAAGCTACACTTTAAGTAATTTTCCGTCATTATCAACCAAAGCAAATTATAATTTAAATATAACTTATACATATAAAAATAAATATAAATATGCTAGGGTTTGTGGTTTGAGTGGAAAAGTTGAGTCAGTAAATTCATCTAGCGACGTAGTTTGCTAGGATTAATTTGAATTATGAAATCTATTTTACAATCCGGACAAACTTTAATCGAAACTATGGTCGCGGCTCTGGTTTTGGTTATGGGTATTTCTGCTGCTGTGACTTTAGCAATTTATGGTTTTGGAGCATCCGAAGATATTAGTAAACAACTAATAGCTGTGGGATTGGCTCGAGAGGGTATGGAGGTGGTAAAAAATCTCCGAGATTCAAACTGGTTAAAAACTGAATTATCATCTGATTGTCATGACTTTTATACAACAATAGGAAATACCAATGTAGCTAATTGTTATAAGGATTGGCAAAAGAAACTCGAAGGTGGAACCTACACGCTAGGTTTTAAGGCAGAAGATAATAATCTTGATTCAGAAGATTATTGGCAGTTAAAATCTAGTACTAATTATCGTTTAAATCGGAACCAAAATAATTCCTCTTTACAATATGGTTTTTATACTCCGCCCATTATTAGTACAGATATAAATTACTCCGATTTTAGTAGGAAAATCGTTATCACTCCAGAGACGTTTAGTCCTTTTGATAAATCAGATCTGGGACCGCGTTTAAAGATACATGTAGATGTTTGGTGGGAAAGTGATAAATGTCCATATTCGGTAAATGTTCCAAATTCTTCGGGTTGCAAAGTTTCTCTCGATACTTATTTGACTAATTGGAAAAACTATTAAATAATGGCAGCAAATTTTAACAACCGAACTAAGCAAAGTTCACAACAAGGATTTACCTTAGTGGAAATTATTATTGCCACAGCAATTTTTACAATAGTGGTTGGCAGTGTTTTGGCATTATTTAATTCTGTTTTGCATATTAACCGTCGTGTGCAGGCTACTCGCCAAATTACCCAAGCCACTCGTAATTTTACCGAGGTTTTATCAAGGGAAATTCGTAATGGGCGTATAGATTATCCGACAGATGATAGTTGCCCATACTTGGATTATACCGATATCAACAACCATTCTTTAGCAATCACTTCTTACACAGGTGAAAGAATATGTTTTTATATGAATCCTAGTGTTTATTATGACAATTTTATATTAAAGCGCATTTCTGCTTCTGGGACTGTTACAGAAGAAAAGATTAACCCTTCCAATATTTGGATGGACAGGAATATGGTTCATTTTATTGTTCGCCCGACTTATAATCCGTCAGCAGGTAGTTCGATTCAACCTATGGTCACCATTTTAGCTAGTTTTAAAATCAATGAGGGCACTGATTACGAAAAAGTTATCGATTATCAAACTACTATTTCTACAGACGTTTATGATATACCACACCAATAGACATAATGAGCTCATTTTATCTAGACAGCAGGGAATTTCTTTAATGTTGTCAATTTTATTATTAGCAGCGATTACTGCTATTTCATTTAGTTTTATTACCATTGTGTTTATAGAGCTACGTTCTTCTACCGACTTTGTGCGCAGTGAACCTGCTTTATATGCCACTCTTGGAGTTACAGAAGAAGCTTTGTTTCAGTATAAGCGCTATGTTAATGAACGGGATATTGGGATCACATTGGATCCTCCATTGTTGGATGTGACAGATTGTTCGCCAAATGATCAACCTCCTACTTATTTCAATATTTGTAAAGTAGGCAATGTTAGTGTGGAATTACCTTCGACACCATTTACCCAACCTTTAGCCGAAGACGATCCAGTGCGACTAGAAACTGTGTACGCTAAACACAAAAATGTGATACCTCTTTATCAGGTAAACGATTTTAGTTTACAATATAGTAAATTAATATTACAACGGGTACCCGTAAATAATAATGACAAGATGTTAGTCCAGGTACGAGCTATAGCGCAGGATCCTAATATTGAAGACTCCATTGTTGTAGACGAAAAACTTTTTGAAAGCACTCCAACATTAACAATTAATCAATTTTTTGAAAATTATCAATACGAATTAATCTTAGACAATCCCTCAGATGATAATATCCAAGTAAGCATTGCTTCATTTGGCCCTGGAGTAAATCCTCAACCTAAAGGCTTGCCTTTTGTGGGGAAAAAAGTTTTAAAAGTGATGGCTAATTATCTCGGGCTAACTCGCATGTACAAGGTGTATATTCCAGTCCCATAAACAAAAAACCCTTCAAATTAATTGAAGGGTTTTTTGTTTATCATCGGATTTATTACTTGGGAATTTTGAGTAATTGGCCGGAATGGAGAGTAAATGGAGCTTTAAGATTATTTATTGTAGCCAGAGCTGTCCATTGTACGTTGTTTTCTTTGCTTATCGTAAATAGGGTATCGCCTGTTTTAACTTTGTATTCGGTAAAAGCTTGAGATGTAGATTGAGTGTCGGTTGCTCCCTTAACTTCTCCTTGGATGACAGGTTTATCACCACCTGAGATGAGTTTATACCCAGCTTGGATGAATAATACCGCGCTCATAGCTATAAAAATTCCGCCGCCAATTTTAAAGAAATTGATGTTAAAACCTTTTCGGCCGACCCCCCATTTGAGTCTTGGTGAAAGCTTTATTTTGTTTCTAGGTAGGTTCATATCTACCTTATATTTTATCATAAATTCAGAAATATTTTATCTGTTACTTATCCCCAAGAGACATAAATAAGTGAAAGAAGGAGTAACTTCTCAATCTACTGATCTACGCTGCCTTCGTGCGCTTCCGCGCACGGGTAGCGGTGATCAGATGATTTCTTAGCTACTCCTTCTTTCACTTTTCAAGCTTCCTGAGGGGATAATTAACAGCTATAATATAGGTATGAATGAACAGGAAGCTCAAAAACGAATAGCAAAATTGCAGGAGCAGATCGAAGATATGCGCTATCGGTATCATGTTTTGGATGACCCTAAAATCAGTGATGATGTGTACGATTCTTTATCTCGAGAACTGCGACAAATAGAGGAGCAGTTTCCTAAATTACGAGATATAAACTCACCAACAAACCGTGTAGCAGGTCAGCCGTTAGATAAATTTGAAAAGGTTGAGCATGCTATTCGGATGTTGTCGTTGAATGATGTATTTAGTCTAGAAGAACTTCAAGATTGGCAACAACGAGTTCAAAAAATATTGGCAGAAAATGACGCAACGACAAATTCAAAAAAAGACTTGCAGTATTTTTGTGAACTTAAGTTGGATGGTTTAGCTATTTCGTTAATATATGAAAATGGATTTTTGGTGCGAGCCGCAACCCGCGGCGATGGTAATGTTGGCGAAGATGTTACCCAAAACGCTCGTACAATTCGGGCCATTCCTTTAAAGCTCAGAATTTTAAAAGGAATGAGTACACCAAAACTGTTAGAGGTGCGGGGCGAGGTGGTTATGAGTAAAAAAGTATTTGCGGAGTTAAATTCTAAATATCAAAAAGCCGGTAAACCGTTATTGGCTAATACTCGTAATAGTGCTGCGGGGAGCTTGCGTCAACTCGACGCTAAGCTTGCGGCAGAGCGCAAGTTGGATTTTTTTGCTTGGGATATTGCGCAAATTGATGGGGGCCCTCAGGTCCAGCTAAAATTTCATCATGACAAACATAACTTACTCCGTCAGTTTGGATTTAAAGTTGACTCACATGAATTAATCACGACTAAGTTTACGGATATCGAAAAGTTCATCGCCGAAGTTAGCATCAAGCGACCAAAGTTTAATTACGGTACTGATGGAGTGGTAATATCGGTTGATGATTTAGAGTTGCAGCCAATTTTGGGAGTGGTAGGAAAAGCCCCTCGGTATATGACAGCTTTCAAATATCCGGCAGAAAAGGCTACCACTCAAGTTTTAGATATTAAAGTTAATGTCGGCCGCACTGGAGTACTTACGCCATTTGCGGTTTTTAAACCTACTGTCGTTGCAGGGTCAACGATCGGCAAAGCTACTTTGCATAATATGGATCAAATTAAACGACTTGGCTTAAAGATTGGCGATACGGTGGTGATTCAAAAAGCAGGAGACGTGATTCCCGAAGTAGTGGAAGCCTTGCCTAAGTTGCGCACCGGAAAAGAAAAGACATTTGTTATGCCAAAAAAGTGTCCGGTGTGTGATGCATTGGTAGAACAAAAAAACATAGGAAATGTAGCAGATGGAAAATTAAAAACTGTGGCGGCTTCGGTAGCTTTTTACTGCACTAATCCACACTGCCCAGCCAAGAATCAGCGTGGTATGGAACATTTTGTAAACGCCTTCGAAATTTACGAAGTCGGTCCAAAGGTTATTGCGCGGTTTAAAGATGAAGGATTAATTTCGGATGCCGCCGATTTGTTTAGTTTAGAAGTCGGTGACATTAACACACTTGAACGATTTGGTGAAAAGAGTGCCGAGAATATTATTGCTTCTATAAATAGTCGACGTGCCATTACTTTAGCGCGGTTTATATATGCGCTAGGGATTGTAAATGTCGGAGAACAAACTAGCGAGGATTTAGCTACTTATTTTGGAAGCTTAGAAAAACTGAAGAGTGCAGTGTTGCAATCAATGTCTGGTGGTGATAATCAAATCGATAACATCGAAAATATCGGACCTATTGTAGCCAAAAGCGTAGTAGATTATTTTAGTCACAAAGAAAATCAAAAGTTTATAGATAAACTGTTCGCCAATGGAGTGACAATTATTAACCCAGCAAAGAAAGTTGCCGGTAAGTTAACTGGTAAAACTTTTGTCGTTACAGGAACGTTGGATTCTATGTCACGCGATCAGGCTAAGAAAAAAATTAAAGATCTTGGTGGCAAGGTCGCCGAAAGTGTTTCTAAAAACACCGACTATGTTGTGGTGGGTGATAACCCAGGAAGTAAATATGCCAAAGCGCAAAGTTTGGGAATAAATACACTCACTGAGCAGGAATTTTTGCAAAAGATTAAGTAAAATAAAAAACTACGGATTAATCCCGTAGTTTTCGGTAAAACTGATCCAATGCTGGATACCAATTAGTTTTGCAAAGTTCAAGTAGTTTTTGGTGGACTTCTTCGCTAGAAAGTAGTTCTACAAATAAAGATTCTTTCTCAAACTCAGCGTCTGGACCGTAAAGGTCTTCTATTTGAGAGAAGAACCATTCAGCATTCAAAATCTCGAACAGTTCTTTACTTTGCTTGCGAACGGTGATGGTCATAAAGTTCCGCACCATCTCGTCAGTAGTAAAGGATCGCTTCATGCCAATTACGCTCCACCTGTTCCAAAAAATTGGTCCAACTCCAGTTAGATTATAATGTTTGAGTAACTGATCCAGATCCAAATCTGCTTTAGAGAAAGCGTTCTTTTTGGCTTGGTATTGCTTTTGGCTAATCTCCGCTCTTTTTAAGCGGAAGATTTCACCATCGATTACTCCCATGCAAACCAAAACATATTCTGTTACGCTATTTAGTAAACTTGTTCGCTTGTAGTTATTACTCATTCGCCGTGAGTGTTTAAACCTATGCAGAAATCGTTTGATTACCCGCTCGGTTAAAACTGGATTGAGTCTTTGAATTAATTCGCGATCGCGAAAGAATTCGGCTAATAGGCAACTGTCATTTATTTTAAACGTGCACAGATATTTGCTAAGAGTAAAGATAGGTGGCAAAAGCGGTTGTACTAACTCTTTGACCAATAAGGTGTTTAATAGATCTCCACGACGGAGAAACGTACCCTTATTATCTTTTTGCGAACCACTATTAATTTCCGCTTCGAGCGTCTCTAGTTCCGTTCGTAATGCATCCACTTTTGTAAAACTGTCATGATAAATACCTAAAGGTATAGTAACTCTTTCGATTGTGTTATCATCACTTTCGTACCTAAAACTTCCTCCATGGATTTGATAGAAGTAGTCCCTAACAAATTCATTGATTCTCGGTTCAGTGGGGATACAAAGAGCGCTACCATTTTTTAGCATCGAAACCTGGTAAGTTTTGTCAGTGGCTTGATCAATTATCTTTCCTTTAATGGGTTCTGGTGTTCTGGCTAGAATATAGAGAATTATTTCAGCCAGTAATTCGTCGGCACTGTCACCACTGCTTTCCTCGAAGATTGTCTCTGCTTTAAGGGAGAGTCGCTGGATTAAATCTTGTCGGAGTTCCTTCTTTAGGCTTTGGCTCATCCGTAGAGTTTGCTCTAGTATTTGACTAGTTCCGCAACTTAAACTTAAATTCATAATTCCTCCAAATTTCTCTAAAAGTAACATATATAAGCACTTTTGTCAAATAGTAGTTGATTAATATACAGATGATTGACACTTTTCTAATTCTCTGGCATTATTATCTGTTCTCAAAACTATTTGGAGGAAAAAATCTTGAAGAAATTACTTTTTGTTTTTGTATCAATTTTGACTGTGTCGGTGAGCATCTTTGCTCAGGACTTTGTAGAAACCAGGGTTGGTTTTTCCGAAGAAGGGGCAACATACCGATATTTGGATTTCAACCACACTTTTGAAAATGGTGGGGTTGTAGACCTTGCTCATTACGGTTCGCCAGGACAAAATGAGCTTTGGGTCGGTGCTGGTAAATTCGTGAAGTTTGGCGAAGCCACTTCTGCCACCTTTGCTGTTTATGGAGTAGTTGGTAAGGAAAACGGTCAAGTTGGGGTAGGGGTCAGTTCTTGGGGTTCTACACATACTAAGAAAATGGGAGTTAATTGGCAAACATATGCATTTATCCCAGCAAAAGGATCTGTGCCAAAGTATTTGGCTATAGATAGCCTCGATGCGACCTATAAGCTAAATAAAAGGGTAGAAGTTGGTGCCTCAATGGGAATGTTTTGGGTTGAGAATAACGCCAATTTAATTGCCGGCCCGCTCCTGCGAATCAACGATAAATTGGGAAGCACTAACTTTTCATTTAGGACTGGTGCCCGGAATGAATTTTTAGTGGGAAGGACGTTTAACTTTAGTCTTTCTAAGCTCTTGTAGCGACATAAATAGTAATTTTCAAAAAAATTCTTAATATGGCTTAAATCCCTTGTATTTAAGCCATTTTTTATTTATCTAGGAGATCGTAGCTGCTTGACAAAATCCCCATTGTTTGGTATGCTGAGCTGTTTGTATAAAACACAATTTCAATCCTAATTTAATGAACAAATTAGTAATAGTTTGGTGATTTGGAGAGTTCCAAAACTCTTTAAATCACTGCACTATTGCAATTGCAAGAACGCAGCGATCTTTTACAATCTAGCTAATACACACTACACACAACATTACACAGTTCTGTTACATTTTTGGAGGTAAATGACTTATATGAAGAAGAAACCAGAGGAAGCCGATGAAGGCGGGTTCTTATCAAATTTGATCGAACAGGTTCAAGATAAAACTGGAGTTCATGTTTTTGAGATGGATGACACAGGTGAAAAAGGACCCAGTCCTACTGGATCTTACAAGCCCGAAGTCAGTCCATCACCTGCGCCTGCTTTTGCAAGCGAACCGAGTACAATTGATATTCCGATACCTACGCCCTTGACCACATCAGGTGCTCAAGTGTCACAGCCGGATCCCAAGATAAGGAAACAAATCGAGGGTCTATTGAGGCAACTAAATACACCTGAAGTTCAGGCAGTAATCAAGTTTGAGGCAGAGTATAAAAAGCTCAGCATGATCAGTAATGATTCCGAGCGTCGCAGTGCCGCATTAGCCATATGTAGTGCTACAGCCGCGGATTTAATAACTGGTTACCAGACTATGATCAAACAATTAGCCGCCGAGAAGAGTAACGATGAAAACTTTATCAGCAGTAAGATCGCTGAATTGGATCAGTCGAATGACTCTGAAAGGCAGAGAATAAGTTCTGAGATACAAAGGAATCAAGCAGAAATTCAACGGCTAACCGATAGCAATAATTCGCTGTCTCAGTCGTTGGACAATCTTGACTACCGAATTTCGAATGAACGTCGGAAGTTAGAACGCGGTGGTGCTGTTTTTCAAGTAACCGCGAATGCAGTTGAGCAGGATCTTCAAAAGATCCTTGCGGACCTAAAAAAATAAAATCGAGGTGAAAAATTATGGACAGTAACAATCCGTTCGGATTATCGGAAGACGAACTAAAATTCGTCAATCAGAAATATGTCAAATGGGGCATTATTGCCCTGGTTGTCGGTATCTTGTCAGCAGCGGTAATATGGGGTGGTATAAACATTGCTCCGTTGATCGCTCTGGCTTTGGCAAATTGGATCTGGGCCCTTGTGTACCTAGCCGGTGGTTTCATGGCCTTTAAGGTTATTACTAACCCCTGGTTAATTCGGGCTATCTCCAGGTTCATCGATAATAAGGGCTACAACCTCTACATTTGGACCATTCAACAGGATCCTTTAGCGACAGCTGAAGGTAACTTGGCTGAGATGGAACAAACCGGAGAGGAAATCGACGGCCTTATTGGTGATCTTCAAGGAGCAAAATCCGAGCAAGAGGAACAGCTCGCTGAGATGGACAAGTCCTTTAAGAATGCTAATAGTATGGCGATTCAGGCCAAGCAGGAAGGGGACGAAACAATGGCGCAAGTTTATATGGAAGAAGCACTGGGGTATAAAAATGCCACAGATGAAGCTTTGCCATATTATACGACCGTCGGTGATCTCGTTGAGTATTACTTGAAGGCTCAGAAGTGGGTCCAGGGTACTGTTCTGAGATATCGGAAACAGCTCGACAGTAAGAAGCGTCTGTTTAAGATAGCGGAGCTCAGCGAACAGTCCGTCAAAAAGATCAAGCAGGTTATGGGTGGGCGTCAGTTCAGGGAATTCCGTGTCGCCATGGATATAGTTTCCTCGGACATTCATAAAGATCTTGGCAAAGTTAAGAATTTCATGCGGGCAACCAAACCGATTCTTGACAAGCAAGATTTCGAAGCTCGGACTTTTTCGCGTGAAGCAGCAGCTCAGTTTGCTCTATTCGTGAAGGATGCTCCGTTTCTTAGTGATACCGACAAGAGCAAACTTTTGAACGCAGCCCCAGTTGACGACGAAAGCGCAATTCCTGCGCAGTTGGAAGCTGGTATGCCAAAAAAAGAAGAAGCTATGGTCTCTGTCGCTCAAACTTCTGGGGATAAGTTCAATCGGTTCTAAGCCAAATTCGCAGTCAATCTGCAAGGAGAAAAATAAAAGTTATGAGATTAACAGATGAGGCCAAGTCAAAACTTGGTTTTCTAAAAAAAGGTGTTTACGTTGTTATCGCGATTTTAGCGGTGCTGGGCATTAGGTATGCTTACCTCAACGGGTATTTCCCTGGGACTGGGCCGACCGAATCGGTCGTACCAACTAAGATAACCTTGGAAAAATCAGTTGAGCTTGAAAAGGCAAACGTGCCATTGGCACCACTGCCTACTTCGAGAGCATCGACTAAGGTTACTGGACCAGAAATTCGCGTCGATCTTTGGGCATGGAATAGCCAGATGGGTTTGATGCTTGCCAATGGTGGTAAGGTCACGACCAGCGGTTCCATCATGGAGAAGCACGGCCTGAAGGTTAAACTAAATCGAGAAGATGTGGTCGAAAAGATGCAGGCTAATCTTGCTGCACTAGCGACCGAAGTTGCCAACGGTAATAAACAGCCGACAAATGGCACTCACTTCGTCCAGATCATGGGCGATGGTAGTGCGGCGTTTGCTGCGGCCATGGAACATCTAACCAAGAAACTCGGCCCGCAATTTAGGGTCCGAGGAATTGGCTCCGGAGGTAAGTCTTTTGGAGAAGATAAATTCATGGGGCCACAGGCATGGAAAGATAATCCTAAACTCGCGAAAGGCGGCACAGTTTGTGGCTACCTTCGTGACGGGGATTGGAATATTGCTGTTATGTGGGCCGGCCAATGGGAGATCGACAATAACCCAGATGAAACAACCTATAATCCGGAAGGATTAAACTGGATTGCGGCTGAAAGTTATACGGATGCCGTTGCTAAGTACGTTTCGGGTTATACCGAAGACCATAATGTGGTTGATTCGAAAGGTAGACCCACTGGTAAAAAGAAAACCGTAGGGTGCGATTCTGTCGTTACCTGGACTCCTGGCGACGTCACTGCCGCTAAGGAGAAGGGTGGTTTGGTAAACATTCTTTCTACCAAGGAGAATGATAGTCAAATGCCTCAGATCATTATCGGTATTGACCAGTGGATGCGGGAAAATCCTAAACTGACTCAGGAATATCTTGCAGCAGTGTTCGAAGGTTCGGATCAAATAAAATTGTATCCGGAAGCTCTCAAGCACGCTGCTAAGGTGTCTGCTGAAGTTTACGCGGAAGAAAAACCCGAATACTGGGAGAAGTACTACAAAGGTGTTGTCGAACCTGATAAGCTTGGTGTTCCTGTTGAACTCGGTGGTTCGGCAGTGCACAACCTTGCTGACAACTTGAACCTGTTTGGTTTGAGGGAAGGCAGGGCAAATGCATTTGCCGCGACCTATACTGTGTTCGGTGATTTGGTGGTACAGCAGTATCCCAAATTGGTCCCGAATTACCCACCGGCCAATGATTTTCTGGACTTGTCCTACCTGAAAGCGGTTGCTCAAAAGTACCCGGCTACAGTTAGTGCAAACGAAGAGATCAAGTATCGCGAAGGTGACGTTATTGCTCAGAAAACGGGTGAGAAGTCATGGGACATTAACTTCGTTAGCGGTTCGGCACAATTGTCTCCGGAAGGAGAGAAGAAGATGGAAGAGATTGCTCGCAATCTTGTCATTAATAACTTCTCGATTTCACTGGCTGGCCATACGGACAACCAAGGGGATGATAATGCCAATCAAACGCTTTCAGAACAACGTGCGGATACGGTTAAGCGTTGGCTTGAGACTCGATACCCAGGGAACTTCCCGAAAGATCGAATCCAAAAGCCGATCGGTTTTGGAGAGACTAAACCTGTGGCGGATAATAGCACAGCCGCAGGTCGTGCCAAGAATCGACGCGTAACCATTACGCTCGGTATTAGCTAGTTCGTTCACTATTACCTGAGGAGGAAATATATACTTAGGTATTACTTTGCCCAACGCAACGCATATTGCAAGCGTTGGGCATTTTTTCTAAGCTTTGTATCTTACAAGATAAAAGGCTTAGAGGAATTCATAGAGGAATTTTAGTTTAAAGTTTTGAAATATATAGGAGGATTTAACAATGGCTGAGCTCGAAAGTTCTACTGCTCTGGCCGCAAAGGAGTCCGTTATTGTCAGAGAGATAAAGAAAGTCTTTATACCCAATCAGATTGTGTCCAACACAACTAAGCGGGCCTTGTGGATTTTCTGGATAGTGGTGGGGCTTGTATCGTGGATGTACTTAACACCTGTGATGATTCCCCGACCAATGGACGTTATTTATGCCCTACATAATTTGTGGTTCGAAAAAGGTTTAGCAGAGCATCTGTACAATACTTTTTCTACACAGATGTTGGCTATGGGTATAGCAATTGTCCTATCTTTGGCATTGGCTTATTCTTCGCGGTTTCCGATCATGCGCCCTCCGGTGCTGTTCATTAGTACGCTGAGGTTTATTAGCCCTGGTGTGTTGGTAGTTTTCTTACTGCTTACATTTCGCCCCGAAGGTGAAACTCTCAAGCTAATCCTGTTCGTGTTTGCGATGACCGTTTGGTATCTGACCAGCATGACTCAGGAGGTAGATGAGGTAAAGACTTCGGAGTATCGTCATGCTTATACGTTGCGGATGTCTGAGCTTACCACTCTTAAAGAAGTGGTGATCTACGGTAGGTTGCACGCGGCTTGGGAGATGCTTCGGCAAAACACAGCAATGATGTGGGCAATGATTCCGATGGTCGAGGCACTGGTTCGCAGTGGCGGCGGATTGGGAATGCTTTATGCCAACGAGAATAAGCATCTAAAGTTGGACGAAATGCTTGCCTTGATTATCATCATGTTCACTTACGGACTACTCATGGATATCCTTTTTAAGATAACCCATAAAAGGTTTTTCCCATTTGCTACTATCAAAGTAGGAGGTTCAAAATAATGGTAAATGGTGTAAAACGGAATGAGACTATCATGTCCGCAAAAAACTTCAATCTCAGTTTTGGGCCTAAGGTGATTTTGCGGGATATCAATGTGGATGTAACTAATGTTTCTAGGACTGGGTTCCAACAGGGGCAAATCATTGCCTTTCTAGGTCCATCTGGAATCGGTAAGACTCAATTTAGTCAGGGCCTTGCTGGCATCCAAGATCCGGCTGCAACTGTCACTGGAGAGGTTACTGTTGGACATCCTCCGGTGCGTGTCGAGCGCGGCATGGTTGGAATGGTTGATCAGCATTACACGTTGTTTCAGCATCGCTCCGTCTGGGGCAATCTAATGGTGGCCGGTGTTCAAAAAGGACTCTCTTATAAGGTGCGTAAAGAACTTGCAAATGACTATCTTAAGCGGTTTGAATTGGAGGATGTTAAAACTTTATATCCCAACCAACTTTCTGGTGGTCAGCGCCAGCGCATTGCAATTATTCAGCAGCTTATCTGCTCGGATCATTATCTAATAATGGACGAACCGTTCAGTGGTCTCGATCCTTTAGCGAAAAGCAAAGCAGTCGATACAATTCGAGAAGTTTCGCTTCTGAATGAGATGAATACAATTATCATCATCTCGCATGATATTCCTTCAGCTGTTTCACTGGCGGACATGGTCTGGATTTTGGGACGAGACAAAGACGCAGAAGGTAATCTGATTACACCAGGCGCTCATATCAAAGAGAAGATCGACATGGTCGAATTGGATCTTTGTTACGACCCTGGTATTAAACAGAATCCACGCTTTGTGGGTTTGATTAAAGAGATTGAGGACAAATTTAAATTGCTCTAATCTTGTATAAACGGCACTTAAAAATGCCGTTTTTTTATTTGCTACATAGGTATTACCATTGACACCTCTATAAAAATAACTTACAATCTTAAGTTATTTATTAATATTCCAATGGAGGATGTATGGGTAAACAAATCATTAATGACAAGACTCCCAGTGAATGGCTACAAGGCTTAAAGACTGGCACAGCTAAGTTTGATTTTTGCAAACAACAATTGTTCCGCACACTCAAAGAGAGTAATACAACTCTTGATGATATCGGTTCGAGTCAGGAAGAAATCGATGAACTCGAAAAGCAAAATCCTCGGAAGGTGGGAGTAAGCTACGCTAAATTTTGGCTTAAAAAGTTGCGCACTAATTACAAAGGCAATTCTCAATGCCTAAGTTTGCTCACTGGTTTAATGTGCGAGCATGGCATTACAAAAGAAGAGATTGGCGCAACAGATACTGACCCGATATAGACTAGTTACTAAGTTGATTGTTAAAAAACAAGACTTCGAAATTTCGAAGTCTTTTTTATTTCAAACTGCCGTCTAATTCGGCGAGTATAATAGGGTTTTTTAACAATGTTTAGACATACTGTTTTTTACCTAAATTTCCTTCAAAAACCCCTTGACAAGCCTCACTCTATATATTAAGATGCCTATAAGATATAAATCTTAAAGAAACGCACAAGAATATGTTAAAAACACTTTTTACCATTAACATTACGCGGTCTATGTAGCTAGCGATTTTTACGCTGAAGTTACACCGCGATTTGCGGTTTTTTTGTCGCCGTTTTTACCCCGTTCATTTCAATAATATATAGTGTAAATTTCTGATCAGATATTTACTGCGCTACTACAGGTATGATGCCATTCCATATTTACTTAGGGAAACAGGTTAGTCGTTACCAGTTACTAATTCTTTAATTAGGATCAACGTAGAGCAGTAGTTATCTGACTGGAAACATTCCAGTTCGCCAAACGATCTTCAATTGTAAAATTGAGTTTGAGCGGACAAGGCCTTGTGCTTGGAATCAGTCACGTACTTTGAAAACTAAATAGTGGTAATTTGTTCTGTCTTCAACCAACAGAACAATTATTGTAAGTAATCATCGTAAGTCCAGAAGTGGACTTACAAAAGTGTGTAAAATTATTTGAACAACTGGTCAGTTGTTCAATTACCAATTACAAACATTGTATCCGAATACAAAGCATTTGCTCGCGACTAGTATCCTTACTAATCGTGATTACAAATTGCTTGTCAAATAATTCTGTATAATCTTTAGATTAAAACAGAGAAGGGTATACGGTGGATGCCTTGGTACTATGAGCCGATGAAAGACGCGATAGCCGGCGATACGCTTCGGGGAGGTGGCAATAACCTTTGATCCGGAGATTTCTGAATGGGGAAACCCATGCATTTGAAGAATGCATGCCTTTATACCGTGGGGTATATTGTGCGGGAACCATGCGAAGTGAAACATCTCAGTAGCATGAGGAAAATAAAGAAAGTTCACGTAAGTGAATGTCGATTCCGTTAGTAGTGGCGAGCGAACGCGGAAAAATATAGTAATTTATTCATCGAACACCTATGCTGGTGTCTGGTGAATAAATTATCTATTAGCCCAAACCTATATTGTGTTATTTTTTGAACCAGTTTACTGGGGATTTAAATTTAAAGCTTACTGGCGTTGCAATATTGGCGTTATAAGAATTGACGTTGTGGAACAGTAATTCCACATAGGAAGTAAGTGTGTTATGTAGCAGAACATTCCTGGAAAGGAAGACCATAGAGGGTGATAGTCCCGTATAGCAAAACATCATGCCATTCCTGATCTTTTTCTTGAGTAAGTCCAGACACGAGAAATCTGGACTGAATTCGCGTAGACTAATACGTAAGGCTAAATACTCATAGTGACCGATAGTGAACCAGTACCGTGAGGGAAAGGTGAAAAGCACCCCGGAAG
>CAYVOF010000014.1:0-23527 GCA_964453405.1 uncultured Candidatus Saccharibacteria bacterium | reverse complement strand
TTTTAAGATATAAAAAAATTAGCACTCTGTCAAGGGGAGTGCTAAAAATATTCTAAATGCTATCGGCTGTCATCGAATCTTCTGTTAAAGATAGGTGGTGTGACTCTTCCACAGATCCAGTTTTAATGAACAAAATTATCTTGTGTTCAATTTGGGTTCTGAGTAAATCATCAGTAATTTTTCTAAAAAATTGGGATAGATCTGTCTTTCTTTCCCTCATAAAAATATCAGCAATATATTTTGAGATCTTACTTAAAGCTTCGGGACTAAATAATAACTCTTCATTGTTGGTAATATCTTTATAACCCAGCAGCCTTTCCATAAAAGCAATTGAATTAGGGTTATTCCAAAAACTATAGCAATAATCTTGCAAAACGGGATTTAAATTTTGGGTGAGATTATTTATAACGGGTTGTAATAATTCAGAGCGCTCTCTTCCCTCATCAGCTAACGCTGCATAATCATTAACCGAGAAGGTTCTATCAATATATTTATCCCTAGGGTTAATATACATATTGATATTATCAGAAGCCCAAGCTTTTGCATCGATCTCATCAATAAAACTTTTGGTAATAAACTTAGGTGGTTTGACTCTTATGTTTGACCCGGTTTCAGTTCCGTTGTCATTAATCTTTTCAATTTTGTAAAAACCAATTAAAAAAAGTCTCTTCCCTGTATTTTTAACAGCCATTATATTCCTCCATTTTAAATATCTAATTTACACGATAAACTAATCGGTATAAAATGTAAATGTAAAGTAAACTTGACATGGTGAATTATTCACCTTATACTGAGGTTATTAATCAAACTAACAAGAAACAAATGAATCAAAAATACATTCCTTTGGTGATCACGCTACTAATTATTATCGTTGGTGGTGGCATTTATGCATACAACCGATCGCAAAGTAATAAGCTATCTTCGAACTCAGCCATGATGGACAAAGATCAACTCATGTATAACGAAGACTCGGAAAAAACCGAACAAAATATGATGGACAATGACACCATGTATGAAGACTCAATGATGGCGTCTAGTCGTTATCAAATCTACTCCACCGAAGCAGTTAAAACCGCCCAACAAGCAGGCAAAACAGTTGTGTTATTCTTTCATGCTACCTGGTGTCCGGAATGTAAAGCTGCAGACAAAGCCTTTAAATCAAACCTAGACTCTATCCCTGAAAATGTTGTTATCTTAAAAACTGATTACGACTCCAACACTGAACTTAAAAAGAAATACGGAGTGACCTATCAACACACTTTTGTTCAAATTGACAATAACGGAAACAAAATTACTTCTTGGATTTCTGGAGATGTAGAAATGCTCAAAAAGAATATCAAATAATCTTCACCAAATGCTAGAAATATTATTTGCCTTATTAGCTGGAATTTTAACAATTGGGGCGCCATGTATTTTACCATTACTCCCTATTTTATTAGGCAGTTCCATCGGAGGAAGTAAAACTAGACCACTGTTTATTGCTGCTGGGTTTGCGTTAACTTTTTCGGTTGTTGCTCTAACAATTTCATTCTTAACATCAAAATTAGGAATTGACCCCAATACCCTACGAGTCATAGCCGTAATACTGCTTGGTTTATTTGGAGTATTTATGTTGTGGCCGACTCCATTCGAAAAATTAACTGCCTATTTAAGTTCATTTTCTGGCAAAGCTACCGGAATAGCGCAATCAGCTGGTAAAGGAAATTTTGGAGGATTTGTCTTAGGTATTATTTTAGGAATTATCTGGACGCCATGCGCCGGACCTATATTAGGTTCAATCTTAACTCTTATCGCTACCCAGCAAGACATGGCTGTTGCTGGCATCTTACTAATAGCTTATTCTATTGGAGCAAGTATTCCGATGTTGGTTATTGCTTATGGAGGCCAGCTCGCCGCTAATAAAGTTAGAGCCATTGCTCCATATACAGTTAGAATCCAACAAGTCTTTGGTGTGATTATAATTGTATTCGCAATATTAATTTTCTTTGGTTACGATACTGTGATTCAAGCCAAGCTTTTAGAAAATTATAACTATGGCTCTTTAGAATCTGTGTTTTTAAAATCTTCAAAATAAGTATATGAAAAAATATCTTCCCTACATTTTAATACTAGTCGTTCTGTTTATAGGAGCAGGGGTTTTTGTACAATACGGAAAAAATGGTAAAGCATTGTTTAATGTATCGTTACTCGGTTCTTCTAAGGTCGAAGGCACAGCTCAAAAAGCCACACAAAACTCTGAACCTAAATTTGTTAACGATGGACCGGCTCCCGATTTTGTTGGTATCACCAAATGGTTAAATTCGGAGCCTCTAACCATGGAGCAGCTCCAAGGGAAAGTTGTGTTAGTAGATTTTTGGACTTACTCTTGCATTAACTGTATTCGCACCCTTCCCTATATAACCAAGTGGTATAAAGATTATAAAGATCAGGGCTTGGTTGTGGTAGGTGTTCACACTCCAGAATTTGCATTCGAAAAAGTAACCAGTAATGTAGAATCTGCGCTTAAACGTTATGGTATTACCTACCCTGTAGCCCAAGACAATAACTATAAAACATGGAGCGCCTACAATAATCAGTTTTGGCCTGCGCACTACTTAATTGATAAAAGTGGAAATATTGTTTATACCCATTTTGGTGAAGGTGAATACGACACCACCGAAAAAGCTATTCGCACCTTGTTAGGACTCGAAGGCGACATACCTAACATGCCCCAAGCCGAAGAAACTAATCAAGCCGCAACTCCAGAAACCTATTTAGGTTCTGCACGATTGAATAACTTTGGAGGTAGCGAAGTCCCAAGCGCTGATGAACAAATTTATGCCTTTCCAAAAAAATTAGCAAAAAATAAATTTGCCTTAGAGGGAAAATGGAAAATTGAACCAGAAGCAGCTGTCCATACTCAAGGCTTTGGTCGCATACGTTTTAACTTTACTGCTGCCAAAGTGTTTATGGTCGCAGAAAGTACTGAACCCACTACAATAAAAATTTATGTTGATGGCAAACTGCAAAAAGGAGTTACAGTTAGTGGTTCGGATTTATATCCTCTATACGAATCACAAGTTGGAGCCAATCATACTATGGAAATTGAGTTTCCGACCGGAGGAGTTAGCGTATTCACATTCACATTTGGGTAATGATCAATAATCATATTAAACAATTACGAACACAAAAAGCTATTACCCAAGAAGATTTAGCACAAGTTTTGGGTGTTTCTAGGCAAACCGTTATTGCAATAGAAAAGGGTAATTATACTCCTTCTTTATTTTTAGCTATGCAAATTAGTCAATTCTTTAAAATGCCGATCGAACAAATTTTTGAAATTAAATGATATAATCCAATTATCAATTAACTACATATATGAAGCTAATTATATATTATTTATCCTTACTAGTTTTTTTGGCCATGGTTACTGGCTATCTCATTTCACAAGCATCAACCGCCGCCACACCAATGAGCATGGGCACCATGGTTGGAATTTCGGCTGCCTTAGTAATATATGTAGTTGGAATGTCCTTAATTGGTGAGGGGCCAAAAGAAGACGAACGCGAAACCATGCACCGACAGCTAGCTAATCGTGTTGCATTAATTGTTGGGTCGAGTTTGTTATCGATCGGTGTTCTCTACCAATTGTTTATTTCCCACCAATTAAATTACTTAGCCTTAATTGTCCTAATGGTTATTAACTTATCAAAAATAATCTCGCTCATTTACTTTAATTATAAAAAATAGAATAAATAATAACCGCTCAACTATTGTGAGCGGTTTTTTTAAATTACCAAAGACATCAACTAAGCGACCTGAATCGGTGATGAAAATATTTCCCCCATAACACTTATGATTCGGATCTCTTTACTTACTTATCTGATTAGCTCATCGGGTTGTTTTATCAAGCTTAGGTCCTCATTCAAAACTATTATTCCTAATCCAGCAAGTTCGTCACTGATAATCAGTCCTTCTGGTAATGGATTAAAGCAATAAATAATTTTGTCCTGGCGAAAGGCTTCGTAGATTTCTGCGAATGTAGCTCCACCAATATAATTTGGAATACCATTTTTTTCTCCATTAAGAACAAGAACAGCATCAACTCCTTGGATAACTTTAGCGCTATGTCTAAGCATCTCACCTTTCCACTTGGAATGATCTTTTTCCCCCAGCGACTTCATTCGTAATTCTGTACCTGGATCATCAAAGCAATTGGGCAAAATCACTTTATGACCAGCTGTCTCTAACTCTTCTTTAATTACAGGAATATCATCATAAAAACTCTTGCTGCAAATAATGAAAATCTCCACTTTGTATTAGTCCTCCATAAATTTTAACTGCGATTTTAGCTAATTTTATCACAAAATAGGTAAAAATAAATTAAATAAATCCTCTTATTTAAGAGGGTTTTATCCGGAATATAAGCATTTTTCTTGACAAGAATGGCAGTTTATGATATACTACGAAGTCAACTGAAAACAGCTGACATTAGTATTTTCTGCCTTTCATCGAGGCGAGACCGCAAGCTGAGCCTTCGGTCCAGATCGGCGCTTAAAAACGGGAGGATAAAAAACGTGCGCAAAATAGATTACGGTTAAAGTAATTAGCCCACACACAATCTAAACGAGAGGTAGTTAACCCTGCCTCTCAAAATCTTCCTAGCTCATAATCACTTGTGGTCTAAGAAGAGAAGAATCAAAAACGCGACAGCAATGTCGCGTTTTTTGTTTATCCTAAAACTTTTATCATAATAATTTCGGTAATCTCTTTACCTCCGGGTTTGATTTTAAACTCCGATATAATTCCAGTTTTTTTAAAACCCATGTGCTCATAAAATTCTTGAGCGCGTAGGTTGTAATTTGCAACACCAAGAAAGATATTCTTCCCTGGACCAAACCAATCAATAATTGCTGACATTAGTTTTTTACCAATTCCCCTGCCTTGGAATTCTGGCAAAATATACAAAGACTGAATTTTATTTTCGTTAGAATACTTCGTGCCTACACACATTCCAACAATTTTATCATTCATTCTTGCCACATAAGTGCGATTGATGTCATTCTGTTCGCTTAAATATTTTCTTCGTTGTTCTATTTTCTCCTTACGGTCGAGACCAATCGCAAGGATTGCTTCAACAGTAATTCCATATTCATCGTTTGGATAGGTGTCCAACCAAGTTATCAGATGAACTGCGCAAATTTGCTCAGCATCCTCTTCCACTGCTTGAGAAATTATTATGTCCATTTGGCCTCCTATAAATCAAAATGCACCCGGCTCGTTAGAGCAGGATGCATAATAATATCAATTTACAACATCTTCTTCAAGTACTGACCAGTATAACTACCTTTAATTTTGGCAACATCTTCTGGAGTACCAGAGGCCATTACTTGACCACCTTTATCGCCACCTTCTGGACCCATATCAACAATCCAATCTGCGGTTTTGATCATGTCGAGGTTGTGTTCAATTACAACTACGGTGTTTCCTTTTTCTACTAATTGATTTAATACGTGAATTAACCGCTTAACATCCGCAAAGTGAAGACCAGTGGTTGGCTCGTCCAAAATATAGAGCGTGCGACCAGTTTGGGCACGAGATAATTCAGTAGCAAGCTTGATACGCTGAGCTTCTCCACCACTAAGTGTAGTGGCGTTTTGACCAAGATGCATATAACCCAAACCAACTTCGGACAAGGTTTCGAGTTTGCGATGCACAGGCGGAACGTTGGCATAAAATGCTTTTGCTTCATCAACTGTCATTTCTAAGACGTCACTAATAGTTTTTCCATTGTAATGAATTTCCAAAGCTTCGCGGTTGTAGCGTTTGCCAGCACATTCTTCACAAGTAATGTATACGTCTGGAAGGAAGTTCATCTCGACTTTAATCACGCCATCGCCCTGACATTTTTCACAGCGACCGCCTTTAACATTAAAACTAAAGCGGCCGGCTTTGTAGCCTTTCATTTTAGCTTCACGAGTTTCGGCAAACAGATCGCGGACATAAGTGAAGATTCCAGTGTATGTTGCTGGGTTAGATCGAGGAGTACGACCAATCGGCGACTGGTCAATATTGATCATCTTATCAATATGATCCACGCCAAGAATCTTTTTGTGTTCACCAGGTTCATCTTTACTATTCCAAAAGTGCTTTGACAAAGCTTTGGCAAGAATGTCATTTAATAAAGTTGACTTACCACTTCCTGACACACCAGTAATACACACGAACTTCCCAAGTGGAATATCCGCGTTAACATTTTGTAAATTGTTTTCTGTAGCTCCAACAACTTGAAGTCTTTTACCATTACCTGCGCGACGACGCTTTGGCACAGCAATTTCATCTTTACCAGACAAGAATTGACCAGTAATAGAATTTTTTTCTTTAAGAATGTCGGTGATAGTACCTTCGGCAATAATTTCACCACCATGTTTGCCAGCGCCGGGACCAATATCTACAACCCAGTCAGCCTCGCGAATGGTTTCTTCATCATGCTCTACAACGATTACAGTGTTACCGAGGTCGCGCAGATTTTTAAGTGTGGTTAGGAGGCGACCATTATCGCGTTGGTGTAAACCGATAGAAGGTTCGTCCAAAATATAGAGCACGCCGGTTAAACCAGAACCGATTTGCGTAGCCAAGCGAATACGCTGCGCTTCTCCACCTGAGAGTGTGTCAGCGCCGCGATCCAACGATAAGTAAGCCAAGCCTACGTCTAGCAAAAATTGCAAACGTGCGGTAATTTCTTTAAAAATTAATTTGGCAATGGCCATTTCTTTGGCATTCAACTGCTTTGGTAAAGAATTAAAGAACTCGCTCGCTTCTTCGATCGACATATTAGATACATCCACAATCCCCTTGTCCGCGATTGTGACAGACAACACTTCTGGCTTTAAGCGCTTACCATTACAAGTTGCACACTTACGAATGCGCATATAGTTTTCGATCTCTCCGCGCATGTAGTCAGATTCAGTTTCGCGGTAACGACGTTCGAGGTTAGCAACAACACCTTCAAAATTAGCTTGATACTCTCGGCCGGTTTCGGTTGGCATACTAATGCGCTTACCTTGTGTACCATACATAATTACATCAATGGCTTTTTTAGGGAGGTCTTTTACAGGAACATGCACTGAAAAACCATATTCCTTGGCTAAAATTTCGAGAACGCGAGAGTACCACGAAATTCGCGCCGTAGTTTTGCTCCACGGACGAATCGCACCTTCGGCTAAAGTTAGTTTTGGATTTGGCATGACCAAATCTGGTTCTACGGTTAGTTTGGTTCCAAGACCTTTACAATCTGGGCAAGCACCATGTGGGCTGTTAAAAGAAAATTCACGTGGGTCAAGTTCGGTTAAAGATATAGCATGACCATTTGGACAACTAAACTTTTGTGAAAAAGGAATTTCTTGTTTGATTTTTGGTTGCGCGCCATTGGCTGGCGCACCGTCGCCATCCATAACCAAAACCAAAGAGAGCTGATCACCGTAGTCCAAAGTTTTTTCTAAACTTTCAGACAAGCGAGCGCGGTCATCTTTGCTAATTGCTAAACGATCAACGATAACTTCGATGTTATGCTTCTTCTGTTTATCTAAATTTAGTCCCTGCGCTTCGTTAAGATCCATAATTGTGCCATCAACGCGCACGCGAGAAAAACCAGACTTCTTGAGTTGTTCAAACACTAAACGATGTTCACCTTTTTGATCACGAATCAAAGGCGATAACAACATAATCCGAGTGCCTTCTGGTAAAGCTAAAAGCTGATCAACGATAGCCTGAAGTGTTTGACCTTCCACGCGCTTACCACATTCTGGACAGTGAGGAATACCAATGCGAGCGTAGAGCAAACGCATGTAGTCGTAAATTTCGGTTACTGTACCAACAGTGGAGCGAGGGTTGTGTGACGCAGATTTTTGGTCAATACTAATCGCCGGAGACAAACCTTCGATCTTATCTACATCCGGTTTATCCATTAAACCAATAAACTGGCGCGCATAAGCAGACAAGCTTTTTACATAACGGCGCTGACCTTCGGCATAGATAGTATCAAAAGCAAGCGAAGATTTTCCGCTACCAGAAAGACCAGTCATCACAATGAGTTTATGACGTGGCAAATTTAAATTAACGTTCTTTAAATTGTGTACGCGAGCACCGCGAATCACAATTTCATTTTCCCCTGTCTTTAAGGGAGATTTAGCTGTTTGTTTCTTAGGCATTGAAAAAATAATATAATAGTAGAACTTTACTAACGCTAGCATAAAAAAAGAGACTTATCAAGTCTCTATATCAAAAATCTTTAAATCATCTCTTCCGAACCAGCTCGGTGCTCAGGTGTTCTGCTTGGTTTTGCGATGCAGATCCTTCCAGGGCTAAGAGGTCTAATTTGGTAATCTTCATCTTGGTAACTGATTTTGAGTTTATTCATTAACATGTCCTGCTCTTCATCCCCCAGTTGAGAAATATCAGTAAAAGATCCTGGTTTTAGGGACTTAAATCTATCAAAATAAATACCCACCTCTCTTTCTTGAATTCGTACTATCTTTTGACGATAAAACATTTTAATAAAGTGCTCAATCACTATAGCGACTGCGGCGATTATAACGAATAAAACGTTTCCTAATATATATGGACCAAAAATTAATATTTTTAATCCCACTATCGCCAAAAGTATTTGCGACACAAGCAAAGCCCACATGCTAAATCGTATTTCCTTAAGTTGTGTTTGGTAATCCATATTCCCTCCTAAAATTTATTCCCTATCATAGCTCAACTTACAACAAAATACAAGCTATAATACTATTATGAGTCAATCATTAAAACTTCGCAACAAACTCAAAGATGTGCCCCGCAAGCCTGGGGTTTATAAATTCCTCGATAAAGACGGTGGGGTTTTGTATGTGGGCAAAGCTAAAAATTTGCGCTCGCGATTGAGTCAGTATTTTAGTGGCCACGACTCTCGCCCCCAGCTTCCCTACTTAATGGCTGAAGCCGCAGACTTTGACTATATTATTGTGCGCACTGAGCTGGAAAGTCTATTTTTAGAAAACACCATCATCAAGGAATACATGCCGCAGTACAACATTATGCTCCGGGATGATAAAAATTACGCCTTCATTAAAATTGATTATTCGACTACGATTCCCCAAATCACTTATGCTCGTAAAGTTGAAGTAGATACCGCTAAGCATCGCGCTAAATTTTTTGGACCATATTCATCTAGCAGAAAAATTCGCCAAACTCTCGATTTAACCCGCAAAATTTTTCCATTCTGTTCTAATACCGAAGTTGGCAAACGACCGTGCTTTTATTATTTTCTCCATCGTTGTCCAGGCGTGTGTGTTGGCGAAGTAACTCTTGCCGAGTACCAGCAACAGCTCGACCGAATCATTTTATTTCTTTCCGGCCAAACCGCGCCAATAAAAAAAGAGTTGCAAACTCAAATGACGAAGGCGGCAAAAAGTAAAAAATTTGAACAAGCGGCGCGATTGCGTGACCAATATCAAGCTATTCAAATTTTGGATGAACGCCAGATTACCATGTTTGCAAAAAAAGTGTCGTGGGATTTTGTGTCTGTATTTAGCAACGACTTATCCGCAGCAGTTAATTTATTTAAAGTTCGCGAAGGCAAACTAAAAGATAATGAACAATTTATTTTTGATAACATCTTAGGTTTTAACCCTGAGTTTCGCACCAGCGCCATTATCCAAAAATTCTTAGAAAACTATTACGCCCAAGCAACGGACTTACCGAGCGAAATTTACACCGAGGTTGAGGCAGTGGATGTGGGAATTATTAATCAGTTACTAAAATCTCGATCTAAAAAGTCAGTACAGATTTCTGTGCCGACTAGAGGCCCAAAACTAAAGCTAATTAGTTTAGGAAAAGTGAACGCCGAACAGTTCTTACTCAAGTGGCAGCGCAATCAAGCGACTAATTTGGATGCAATTAAAGAAACCTTGGAAGCCTTAAAAGAATTATTAAAGTTACCAACTACCCCGCGCCGCATCGAAGGTTACGATATTAGTAACATTCAGGGCACGAATCCTGTGGGAAGCATGGTGGTAATAAAAGATGGCCAACCGGCCAAGGGAGAATATAGAAAATTTAAGATTACCGGCAAAAACACTCCAGACGATTTTGCCATGATGCGGGAGATGTTATCACGGCGCTTGGCGCGGGCGGTTCGTGATAACCAAACCAGTGCAACTGACGCCGCCGCAACCGCACCAAAAGACGCTTGGCCTATCCCCGACCTCTTAGTTATCGATGGTGGCAAAGGGCAGTTAGGTGTAGCCGTAGAAGTTCTAAAAAAATATAATTTAAAAATTCCTGTCATTGGCCTTGCCAAGCGTATCGAAGAAATTTTCTTGCCGCACAATTCAACGCCAATAGTTTTGTCGCACGACAACCCAGTACTACAAATATTGCAACGCCTCCGCGACCAAGCCCATCGCTTTGGTATTACCTTCCATAAAAGTTTACGTAGCAAACAAGCAATAAAGTCGGCGCTCGATACTATCCCAGGAATCGGCCCAAAAACTAAAAAACTACTCAAACAAAAAATCGGTACGGTTGATCAAATCAAACGCGCACCGATTGAAGAACTAACTAAGCTCGTGGGTCAACAGAAAGCTCATCTAATTCGTGAAGCTTTGGCTTAGGATTATATTTGGTCAGATCATAGAATGGCCAATTCTTTTGATCTTCCATGAATTGCTTAAATTTCTTGGGATGATTAGTCTTGAGATTGTTTAACCAATCATTTTCTCGGGGACTGCAAATTCTAACCAACCGCGCTGGATTAGGGGTATCAATTTTATTTCCAAAATTAATTCGGCCCCAAATTATTTTACCGTCCGCAGCCTCCTGGTCCAGGTGATCTAAACTCCACAGTTCAAAATTACATTCATTATAACGGTAGACCAAATACCAGAATACTGGCAATGGTTTAGATTCTCCTTTACCGCTAGCTATCATGCCATGTTCGCCAACAATAACTCCTGGCTCCATAGGCATAATTTGCGCGACCTCAACTTCTTTACCGTCAATTATAGCTGTCTTAGTTTTCATATTGATTCCTCCTAAATCGTCTGCCTCATTATAGGCCCTCTCCTAGCTTTTTAGCAAATTGACACAAACTCACTATATTACTATAATAACTAAGCAATTTTAAACGCCGCGCTACTTAATATTTAGCACGGAACTAATCATCTTTTATGAAAAATCTCTCATATATCCTAACAATTGTCGACATGGTCGTGATGGTGGCGCTAATAATTAGCGTTACTTTGCAAAACAAATCTGCTGGATTATCCAACATTTTTGGTGGTGGTGGCGTGGTCACTACTCGCCGCGGTTCTGACAAGTACCTCTTTTTTGCCACAATCGTGCTTGGTGTGCTTTTCACAGGCCTCAGTCTCACAATTGTATTACTTGGTAAATAATCCAAGTAGTTAATCTACTTCAATCCTGTGAATTCAATTTTATACAATTTTTCTAGTCAAAGTAAACGTATTCTAAAAGGAATGCGCTCGTTGCGACATGTCAAACTTTCCGCCCTGCGGAGAGTTTTTTCATTAATGGGTCAGCGTGAAAAATTGATCTTCTTTGGACTACTCATTATTGCTCTAGGAAGTTTTTTGTATGATGGAGCGCGGCTTGTGCAAAAATATACTAAAGTTGTCCCTTCAGAAGGAGGAATATACCGCGAAGGAATTATTGGTCAACCACGATTTATCAACCCTCTCTATGCAACCACCAACACCGATCGAGCCTTGGTTAACTTAATTTACTCTGGATTATACAAATTCGATGGTAATGGGAATGTGGTTCCGGACCTAGCTTCTGGTTTTCCAGAAGTATCAGAAGACGGCAAAACCTACACAGTTAAACTAAATGCTGGACTGCAGTGGCACAACGCTCTACCGATCACTTCCAGCGATGTATTGTTTACAATTAAAACGCTACAAAACGCTGACTATAACAGTCCTCGTCGCAATGATTGGCTATCCACCACAGTAGAAACTCCTGATGATCACACTGTAGTCTTTAAACTCAAAAATGCTTCAGGTCCATTTTTAAATAATTTAACTTTACCAATTATAAGTGAAGTTGTCTGGAGCAAAGTTGCGCCTAATGATTTTGTAAATTCTCTTGGTAATATCGAAGCTATTGGAAGTGGCCCTTATCGAGTTAAGGAAGTTAAAAAAACCAGCCAAGGAAGTATTCAGACATTAACCCTAGAATCCTCTGCGGATTTTAAACCTAGGTCATCATATATTACTTCATTACGCATCAACTTTTATGAATCCAGCGAGGACCTGCTCAAGGCCATGCTCGGCAACCAAATTGACGGCTTTGGTTTTAGCCAGTTTGACCAACGTGTAAGCATTAAACAATCTGCCAGCAACTTAACCATTCATCAAATTCCTTTACCACAATATCAAGCTGTGTTCTTAAATACATCAAATAAAATTTTGGGCAGTGGTACAGTACGAAAAGCTCTTAACATGGCTACCGACAAATCTCAAATTTTAAATGATGTCTTTGAAGGACAAGGTCTTTTAATTGAGAGTCCAATTTTAACTCAGCATGTTTCTAACTTACCAAATATCAATTCGCAAACTAATATAGAAGAAGCAAAAAATCTTTTGGAGCAAGCTGGTTGGAAGTTAGAAAACAACTCCCAAATTCGTAAACGCGGAAGTTCAGAATTAAAATTTACCCTTGCAACAAATGACTCGCCTACTAACGTCCATACTGCAGAGCTCCTGATCAAACAATGGGAAAAACTAGGTGTAGGCGTGTCACTTAATACTTTACCAACTAAAGATTTAAATGAATCGGTAATAAAACCTCGCAATTACGATATGTTACTATTTGCTCAAAAGCTTGGCGCCGACCCTGACCCATTCGTCTTTTGGCACTCTAGCCAAACCAAGGCTCCGGGTTTAAACTTGTCTAACTATTCCAACACTAATATCGATAGCTTAATTAGCCAAGCTCGCGCCAGCACCGATAAAACCGAACGCGATGCTTTATATTTGCAAATCCACGACATCATTCGTCAAGATTTGCCAGCAATATTTTTAGTGCAATCTGTTTATACCTACGCGATAACGGATCAGATCAGAGGTTTTGGCATTAATAGCCTGCCCGACGAAACCACTCGCTTCTACGATTTACGTAATTGGTATCTCAGTACAAAACGCGTATTTGGGAGAGATTGACATAAATCAAAAAAGTCTATATTATCGTATTAGAATTTAAAGCATTTGGAGGAATTATGCATAACGGTTCAGGCACACATGGACGCAAATATTTTCGTAAAAGATATATCCCAAAACCGATCCAACATGAACCACAGTTAAACCGTCATGGTTTACCTGTTGATCGAACAAACTCAAAGTATCAGACATCTAACACCCAGCAAAACAGAGAGGACGAGTTAGAAAAAGAGTTACTCAGAAGAAAGTCATTAGGCGTGGAATAATTTCACGCTTTTTTATTTGGCTAATTGAAAAGGTATTCATTGCTAGTTATACTACGTTAGTAAGATATGATCTTGCCGCGGTGGTGAAATTGGCATACACGTACGCTTCAGGTGCGTATGACCGCAAGGTCGTGAGGGTTCAAGTCCCTCTCGCGGCACCAAACCTTTTATATATTATGAATTTAGACAAACTCCATCACATTGCTATTATTGTTTCTGACTATCAAAAGTCAAAAACTTTTTACACCCAAATTTTGGGTTTTAAAATTATTAACGAAACTTACCGCGCCGAGCGTGATTCATATAAACTCGATTTACAAATTAACGATCAGACTCAAATTGAATTATTCTCTTTTCCTAACCCTGCACAACGCCCAAGCTATCCAGAAGCCACAGGTTTAAGGCATCTTGCTTTCGAAGTGCCTGATATTGACCTAATTCGCAAAGAACTAATTTCTAACAATATTGAAGTCCAAGAAATCCGAACAGACGAAATAACCAACAAAAAATTCTTCTTCTTTAGCGATCCTGACGGACTGCCAATAGAGATTTATGAAGGAGAATAAACCCCTTAAATAAGCCATATTATGGCAAAATTGATTGACAAATTAGTACATCCCTGATATAATGAATTTACTTAATCGGAAAGCGATTGAGAATACATGACAAATTATTTCTCGAAGTAATCATTCATGTGTTAATTGCCCTATACTAGTCATGGCTCGCGCCATGCAATATATAGCGCATCAATCAGTAGTAAGGCGGCCCCGGAAGCCACTTCTCTGATTTCCCTGATCTTGTCAGATAGTTTTTATTTGGCCTCAGTTTATTTTTTTGCCATAAGAAAAATTCAACTGCAAGTTCACACAGACACAAAATAATAATTATAACAGTCGAGTCTTTTGGACTCCGGATGTACGAAAAGTTTATATTTATATCGCAATGCCTGAACATTTTAATTAGAGGCAACTTGCTAGATATTCACTTCAATCACAACAAAGACTCTTTCTGTTAATAGAAAAACTATGATAAAAAAACCAACCCGCCCAAGCGCGGGACCAAGCAGTTCAGCTCGACCAAGTTCTAGTCGTCCACCAAGCGCACGACCTACAAACTCTGCGCGACCAACTAACGCGCCACGACCTCAATCAGCGCGTCCAAACACCCCACGCCCACATACCCCGGCCAGACCCAGCACTCCTGGCTCTCGAGCTACTGGTTCTCGTATGCGTGCCCTGCCAACTCGTTCACACGAAAGCAGTTTAACTCCATTACCACAACCTCCATCAGGTACCAACAGCGCCTACACTGTATCGCGCGACACACTTCGTATTATTCCTCTCGGAGGATTAGAAGAAGTCGGTGCCAACATGATGGCTTTTGAATTCGGTGACGACATTATTATTGTTGATGCCGGTTTTGCGTTTCCAGACGAAACCACTCCCGGAGTCGACTATATTATTCCCGAAACTAAATATTTAGAAGATAAAAAGAAGAATATCCGCGCTATTTTTATTACTCACGGTCACATGGACCACATTGGTGCGCTGCCTTACTTACTCTCTAAATTGGGTGACCCGCCAATTTATACCATGAAGCTTACCGCTGGCATGATTAAAAAGCGTTTAGAAGAATTTAATTTGAACGAACGCGTTAAACTCAACGTTGTTGATCGCGATGCAACTGTTCCTGCTGGAGCATTTCGAATCCGCTTCTTTGGTGTTAACCACAACATCCCAGACTCCGTTGGATTATCTATCGGTACACCAATTGGTCAAGTTTTGACTACTGGTGACTGGAAGATTGACCATACTCCAATCAACGAACTCCCTGCAGAATTCGATAAAATTGCTAAGTATGGCGCCGAAGGCGTGTTAGCTCTGTTAAGTGACTCGACTAACGCTGTTAAGCCTGGTTATTCAATTTCGGAAAAAGAAATTGGTAAAAAGATTGATCAAATTTTTAGCGAAGCTAAAGGACGAATTATCTTTACCAGCTTCTCCTCGTTGATTCCTCGTATTCAGCAGGTGCTCGATATCGCCGCTAAACATAATCGTAAGATTATTGTGACTGGTCGTTCTATTGTTAGTACTTTAGAACTAGCCATTGATATGGGTTATTTAAAGATTCAACCGAAGATTATTATCAAATCTGAGCAAGCTAGTCGCTTCCCTGACAGCCAAATTGTAGTATTAACTACTGGTGGTCAAGGTGAAGAAAGCTCGCAGTTAGCCCGCATGTCCCGCGGTGAACACAAATTCATCAAAGTTAAAAAAGATGACACAGTAGTTATTTCTGCTTCGACCATTCCTGGTAACGAACGCTCTATCGTAACTGTTATCGACAACCTTACTCGCCTCGGCGCAAATGTTATTTACAACAAAATTTTAGACATCCACACAGGTGGACATGGTCAGCAAGAAGAGTTGAAGTTAATGATGCAACTCGCTAAACCAAAGTACTTTATTCCAATTCATGGTGAACATCACATGCTTGCCGCTCACGCCAAGTTAGCGCAAAGCATTGGTATCCCAGAAGCTAATTGTTTCGTATTAGAGAATGGTTCAATTTTAACCATTGACCAACGCGGCGAAGCAAAATTGCTTAATGAAAAAGTTCCAGCTGGTTACGTGTTCGTAGACGGATTAGGAATTGGTGACGTGGGTGAAGTGGTAATTCGCGATCGTCAGGCAATGGCCCAAGACGGTATGTTCGTAATCATCGCCACGCTCGATCGTCATACTGGCAAGCTAACAAGCCCGCCAGAAATTCTATCTCGTGGATTCGTGTACATGAAGAACAACGAAGATCTCTTGCGCGAAGTTAAACACGAAATTCGCAAAACAATCGAAAGCACTGCTGGCAGTAAAGGTGAACCTAACTGGGCCAACCTTCGCCAACAGATTCGTGACGAAGTTGGAGAATACTTATTCCAAAAGACTCAACGTCGACCGATGATTCTACCAGTTGTAATCGAAGTTTAACCAAATAAAAAGAGCCGGTTCTATACAAATAGACCGGCTTTTTTGTTTAGTTGATGTAGTAAGGTTCTTTTTTATTGATGCGTGTTATTGTTTCCAAATAAAGTTTAGCTAAAGCTAAATTAAACTTGATATAACGATATTGGTAGTGACTAATCCCAAATACCAATGCAAGCCTATCTGGAAATTTAGGATTGTAAACCGTATAAGACAACGGTACACCAGTATTGGTAAAAATATGATTGTGATTTGCGGCAGACCTTAGACGATTTGAATAAATACGAAGTCGTTTCTTATTTTTCAATTTTGATTTAACCAACTTCTTAATTTCTGAAGTTAGTGCTTTTAATTCACCGGACTTGGCCTTTCTAGGCTTTTTGTAATCAACCAAAACTTCAACTTTTTTCATAAAATTCCTCCTAATGAACTTGCCTTATTCTATCAAAACCTTGCCAAAAATGTCTAGCTCACATATACTACAAAGAATTTACAGGAGGCTAAATAAATATGAGTATAGAGTTATTACAAGCAATCCAAGCTTCAACAGGTCTAAAGACTACGGCGAATGGAATTAACTACTATTGTTTACCAAAAGATTTTGATCGCGCACTTAAAGAAGTCCCCTATTTTAGCATTGTTCATATCAATGGTGATAACATAACTTACTTTATTTCCGAAGAGGTCCCAGAGGGGCTACAGGATATATGGGTTATGCACGAGGAGTCCTGTTCAAAATCTAAGAGCCAGCAATGTGCAGAAATCACTAAAAACGATATTCAGGAAGTTGGTATCCAATTCAATGATGAGATGTACAAAGGTTTTCTAGAAATGCGTCTCGCTATGTTCCGCGGATTGGTTCATGCTAATCCTCATGGTGAATCCAGAATCTACTGGTATCAGTCTATGGCGTATTTAGATACAGCCTTAAAACAGCTGGCTAAAACCCAGCAGGCTGATCAGGAGGTATCATGAACACATTTAATGCTGGTTTTATAGATAGTGTAGTGGGCTCGTCTATAGAAATGGCAACCACAAAAAATCATGACCATATTGCATACTTGAGAATGCCAAGAGATTTTGATTCTACTCTAGCGCAGATCCCCTACTTTGCAGTGAGCGATATTGGATCTCAAGCAGTCTTATTATCCGAAGACGTGCCTGAAGGTCTAAGAGATTTATGGGTTATTCATCAAGACCTGTGCTGCAAATCTGGCGGTAAAGATTGCGCTAAACTAACTAACGAAGAGGTAAATCACATCCGCCCGATTCTAATGCGTAGTGAATTTATTACTTTTCTAAAAATGCGGTTGGTAATGTTTCAAGCTATGATTGATGCCATACCAAACAGTCCCATGAAACCATACTGGGAAGAATCATTTAACACTCTCGAATATGTGATAAGTCGTTTATAAAAAAATAAGGTAGATCGTTATTACGATCTACCGTTTTTATTAAGGGTTAAATTGCTCATGCATTCCGGGTACCCATTTAAACCTGATTCTAGCTCCCGTTTCTAATGTGCTAAAATCCAGAGGCAAATGCCTAGGAAAGTAATAAGTGCCTTTACACTGATTACCAGATGAATCTTTATGGCTATCCAACCTGCCATTAAAGAATAATGGTGCATCTTCTTTTTTTGCACTGAGGGCATAACCCCATCCAAATTTTTCTCATTATTATTAGCTCCTAAATTTTGCAGACTGCTAACTATATTATCCCGTAATATGGTAAAATGTCAATATGAAACATGAGACTATTATATCTGGTGTCCAAGCTACTGGCCGAATGCATATCGGCAACTACCTTGGCGCCCTTAAACAATTTGTAGATATTCAAAACGAAGGTAAATTACAATGCTATTTTTTTGTGGCTGATTTACATGCCCTAACAGTTCCGCGAGAGCCTAAAAAACTCCGCCAAGACACTTTAGAAGTAGTGGCTGAGTATATTGCTGCTGGCCTAGATCCAGAAAAATCAGTTATTTTTGTTCAAAACCACGTTCTCGAACATGCCGAACTAGCTTGGATTTTTAATTGCATTACTCCAGTTGGTGAACTCGAGCGAATGACGCAGTATAAAGACAAGGGTCGCTCACAAAAGGATTCTGTAAACGCTGGTTTACTCACCTATCCGACCTTAATGGCAGCTGACATTTTATTGTACAAACCAAATTTTGTTCCGGTTGGAGATGATCAAGTTCAGCATATCGAATTATCCCGAATTATCGCACGTAAGTTTAATAAACAGTTTGGAGAAGTATTTCCAGAACCTAAACCATTTGTACGCAAACCATTACGCATTATGAGCTTACGAGACCCATCCAAAAAAATGAGCAAGACTGGTGATGATCCCGTATATATGGATGACACGCCAAGCGAGATTCAAGCTAAATTAAAAAAAGCCGTTACTGCAACCGCAGGAGAAGGCAGTGATGGTGTAGAAAATTTAATGTTCTTATTAGAACAATTTGGCGATGCCAATGTGGCAGCACAGTTTCGAGGGTCTATAAAAGACGGATCGATTAAATACAGTGAATTAAAATCTGTACTTGCTGATTCAATCGGAAATTACTTTGCCGATTTCCGTGACAAAAAGGCTGAGTTACTGAGCGACAAAGCCAAGCTGGCCACCATCTTAGCTGATGGCGCATCCAAGGCTCAAGAGATTGCTCAACGCACCATGCTCGAAGTTAAAGAAAAAACCGGACTACTTTAGTCCGGTTTTTTTAGTGTGATTCTAATATGGCCTGTAAAATCTTCTTTGTCTCAACTGGCCCATCAACCTTCATGTAATCTATTGGGGTTTTAGTCACAGCGTAATCGTTGCCGTGGGGGTAGATTGCATCGCCGATAAATAACATATCTTTGATCTTTATTTTTAGCTGCTTTTCCATTTGCTTAACAGCGTAAGCTTTATCAATCCCTTTTCTGGTAATGTCGATTGTGGTCACTCCCCCAACTCTAACTTCTAGAGTTGGTAAATATTTAGAAAGCAACTTTGCAATTTTGAACCTAACTGGATCATATTTTTCCCGCCATTGTTCTTTCATTTTTAAACCCTTGCTACCTAAGTGCGTAACAATTTCTTGCCCCAAAGGAGAAAACGCCATAGAAGACTTGCGGTCTTCAATTATTTCTCCATAGACTTTTGACGGATGAATATAATTAATTTCTTTAAAAATTCTGGCAAAAGCTTTTCGAATATCTGATTTTTCTTTGGCAGTTAGATTGAGCGAGTAAACTTTTTTCCATCCAGATTTATATACATAACAAGCTGAGCCACAAGTTGGAAAAATAGATAAATTTTTTAAAGAAGATTTTGGAACGTCTAAATATGGTAAAAATTGTTTTTGAAAAGTTTGATAACTACCTCCACTGGTAATAGATAATTTATGAGTTTCTAAGAGCTTACCAAAAACCTTGGCCATATCTGGTTGTAATTTTGACTTACTAGGTGTCAAAGTCCCATCCATATCAAAGGCGATTAATTTTTTGGGCTTTAGTTTTTTCAAATTTGTTATCTTCATATTCCAAATATTATCATAAAAAAACAGCCCAGGCTATGTACTGGGCTGATATTTGTGCGCTAGGCACAGATGGCTTCAAATTCTTCAAGGGTAAAAGCAAATTTTATGATATTCCGACCTGAGAACATTTCTATCTCAACGTGATTATCAACATGTTTTACTTTTTTAACCATATTGGACAAAAAAGTTTTAGACTCTTCGTCTAGCATATTGTGAACTTTTTTGATGTTGTAATTCCTTTCGGAAAATACTTTTCGCAAAGTCCTTTGCAAACCAAATCTCTGCTTCTCAGTAAGATCTTGAACTCCTAAAAACTTAGGCTTGGGCTTATCGGTGGACTTAAAAAAATCCTTGATTGCATGGTGGGTTAAAAAAATATAGTTTGGGTTCAAACTATTTGAAGAGTTTTCAAACCGATTCATAAATTACTAGGCACTCCTTAGGGTTGTTTTTTGATACTTGTGAATATTACCTAAATATAGACAAAATGTCAATGAATTAAAAAAGTGCGCATTAGTACGCACTATTCTGAGATTGTTCACGAATTTCTTTGGCAAATGCCTTAAGGTTATAAATGTCGCCTTGGGACAATACAATAGCGAATTGACCTTTACGGCGAAACAGTAATAATCTATTAGCCTTAATCTGAACTTTTTTAAACCATTGAGATTGAACAAAATACTCTTTGAGTTTAAACAAAAATTTTCGTCCCGAAGAGTGTTTAATTTTTCTCAAATAGTTGCCGATATCAATGGCTAAACGGCGGAGTTTTTCTTGGTATTGATTCTGGCACTCTTCCACCATTTCTAAAAAATTTGTAACTGGCTTATAGTTTGGGTCCAGCCTGCCTATTTCCATATTTTCCTCCCTGATGTATGAATTATATCATAATAGAAAAACCGCACATGGATGGCTGTGCGGCTCTACAATGGGTGCTAGGGATTACCCTGAGCTGTCGTGAATTGATGGTTCTGGATCAACTGGCTTTGAATTTTTTTCCTCTTTTTCAGTGAGAAATTTGGCGCCTCGACGTTTTTGTCTAAATCGTTTTTTGCGTTTAGGATGAGTGTCAAGAATTGTGGCACCAATGGAAAAAAGTTTATTTACGGCCATATTTTATTATTCACCTCTTGATAGATTTTTGGTCTAGCCGGCCACTTAAGAATAGAGCCAAGCTACGTAATAATTTTATCGCCGATCTGTTGGATGGTCAAATATTTTTATTTATCAGGTTTTTTAAAGACCATAATATGGAAAACAGTTTGATTACGCTCTTCGGTAGCCTGAATTAATCCACTCTGCTCTTTTTCGATTAAATACCTCTCTGTCCACTGAATTTGAGTTTCGCTCATTCCTTTATAATAAGGATTAGCGTTATAAGCGATGTCCACAGTTGCGCCAGTAGGATGAGTAGAATTAGAAATAGCGTTTGGGTTTTTCTTTTGTAAATCTTTTTGAAAATCCATCGGTCTTACGGCAGAATTAATCATTAAAGGTTCAAAGTTTGGATTATAATTTTTGGAGGCAGTAGCCATTTCATTTAAAAACTTAGCGGTATGCGGTAAACAAAATCTACGCTCACGACCTATGGTTGGATTAACTTTGATTAAATTACTTTCTGGTAATGGTACCAACTTACCCTCTTTTACCATATCAGCCAATCGATCCATGTCAGCTATAAACTCGATGCGATCTAATTTGGCTTTTTCATTTTCTTTTACAATCGAAGAAGCTGCCCCTCTTAGATTCTCTGGAACATCTTCTGATAATCGCTTTGCAAAACGATTGCGGTTATCTAAAGTTTTATTGGTACTAGTTTTAGCCAATTCGGGTACAGCAGGAATAACGTCATCAAACAAAGCTTTGACCGCTAAGAATTTTCTAATATAAACCCTGGTTTCTTTATTAATATTTTGTGCCCATGCGTTGCCGTATTTTTTGATACTTTCTCTCACTGCTCCGGCACCAGCATTATAACAAGCTGATAAATACTTCCCCATTTCTGTAGGATTTTTTAGTAGGGCTGCTCTCTGCTCCCCTGCATCTGCTAAATCTGAGTCGAGCAGTAAAATGGCGGCCTTGGCTGCATTTTTATGTTCTGTAGCACCATCACCAAAATTTTGATTAAGGCCAACGGTTGGATAATGATCTTTATCACGCAAGCTATTGTATGTAGCTGGCATAAGTTGAAACAGCCCAGAGGCACCTTTGTCACTACGAGCATATTTACGAGCTACACTTCGATTTTGCCCAACCACAGTTAAAGCTTTATCTGCCATGGCTTTGGCTGCCAAAACATCGGCCTTATCTGGGGTTAAATTATACTGCTTGGTAAGGTTAGCTGATTTTCTTTCAAAAATATTCGGATCAATTTGTTCAACCAAAGTAAGCATCAAAGCAATGTTCTCTGGTACATATTGAGCCACTTCTTTGGCTCCTGGAATTCGCGATTTAACTTTAGCGTTTACTAATTCACCTCTAGCTTTAGTTAACAAATTTTTTAAGTAATTATATCCTTCCAACCTAACCACAGGCACATCTAAATCTGGAGAGTAGGGTGAATAAATTACTTCTTTAGGCTTTCCATCTTGGGTAATAATCTGTTTGGTCGCTAAAACTAAATGTTGTTCTGGTACAGTCACATCATAAGTCGTACCCACTCCCATAGCAGTATCACCTACTTCTATTTGATGGCCAGCATCTTCTACACTTCCTGCTATATTGGAGTCAGGATCAACACTGAGAGTATGAATATCACCCTCACGAGCCTGTAAATCGATAGTAGCTAAAATCACACCGGTTTTAACCTTTTCTTTTGGAGTTGGTTGCGGCTTAGGATTTTTTGCTGTTTTGGATGTGCTGGTTGGAACTGGAGTAATGCTATACTCTACCTTTGCCGATTTTAAAATTTCCTCAGCATTATCTATCAATTTAATAATATCTGAAGGAATATACTTTTCTCTATTAGTAGAGCTTTTTTCAAAAATAAAAGACGGAACCCCTGGAACAGGCTCAATCTCTTTTTCTTTACCAGACCTCAAGTTGATCATCTCACCCACGGATAAAGCAACAACTGTCTTGGTAAGATCTCTAATAAAATCTCGGCGACTGTAAAGCTGACCGCTATCCGGGCTGGACTTTGACTCAACAGGTTCTATGCCTTTATGTTTTTCGTCCTGATTTGGTTGCTCTGGAGGCGCTGATGGAAAACCTTCTCTACGATTCATATATATAGCATAGCAATCAAAATGAGCCTAGAAAAGAGGAATCAAGCTTACACTGGATAATTTACTTAAATACTGATAAAATCAGTTAATAACAAATTTATAAATGTCATTTCAAATTGGTATGGAGTGAACACAACCAGACATTCTATTATAGAAGAAACGGCCAAACTAATACCTTTCAGCTTTACGATTAAACTGCCCCCACCGCAGTATAAACGGGCTATTGTGGCTCGAAATAGGCAGGGGCAGATAATTCACTCAATTCCCGTATAGACCGATAATTCACATATGGAACTAAAACCTTTAGAAATTACAGAGATAGAAAGTT
>CAYVOF010000013.1:0-23677 GCA_964453405.1 uncultured Candidatus Saccharibacteria bacterium | reverse complement strand
ATTATGCTGAAGCCTTGGACTAAAGTCCAGAGTTTTTCTCTCTAAGAAGAATAAAGAACCGCGAGATAAGTCTCGCGGTTTTTAGTTTACTGTGTGCAGCGAACTTCTAAATGTTGATAATCATATATTCGGCCGTAAAGATTTGGGTTAACTGTTTTTAACACCTCTTCTATGACTCTCTTTTTATCACATTCGGTTATTGATTTAGAAACAGGAGGTCTATAGGACATAACAAACCACTGTTCATCATTTTGGACAAGTTCGACTCTATCATTACCCAGGACTTCTTTTATATTTTCCATCTGTGACTCAGTGACATAACCATGGTGCACAAAAATTGTTAGTACATTCTTATCAATCTCTTTAGTAATAGTTATCTTATTAGGATCATTACTACTAAAAACTTTTTCTTGGTATTCAATAGTGTAATACATCGGGCCACCATTTACTTTCAGATCTATAAATAAATAGATCGCGTAAACAAAAGCACCGAGAACTAACAATGCACAACAGCCTAATGTAAATACTGAAACATAAACTAAGATTTCACTTAACAGTGATTTATTTTTTTCCTCTTTAACTTTATTCATATTTCCTCCTCTAAATCTACGTAACCTATTATCATCACAATCGCCCCAATAAAAACCACAATGATTAAAAGTGCTTGCAGCCAAGTAGGTAATTTAAACTCAAATACCTTTGATATCAAATGTGTTAAAGGGACAGATATTACAATCCCACCGCCAAGAAACAATGTTTTATTCCATTAAACTTATTTTTATCAGCCATTTTAATTATCCTCCAAAGTATCTTCATTTTTGATTATTGATTTTGCCATCAACACATAAGTCGGTACATTCAATATACATTTACCAGACAGACAGACATCTCTTGAGTCAATCCCACCATATTTCTTAAGCAGTGTGGTTTTCTCAATCTCCTCTTGTTCCCATTTCAATATTTGACTTTCGTTAAGATTAGTCAAATATACCCCAAATGCTAATGGTACAGCAATTATAGACCAAGCTATGGTGTGGAATATCATTAATAGTAAAGCAAGAGTCAAACAAGAACCAACAGAAAACCACCTAGCAAATGACATCGTTGTATGACTCTGGTTTTCTATTTTGTTCCATAAGGCAAAATCTTCAGGTTCTAAATAAAGAACTTTTTGCCGATTAAACCACTTATCACAACCTTTACTCTGTACTGCTTCATAGTCCACTAATTCTCCATTCTCAATAATAGATATTATCTTCCGTTTTAATGAGGCCTCTCTAGCCACAGCCATATTGGTTGCGGCTATAATCGCAGTAGTCATATATTTTCCTCCTTTTCGCTATTCTTAGCTTGAACATAATATACCAAAAACTTGCAAAAAAATACAAAAATATGGCTTATTTATGCTATTTAGTAAAAATATATTTTACTTTTATATGTTTTTTTAGTACTCTTTAATCATGCTTTTTACATCCCCTGATTCAGTAGAAGAATATATAATTACCATTCTCGGGAGTGGTTCAATTAAAACAACTGAACTAATAGATAAGATTAATACCATACGCCCTGGAACAACCAAACAGGCTGTTTATTTCGCTTTGCGCGATCTTCGTAAAGCGGAAGTTGTAGTGTCTCACGGAATGAAGTCAACTCTAAATATTCGTTGGTTAAATAATTTAGAGGGTTATTTAAATATTGCAAAGGAAAAGTATTATACTGGTCAGACCGAAACTGGCAGTTTTCAAAACATTAAAGATGGTGAACGGATTGAATATTACTTTCATAATCTTTTAGAAACAGATGCGTTTTGGTGGCAAGCTTTGTATCAGTTTATAATATTCTCACAAACTAATGAGCCTGCGTATTTATACAACCCCCATGAATGGTTTTTAATTGCACGTCGTGAAAGTGATTTAGAGGTTATTGAAACGGTTGTAAAAAAAGGTAAGCAACTTTTACTTACTACAGGTGGGACTACTGTTTTAGATAAATATATTGCAAATGACTTCGATGGGAATAATAGTCAGTATTATATGTCGACACAACCTTTGTTCAAGAAAAATAATTATTACTTGAACATTGTTGATGATTTTTTAATTGAAGTGTGGATTGATAAAAACCTTGCAGATAAAGTTGAGGTAATTTATAACACTACTACTCAATATAGCGAAGAAGTTCAAAAACAATTAGAATCTTTAATACACCAAAAAAGCAAAGGGAGATTAGTTATTTCAAAGAGTTATAAAAAAACTCAGAGAATTAAAAAAATGCTTAGTAAGCACTTTTATATTAAACAAAATTAAAAGCCGCAATAATTTACGGCTTAGTTTTTTAAAAACTGTCATGAACAGGACAATCTGGCGCAACCCTTGGGTTGTCGTTATGTATAGGGCACTCTTCACTTACACCAAAGGAACCTGATACCCCATCCCAATCATCTGGGGGTGGATTTTCGCAATCACACTCTTTAGGGCAAATACAACCAGTTTCTTTTAACTGTTCAAATAAGCTCTCAAACTCCGTTTGATGTTTTTGGAAATCCTCAACTGCCCGTGCAAGCTTTATAGCCGCTGTACCAAAGTTTAGACTCCATTGATTGATTGGTTCTAAACCTATATTAACAATCTGGCAGTTAAATTTTTTACCATAATATGCGATCAAATTATTACCTTGCTTCCTAACCATTATTCCATGACCGGTTAATAAAAAACCGGAATGTCTAGTGTTAGTCCCATCAGTATTAATTTCATCCCAAATTACCTTTTCTAAGGTTGGCATATTACTCCTCCTATATAACAAATTTAAGTTTTATTATATAGTAAAAACCAAGTATTGTCAATCCAGGATTATATTTTAATTTTTTGCAAACAAAACAAAGAGTACTGCTTTAAGCGTAACTCTGAGCCCAATAGCCATTCACGAAGTGAATGAGCTACATAGCGAAGCTGAAGCGTAAGTAGTACTCTTTGTTTTTAGTTGTAAAAATATTAAACCTCTTCCTCAGCTTCCACAACTGCCGGACTTAGGGTCACATGTTGTCCAACCATTTCGAGTGGGTGTGTAGTAGTAATAAAGGTTTGGAATTTACCTTGTAAGTATTTTAATAGGAAGGTGCGACGGGTATCATCTAATTCACTAAGAACGTCGTCCAACAACAATATCGGGGACTCACCGTCTTTAGTGAGATATTCTAATTCGAGAATCTTAAGGGCTAAAATCTGGCTACGCTGCTCACCACGGGACGAGAATGAAACTAGGAACAATCCTTCGCTTTGCAGGAAAAAGTCGTCTCTGTGCGGCCCTACGAGACATGTAGCAGCACCCAGTTCTCGAGAACGAACCTTATCAAGCTGTTGTAAAAAATTATTGTAAATCTCTTCTTGAGTTTCTCCGGCGATGGTTTGATAAATCAATTCTACAGTTCGTTGGAATTTAGAAATATTGGTATAAACTTCGGATAGATTTTGGTTTAAAAAGTTTACAAACTGTTTTCGGTACCAAATTATTTCGGAGCCATAATTAGCAATTTGTTCGTTCCAAGTATCCAATGCACCAGCGTCACCCTTACCTTGTTTAAGATCTTGTAGAAAACGATTCTTTTGAGTCATCGCTTTTTTATAACTTCCTAGTAGTTCTAAATACTCAGGGTGTTTTTGCGACAAGACCATATTAAAATATTTACGACGGGCTTCTGGAGCTTTGGTAAATAAATCTACATCACTTGGCTCGAAGATAACAACTTTTAAAAATCCTTGGGATTCTTTACGCTTCTTTTTTACACCATTGATTTTAAAGTTAGCAAAAATTCGGTCACGCTTTTCTAAAAAGATTTCTAGTTCATTTGTTTCGCCACTGCTAGTTTCAAAATCAATTTTTATTTTAGAATCGTTAGTAGATTTTAAAAAGATAAAATCCGCATCGTTACGGAATGATTTAAACAGTGAACCAAAATAAATTGATTCGAGTAAATTAGTTTTACCAACTGCGTTTGGTCCAGATAAAACTACCATCTCGTGAGTAATATCTAAATCTAGATCTGGGTAGTTACGAAAATTCTTTAGATTAATTTTTTTGATTTGCATATTCGCTTAGTAAATTATTGTTGTTTAATTGGCATTACTAGATAAAGATAAGAGTTATCGTTTTCTGGTACAAAAGTGATGGGTTCATTTTCATCAATTACTTTCATAACCAAAGTGTCACTAGATAAATTATTTAAAAAGTCGGATAAATAACGATAATTAACCACTAATTCACCAGCTGGGCCAGAAATTCGACAAGGAACATCAACTTTACTTTCTCCTAAATCATGAGAAACTGAGTTTAACTGCATAGCATTTTTATCGGAATCGTAATTTACAGTAATACTACCAGACCCACGAGAGAATACACTACTGGTTTTTAGTGCTGAAACCAAGTCATTTCGGTCAAAAATAATGGTTGTATTACTAGAATCTGGAATAATTTGCTGGTAATCAGGGTAGTTTCCATCAATTAAACGGGTCACAATATAAGTATTTTCGAGGTTAAAAGCTAATTGGGTGGTAGTAATATTAAGTTCAATATCACCAGTTAAGCCTGTAAGTAAGCGGGAAATCTCCTGCGCACTACGGTGTGGAATAATAATTTTATAATCAATAGAACCCTGATAAGAGATTTTCTTTTCCGCTAATCTGTAACGGTCTGTAGCAGTAATTAAAACACTTTCTCCCCCGAACCAGAATAAAATTCCTGATATTTCCGGTTGAGTCTCACTAGTACTGGATGCAAAGATAACTTGATCTAAAGCTGTTTTTAGTTCAGGTGCTGACATTTTTACCACACTAGAGTCTTCAATTTTTGGGATTAAAGGAAAGTCTTCGGTCGAAAGGTGTTTGATTTTTACATTACTGTTATCGGTTGTGATAGCGGTTTCTAATTCACCAGTTTCGATAGTTATATTCTCAGAAGGAAAGCTATTAATTAAATCAGTGATTGTTTTTACACCAACACAGATCCCACCTTCTTCTTCGATTGCGCATCGGATGTAAGTACTGATTCCGGTTTCTAAGTTTGTGCCAGAAATTTTTAACAAGCCATTTTCTGTTTCTAACATTACGTTATTAAGAATTGGTAATGTCGAACTACTGCCGACTACCCGACTAACTATTTGTAATCCATTCTTTAAGTTTTCCTGTGTGCTTATTATCTTCATTATTATTCTTTATATAATTAATTAGTAGTTGTAATAGAGTCGGTGGATTAGTGGATAAGATGTTTAAATCTAATTAAACGCTGATGATTATAATTTATCTTTTGTTTATAACTTCTTAATACTTTTGTGAATAAAATTTGATAACTTCTTGAGAAAAATTTTATCCTGTTTTTATAACATCTTTATCCACACTTTACACAGACTTACCAACATACTTATTAACAAGTTTTAACTATAAATTTTTTCTAAAATTAAATCTAATTCTTGCTTAATCTGATCTTGAGCGCCAACTGCTTTCTCTACTTTTTCTACACCATGCATCACAGTGGTATGGTCACGTCCCCCAAAGAATTCACCAATTGCTGGAAACGAACTACCTAATTCTTTACGGGTGATATACATTGCAGCCTGCCTTGGTTTTACATATTCCTTGCGGCGAGACTGCTTTATAAGATCATCCATCGTTATACTATAAAAGTTAGCTACACATTCAGCTATTTTTCTAATAGAAACAGTCTTTTTCTTAGCATTTACGATACTTACTAGTAATTCTTTAACTTCATCAAAAGTGATAGGACCGTTTTCAATCTGTTGATATACAATAATTTTATTAAGCGCGCCTTCTAGTTCGCGAATGTTATTAACTACATTCTCAGCCACGTATTGAATAATATCATTATCCAAAGTGATTCCAGACTTGGCTAATTTTGTTTTTAGAATCGCGATGCGGGTTTCTAAACTTGGTGCTCCTATATCTGCAACCATCCCCCATTCAAACCTTGATACTAAGCGTTGTTCGATTGCAGGAATATCTTTTGGTAAACGATCAGCAGTTAAAATAATTTGCTTTCCTTTATCACGCAATTCATTAAAGGTGTGGAAGAATTCTTCTTGGGTTTGTTCTTTACCAGCAATGAATTGAATATCATCTATTAATAGCATATCAACTTGTCGATAACGCTTTTTAAAATCGTCCATCTTTTTTTGACGAAGCGCATCAATATAATCACTGGTAAACTTTTCACTTGTCGCATAGAGTACTCGCGCGCGTGGATTATTTGCAATTAGCTTATTCCCCACCGCGTGCATTAGATGAGTTTTTCCTAAACCAACCCCACCGTAAATAAATAGTGGGTTGTATTGAGTTCCAGGGTTTTTTGATACACCTTGGCTAGCAGCATGAGCAAGCTCATTATTTTTTCCAACAATAAATGTTTCAAATGTGTAAGTTTTATTCAAACTCCCAACTTGGTTAAAAGAATTTTCTTTGTAAACTACTGTGTTCTTACTAGTACTTTCGGTGCGCTGCATTAAAGTCCCCTGTTTTTCGGCTTCGGTTTTTAAGTTACCAACAAAATAACGAATTTCTTTAATTTCTGGCGATAAAGTCTTTAAAGATTTTAATAAGGCCGAATGAAATTTATTTTTTATCCAGTCTAAAGCAAAGTTGCTTGGTACCCCGACAATAATATAATCTTCACCTTTCTCTATAATTCCAGTGTTTTTGAACCAAGTATTAAAATTTCCTTTACTAAGAGTGAGTTCTAGGCTGCCTAACATGGCCTGCCAAAGCTGTTGGTTGTTCATATTTTTTATTCTACCAGTGCAGTTATCAACATGTAAACCACAGGTAATAACCCTTTAAATAAGCCATATTTTTTGAAGGGTGTGCAAAACCTGTGGACAAGCTGTGGGTTTGGGTAAAACTACTAATTAATGGTTGACCAAACCGATTTTTTTCAATATAATTAGCAGTATGCAACCTACTTATAATCCAAAAGTTAAAAAGCGTAAGCGCGTTCACGGCTTTCTCAAGAGAATGCTAACCCGCACCGGAAAAGCTGTTCTCGCTCGACGTCGTCTTAAAGGACGTAAGAAATTAACAGTTTAAAAACGAATGTTACCCAAAAAACACCGCCTTTCCAAAACAGCTGATGTAAATCTAACGACAGCCAAGGGGCGGAGTTTTTTTAGCCGATCATTTATTCTTAAATCATTAAACCGGCCTGACCTAGATATTCCCCAAATAGGGGTTATAGCCTCAACTAAGGTTTCAAAAAGTGCAGTGGTACGAAATCGTTTAAAAAGAGTTATTAGACAGGCGATTCATGGTTATATTAAAGAAATTAAACCTGGTTACTATATTTTTATAGTAAAGCACGCAGCAGTTGCAGTAACTTCGGATGAATTACGCCAGGAATTAGAATTTGCTTTAAAGAAAGCCAAACTAATTTAGTTTTATGAAACAGATACTAATATTCTTAATAAAAATTTACCAAAAGACTTTATCGCCAGATCACAGTTGGTTAAAGGCAAGATTTCCATATGGTTTTTGCAGATTTTATCCGAGTTGTAGTGAATATGCCATTCAATCTATCCAGCATCACGGCGTAATTAAAGGAATAATGTTATCATTAACAAGAATTGCTAAATGTAATCCCTTTATAACTCCGCAAATTAACCACCCTATTAAATAAAATTATAAAAATATGTTAGGATTTCTAAATTTAATTTACACAGACGCTATCTATCGACCAATTTTAAACCTGCTAGTAGGTTTGTATAATGTTTTTCCAATTCACGATATTGGGATCGTAATAATTATTGTTACTTTGTTAATTAGAATTGTTTTGGCGCCTTTCATGCACAAGTCACTTAAGAGTCAAAAGACTTTAAGTGGTCTTCAACCAAAAATGAATGAACTGCGTGAAAAGCATAAAGATAATAAAGAAGAACAAGCTAAGGCAATGATGGATTTATACAAAGAACATAAAGTTAATCCTTTTTCTTCTTGTTTACCAGTGTTGATTCAGTTGCCAATTTTAATTGCTTTGTACCAAGTATTTAGTAAAGCATTACATGGAAACCTTAATGGTTTATATGCTTTTGTCCATAACCCAGGAGCTTTAGACCCAAAATTCCTTAATTTAATTGACCTTTCTCACCCAAATATTGTATTTGCATTACTTGCAGGTGCTGCGCAGTTCTGGCAATCAAGGATAATTACAAAATGGTCAGCGCCTGCAACCTCAAACGGTTCTGCTCAGGATATGACAACAAAAGCTATGAACATCCAGATGACTTATGTGTTACCGATTGTATCAGTAGTTATCGCTTGGTCATTACCCGCAGGATTGCCGTTGTATTGGATCGTAACTACATTATTCGCTGTTGGTCAGCAGTATTACGTACAACGTAATCATGCAGCTCCAGTGCCTAATGTGATCGACGCAGTATAATTTAAATTAAATTTTCTAATGAACACCGATTACGACACAATTGAATATATAAAAAAAACCATCACTGATTTGTTGTCTTCAGGTGGTTTTAATGTTCATGTGGAGTACGAACAAAGTTTGGTAAGCGGATTGATTTTTCATATTAATTCCCGTGACTCTAAATTACTAATTGGACGCCAAGGAATGACCTTGCAAGCAATCGAACATTTGGTATTTGCAATCGTTAATCGTCACCAACGCGACAGTAGCGAACCAGTTCGCTTCTCTCTGGATGTAGATGAATACCGCGCGCATCGTCAGTGGCAACTCAAACAAACAGTTAAAGATGCTGTAAGTAAATTAAAATACAGCAAAGAACCAGTGGTGCTTCCGCCAATGCCGAGACATGAACGAAAATTTGTTCATAACTATATTCAAGAACAATTCCCACACATCTCTACAAGCAGCACTGGCGAAGAACCACAGCGCAGTATCCAAATGAATATTTAAGAATTTTTAAAACCACTCAATATGAAGAGTGGTTTTTTAATTGCGTTGACTAACTTAAAGTTATCATGTATCATTGAATGTTGATTTATTATAAATAAATCATAGAAAAAGAAATAGGAGGACCCATAATGGGCTTTAAAAAGAAAAATGGATTCAGGAAATACAAATCCAAGTACGCCATTTTACACAAAAGAGGTCTGAAATTAAAAGATGCTGATATTGAGTTTATTGTATTAGAAATAACTAATGGTTTTAAGGATACGCAAGAATACCTAGGAAGGTCAAAAGATCCAGGGCCAAATTTTATTTGTTCCGCTAACCTGACTCGTATAGGGTATGTTTCGGATCAGCAAGTGGTTAATATCCCAATGCATTTTTTAAAGCACTTCGAAATACTTAGAACACCTCTTTCTGAAAGCAAGGCTGAGTTACTTCACTTTGATGATGAATGGTATGGAAGAATAGATTCTCGGTTATGGCTCAGGAATGCCGGTAGAGAGGAAGCAATTCACCATTATCAGAATATCGGACATCCAAAACTTCAATCTAAACTCGATGACAAAATAGGAGGATTAACAGATCTAGGTAGACTGCTTTGTGATGTAGAGGTTGAAGCCAGAATGGTCGTGGACCAAATAGCAATTAGTAAATCAGAAGTGCCTATGTGGCAAAAATTTGACCACAGGCTAAAAAGTTTTTACGAGGAGTTTTATAATCTCACAATAGAACAATTAGCTAGTTTATCAAATAGTTTGGTTAATTTACCCCAAATTAAAACACCAGAATAATCTGGTGTTTTTTATCTATTCGATTGTGAAAGTAACTTTTGCACTCGTTGTTCCATTACTACTTTTAGCGAATAACTTATAAGTGCCTGATTTCGGTTCATCGCTCCATGTGTAAGTGTACTTATAGGAGCCATTGCTGCCACTAACTTGAGCATTACCTATGGTCTTAATTACGTTTCCTGATTGGTAATAAAAGCTTACGCCGTTCAAGCTGTTTGGGCTTTCGGCCTGCAGCTTCCATGGGAATGAAATTATATCCCCTTCTGCTGGACTAGTTAACGACAAGCCGCCGTCCAAAGCATATTTAATTTGAATACTGTTTGTTGCTGAGGAGCCATTACTATACGAAACCTTTGCAGTTAATGTGTGGTTGCCATCAGCCAGTTTTTGGCCGATTTGAGCTTGGAGACTGCCATTATTTAGAGTAGCTACTACTTGTCCATCAAGAGAAACATCAATTTTATTATAGTCTCCATCAACGCCTAGGCTTAATGTGAATGGAAGTTTCGTTATACTTGCACCAGTTAACGGGCTTAAAAACTTGATTTTATCATTACCACCACCATCTGGGTTATTCTCTATGCCGCTTCCTGGTGGATACTTATAACCATTCTTTAGAGCCCAGGCAATTACCGGTTGTTCCCAAGCTGTGTTATTTGGCTTTTCACTGTGGAGGACTGTATAGATTTCGGTAATACGACGATCAGCTGGTGTATCATCAGTGGCTGGCAGACCTGTTAATGAGTCAACTTCTACAGGAACATGTACATTGTCATATTTTGTTGGTACAGCATAATCAGCAAATACTTCTGATTTAGTTTCTTGAGTATATTGAGTTGGGAGTAATCCAGACACACTATCAACTGTGACAGTTTTGATTCCATCAGGTTTATTAAATTGTTCTACCGGTGTCCCAGCTAAAGCATTTTTCATAAACTGATTCCAAATTGGGCCAGCGGTTAATACAGCATCCTTTTTCATAGACACATTGTTATTGTTCCCTGTCCAAACTCCCGCTACTAACGAAGGTGTAAATCCAACTGTCCAACCGTCTTTAAAGTCTTGAGTAGTTCCGGTTTTAGCAGCTACAGGACGACCAGCTCCTAGAGTCAACGCAGAGTTACTACCAAACACATAAGTACGAGCGTTGTTGTCAGTCATAATGCTAACTAATTCATAAACAGCTTGCGGATCTAACACTTGAGAAGATTTTTCTTTATACTCTTCTAAGGTCTGACCTTCTTGGCTAACAATTTTTAAGATTGCAGTTTTTTCAACTTTCTTACCACCGTTAGCAAACACACCATAAGCTGCGGTGTGGTCAATAAGTTTTACATCACAACCACCTAACACTAAAGCTAAACCACAATCTTTAAATGGCGCATCAATACCAAGTTCGTGAGCTGTTTTAGTCACATTATCCGCACCAACTAAAGCAATAGTTTTTACGGCAGGAATGTTTAAACTTCCGGCCAAGGCTTTACGCATTGATATCGGACCACGTTCATTTAAATCAAAGTTATTTGGGGAGTAGTTACCAAAGTTAGTTTTTACATCTAATAACATAGATGCGGGAGAATATTTATAGTCTCGGCCAAATGCGGTCACATAGGCATAAGGTTTAAAGCTACTTCCTGGTTGTTGTAAAGAAGTTGCAACGTTAACGTTCGGTTCAAATAAACAGGTTTTACCTTGAACACATCCAGCTGGTTCTGATTCACCAAAGTAGTCTTTGCTACCCACCATTGCTAATATTTGCCCTGTTTTAGGGTCCATTGCAACAAGAGCGGCATTATGGCCGTTAGCTGCTAAATTCTTTTTAGCACCATCAGTTACTGCCTGCTCAGCGATTTGTTGAAGCTTAGGATCGAGAGTCGTATAAACCTTCATTCCACCTTCTTGGAGAGAAGTTTCACCATATTTTTCGGCAAGGTAGTTTTCTACATATTGCACAAAGTGTGGTGCGACAATTGCATCACGAGAAACCTGGAATTTTACTTCTTCATTAAGAGCTGATTCTTTTTGGTCCTTGTTGATATAGCCTAATGATTCCATTTGATTTAAAATATATTTTTGACGAGCTTGTAGGTCATCAAAATTTGGTCCGCTTGGATTGTAGTAAGATGGCGCTTGAGGTAATGCTGCTAAGTAAGCGCTTTGAGCTAAGCTTAACTCGTTGGCGTGCTTACCAAAATAAGTTTGACTAGCAGCTTCGATTCCATAAGCATTGCGACCGTAAGGAATTTCGTTTAAATATAATTTTAAAATATCGTCTTTGCTAAAGCGTGCTTCGAGTTCAATCGCAATAATAATTTCTTTAATCTTACGAATAAAAGATTTATCACGAGTTAGTACTGCATTCTTTACAAACTGTTGAGTAATAGTACTACCACCTTGGCGTTTTTCACCATGAATGATATCGATAATCACCGAACGTGCTAAACCAGTGAACGATACACCAGAATGTTTATAGAAGTTTTTATCTTCTGCAGAGATTGTTGCATTTTTAAGATCCGGAGAAATTTGATCAAGGTTAACAAGGGTACGTTTGATTTCGCCGTGTACTTCATAAATTAAGCTTTCGTCTTTGGCGTAAATTTTTGTACTTTCGGGTACGTTACGACCAAGTAAGCGGTTTGGGTCTGGAAGCTGACGACTATAATAGATAAACAAAAATGCCACAATCAAAATTCCGGCGGCACCAATACGGAAAGACCATGTTCCAATTTTGGACCATGGCAACTTCTTTAAAGATTCTTTTGAAAACCAACTGCGCGGTTTTCTACCGTAAGATTTATCATCTCGTGGCTTTGTAGAAAAGTTATATAATTTCATAAGTTTGTATCTGTATTATACTGATTTTTAGCTAAAATAAGAAGCCCTATTATAATAGAAGAATAGAACTCACCAAATATATCGAAATAAATACGAAAAGGTTTCTATTTAAGCCAAAAATGTTATAATTCAATTATATTTAACGAAATTTTGCAACTTTAGTAACTTATGAAAATCACTTCCACCACAATCAGATTAGTAGAAGAATTACTGACTCGTTCAGTTGATTCGGTGTACCCAACCAAAAAGGATGTGCAAAAAGCCTTGTTATCAGGGGAAAAACTACGTATTTATGTAGGGATTGATGCCACTGCAGATTATGTTCACCTTGGTCACTCTACTAACTATCTATTATTAGAGCGTTTGCATCAGTTGGGGCACGAAATTATCGTACTAGTTGGCGACTTTACTGCCATGATCGGCGATCCAAGTGATAAAACTTCTTCTCGCACGCGCCTCACTAAAAAACAAGTTCTTGCCAACCTAAAAACTTTTAAAGATCAGATCGGAAAGATTTTGGATTTTAAAGATAAAAAAAATCCGATTCAATTTAAATTTAATAGTAAGTGGTTAACAAAATTGAATTTTGAAGAGCTGGCTGATTTGGCTGCTAATTTTACAGTACAGCAAATGTTAGAACGCGACATGTTTGAAAAACGTGTTAAAGAAAACAAGCCATTGTTTGTTCATGAATTTTTTTACCCTCTAATGCAAGGTTATGACTCAGTGGCCATGGATGTGGATATAGAAATTGGGGGCACCGACCAGACTTTTAACATGCTTGCTGGTCGTACATTAGTTCGCCGCTATTTAAATAAAGAAAAGTTTGTCATTACTACTACTTTATTAACCAATCCTGTTACAGGTGAAAAAATGATGAGTAAAAGTTTGGGAACCGGAATTGGCTTAAATGAAACAGCAGAAAATATGTTTGGTAAAGTTATGACTTTGCCGGATGAAGGTTTAACTCAGGTTTTTATTGATTGTACCCGATTGTCTATGGCTGACATTGCCGAAAAACAGAAGCGATTAAAAAAAGGTGAAAATCCTCGCACTATAAAATTAGAACTCGCCACCGAAATAGTTACAATGTATCATGGCGCTAAAGCGGCCGAGGCTGCAAAACAAAAGTTTATTAGCCAGTTTAGTAACAAAGAGTTACCAACTGATATAAAAGAAGTCGCTATTAAGGCAGGTCAATATCAAACTACTAATTTATTAGTACAGCTAGATTTAGCAGCTAGTAAAAGCGAAGCTCGTCGTCTCTTAGAACAGAACGGTGTAAAGCTAAATCAACAAACTTTTACAGATTCAACTATCAAAATAGATAAAAAAAATAACCTAATCATTCAGGTTGGTAAACGGAAATTTATAAAGATTAAATAAATAAAGCGTCGCGCTAATAATACAGATAAAATAAAACCCCCAAATAAATTGAGGGTTTTATTTTACACGGCGTCGCCTTCAGTGTGATCAGCTGGCATAGCTTCGTCAGCGTTGTGATCAGCTGGAGCTTCTTCGTGAGAAGTTTCAGCAGCGTCGTCAGCGTGGTCGTCAGAAGCAGCTGGCATTGCAGCAGCGTCGTCAGTCATTTCTTCGTCTAAGAACATGTGATGTTCTCCCTACTTTTAGTACAATAATTCGTACAAAAGTGTTAGTTATAAAAATACCCAGCTCAAAACTATCGAACTGTATGAGAATAATAACACAAACTAATTTGTTTGTCCAGCCCTATTTCGACTTTTTTTTGACTCTCCCCAAGCAGTGCATAGCGCGATGGCTAAAGCATCAGCCGCATCATCAGGCTTTGGAGTATTCTTGAGTCCAAAGGTTTGTTTGACCATAAACTGCACCTGCCTTTTATCCGCTTTACCATAGCCGCAGAGAATGTTTTTAACTTGCAGCGGAGTGAATTCACTGGTTGTAATGTTATGGTTTGCCGCTGTTAACATAATGATTCCACGTGCTTGGCTTACAGTCATCGCGGTTTTTTGATTGGTGGCAAAGAATAATTTTTCTACACCAATATGATCAGGTTTATATTTTTTTATAAGAAAGTTTAGGTCGTCGAATAAGACTTTAAGACGTTGTTGATCGGTATTGTTTTTTGATGTAGAAATAACCCCGAATTCTAAGATCTCGAATTCAGATTTTTTATTGGTGGTTTTTTTAATAATCCCAAAGCCAGTGGTGGCTGTGCCTGGGTCGATGCCAAGATATATCATGAGTAAAAGTTTTTATTTTGGTTATGCAATATTAGTGTAAACTGCTGTGACATCATCGTCATTTTCGAGTGCGTTGTATAGACTTTCTGCTTTGGTGAGTGTTTCGTCATCTAGTTCGAGCGGTTGACTGCTTTCGAATTCACCTTCTTCATTTTTGGAGAATTGCCAAGCCACGCTTCCTTGTCCGCCTAAGTTGCCTTCGTGTCGGCTGAACATTGTTTTAATATTTTGCACCGTACGGTTTTTGTTGTCAGTAACTGCTTCTATATAGAAGGCAGAACCGCCCGGTCCATAGCCTTCGTAGATCGCCTCTTCTAATCGCGCACTACCATCTTGGCCCATACCTTTTTTGATGGCGCGGTCAATATTATCGTTGGGCATACCAGCGGCTTTGGCTTTATCAACTTCGACTCGTAAACGAAAATTGTGTACTGGGTCTCCGCTATTGCCTTCACGTGCAGCAACGCTAATCTTTTTGGAGAGTTTGCCAAATATAAGCGCGCGCTTACTGTCTGCCGCGCCTTTAGATCGTTTAATTGTTGACCATTTGGAGTGTCCGGACATAGCTATTTGAATGAAACTAACAATGTAACCTCGCCTTTGATACTAGGCTTGGCTTTTAGTTTGGCCCCGACCTCGGTTACGGTGCCGGTTAAATACTCTTCGTGCAGCTTGGTGAGTTCGCGGGCGATGACTATTTTTGCGGTGCTAAAATTTTTTTGAATTATTTCTAAAGTTTTGATGAGACGTTGCGGAGATTCATAAGCAATTAAAGTGGCTTCTATTGCTCGAGCTTCTTCTATTAATTTAAACAGCTTAGGTTCTGTTTTAGGTAAGAATCCTACGAAAATAAATTTATCTGTTGGCAAGCCTGATCCAGCTAGCGCCGTAATCGCCGCCGCCCCGGGCAACGAAACAACTTTAATCCCCTGCTCGCGACAAGCACGAACCAATCTAAAACCTGGATCAGAAATTGTTGGTGTACCTGCATCGCTTACTAAACAAGCAGTTTGTGTTTGTAGGCGCTCAACAACCTTATCTAATATTTTTAATTCATTATGGTCAGCAAACTGAATAACCTCTTTTTTAGGCAGCTTAAGTAGCTGTAAAAGTTTGTGTGTCTGTGCTGGATTTTCGGCGATTATAAAATCGCACGCGCTTAATTGCTTGCACGCGCGTTGGGTAATATCGTCTAGGTTGCCGAGGGGTGTGGGAACAATGTATAACATGTAGTAAATTAACGGTCGCTCAATTCTAAACCAAACATTTCTTCGATTAAATCGTATTCAAGTTTAAGACGTTCACGTTCGTCTTCTAAATTGTCGCGAGCATCATTAGTGGCGTCGGAGTATTGAGAAGAAATTTCTTTTAACTCATCATCAATCTCTTGGAGTTTTTCGTAAGCCTGATCTTCGGTTTCTGGGGCGTTCATTAACCAGTCTTCATATGACATATCTAACTTTTGCTGATATTTGTCTTCGAACAGGCTTTGCAATTTTTCTGGGTCCATAAATTTAAATTATTAATTCGCTGGTGGGCGTGCATGGACTCGAACCATGGACCACCAAGGTATAAGCTTGGCGCTCTAACCAACTGAGCTACACGCCCGTAAAATTTTGCGGCTGTGCCGCTCCAAATACCTATGTATTATAGAGAAGTTCTGCCATCTGGGCAATAATCATTTTTTAGTGTAACTTATCTATTAGGAGGAATAATACCGTATGAAAACTGTTCATATTATGACTGATCCTGCTGTGTCGGTAGAGGCCACTTACCCTATATACCAAGCTTTTACGGATATTCTAGATCAACTAAATATCAGGATTTATTTTGAGCTTCATGATCTCGGGCCTTGGAAGGCACACGGCTACCAAAATGGTAACAAGCTAGTTGCTCATAAAAGTGTGAATTGGTATTTAGAGCGAGCCTACGAAGACCGGATCGAAAAAAGTTTAAATTTGCTTAATACTAAGACACTAACATCTGAGCTCCAAGTTTATGCTTTAATAAATAGAGTGGATTACACAATTTTTATTACTGATAAACCCACCAATCATCCTGAGGAACATATCGGACTAACAAATGGTGCTACTGCTAAATATCGCAATGTGATTTTTAGTCTAAGTTGTATCGACAGGCAAATGTTGTATAACTTAGCCATGCATGAATATGGTCATTTGTTCGGTTTGATTCTTGATACATCTCGGCCTCACTTAGCTAAAGATCATTGTAATGTGAATTATTGTATAATGAAGCCGTTCACAGCTATCAAAGATGTAGTCCATGGCTTTGACAGTTTTTGTCCACATTGTTTAAGTGAGTTGCAAGAGTTTGCTAAGCATGTTAAAACCTCAAGCTAAGTTTGGGGTTGATTTTTTTCTACTTTTTGCTAAACTAGTATATCTATTAGGAGGAAAAATGAGAAAGCAAAAGGTTCTATTTGATGTCCATGGTTGTTTGGCAGATTTTGTTGGGGGTTGTGTGGGTTCTGTACAATCAAAATTTCCTGATATTGTATGGGATAAAACCCATGTTGTTGATTGGAATTTTTGGCACAGCATACCTTCGCAGCCAGCAAGAGAACATATTTTGGATCATATGAAGCAACGTGATTTCATATCTAATCTTCCCTTAATTCAAGAAGGATTAGATGTGTATGAAAAATTGGCTAGCCTCGGTCATGATATTAGGATTTGCACCGCACCTCTACCTGGTAAGGATGAGTTTGATTCAAAACAGGCAGTCAGGAAATGGATTCGAAATCACCTCGGAAACTACACTGCCAAGAGAATGTTATTCAGTTTTGATAAGACTCAAATTCCGGCCGATGTTATTATTGACGATAAACCAGATCTCACAGCTGATAAACTCGAGGTAAGATTCAAGCATTGGGTGATTGTTGACCATCTTTACAATAAGAACCTACCCGAAACCACTAAATTATTTCCGATCGCCAGAATTAATAATGATTGGTCAAATCATGAAGAAGTGCTAACTAAGCTAGAGCTGATCTAATCAAAAACCGCGCAAATAAATGCGCGGTTCTTTTTTATGTGTAAATTTTGTGGCTCCGCCGATAACGCTACACAACAGCCACGCTGGCTACGGTATCATCCCCGTTGAGTTTCATGACTCGTACGCCTTGTGTTGCTCGGCCGAGAGTAGAAATAGTTTTTAACGGGGTTCTAATAGTTTGACCTTGTTTGGAGATTAGTAGTAAATCTTTGTCTTCGTCACTGCTGTCTAAGATACACATCGACACTATTTTACCAGTTTTTTCACTAATTTTTACAGTCTTAATTCCGCTACCAGAACGTTTTTGAACTTTATAATCTTTAATCGGAGTCTTTTTACCTAAACCATGTTCGGTGATAACTAGTACTTCGCGGCCTTGGCCTTCCATTTCTTTATTAACGATATCCATAGAGATAACATGATCACCTTTGCGTAAGCGAATACCAGTTACACCACTAGCTAAACGGCCCATGGCTCGAACATCGCTTTCGTTAAAGCGAATCGCTTGACCATCTTCGGTTGATAGCATGATCTCATCTTTGCCGGTACTGGTTTTGACCCAACGGAGTTCATCATCGCCCTTTAAGTTGATGGCAATAATACCAGATTTGCGGACTTTGTTAAATTCTTCCATGCTTACTTTTTTGATTGTACCGTTGCGAGTTGCCATAACTAGGAATTGACCATCACTCTTTTTGGACACTGCGAGTACTGCAGTAGCAAATTCTTCTGGTGCTAGTTGGAGGAAGTTAACTAAGGCTTGGCCCTTGCTGGTACGTGAGCTTTCTGGAAGTTCGTATGCTTTGGTTACTAACAGGCGGCCTTTGTTAGTGAAGAATAGAATATCATCGTGCGTAGAAGCTGACAAAACCGAGTCAACCACATCTTCTTCTTTAAGGGTTTGGCCAATCACACCTTTACCACCGCGGCTTTGTTGGCGATAAGTATCCGGAGATTGGCGCTTAATATAGCCTGATTTAGTAGTAGAAATAATCACGCTATCTTCTGGAATTAAATCTTCGGCGCTAAAGTCACCGATTCCTTGGACAACAATTTGAGTGCGACGCTCGTCACCAAATTTGTCTTTCATTTCGATAACTTCGGCTTTGATGATTCCCAAGATTTTTTTCTCAGATTGTAAGATGCCTTTAAGTTCGGCAATTAACTTTAATTTTTCGTCTAACTCGTCTTCGATCTTTTTTCGTTCCAAACCAGCTAAAGTTTGCAAACGCATATCTAAGATAGCATTAGTCTGAATATCAGTAAGTTTGAACTTCTTCATTAACGCAGCGTGCGCTTCGGTTCGATCTTTGCTAGCGCGAATAGTTTTGATAACTGCATCAATGTTGTCTAGCGCAGTCTTAAGCCCCTCTAAGATGTGCGCGCGTTCTTCGGCTTTGCGAAGTTCGTATGCAGTGCGACGACGAACAACAACTTGGCGGTGTTCAATGTACTTTTCTAAAATTGTTTTTAGGTTGAGAACGTGCGGTTCGATTCCATCCACTAACGCCAAGGTGTTCATATGGAAGGTATCTTGTAGTTGCGTGAACTTATATAGTTGGTTAAGTATTTTATTAGCTAGCGCACCTTTTTTTAACTCAATAACTACGCGTACACCGTCTTTGTCGCTTTCGTCACGAACGTCTTTGATACCGTCCAACTTTTTATCTTGAACCAACAAAGCAATCTTTTCTAACATTGTTGCTTTGTTAACGCGATATGGAATTTCGGTAATCAAAATTCGCATCGCGCCATTGTTCATCTCTTCGATTTCGGTTTTACCCCGTGCCACGATGCCGCCCTTACCTGTGGTGTAAGCTTCTTTGATGGCCTTGCGGTCATAGATAATACCACCAGTTGGGTAGTCTGGACCTTTAACGATGTCGGTTAGCTCGTCGATGGTAACGTCAGCATTATCAATTACGGCAATAATAGCGTCGGAGACTTCGGTTAAGTTGTGTGGCGGAATATCAGTAGCCATGCCAACCGCAATTCCGAGTGTTCCGTTAAGTAATAGGTTGGGTAATTTACCAGGAAGAGTTACTGGTTCTTTTTCGGTAGCGTCATAGTTAGGTCGAAAATCAACCGTGTCTTTTTCGATATCTTCTAAAATAGCCTCAGCAAATGGGCTCATTTTTGCTTCGGTATAACGCATAGCTGCGGCGTTATCTCCGTCCATAGAACCAAAGTTTCCTTGTCCAATAACCAAGGGATAGCGCATGCTAAAGGTTTGCGCCAAACCAACCATGGTGTCGTAAACCGCGGTGTCGCTGTGAGGGTGGTATTTACCTAAAACTTCACCCACTACTTTAGCGGACTTAGTTGTCTTACCACCTGAGCGGAGACCCATAGAATGCATGGCATAAAGTATGCGGCGATGAACAGGTTTTAATCCGTCGCGAACGTCAGGTAAAGCACGAGCCACGATTACGCTCATAGCATAATCCAAATACGATTCTTGCATTTCTGCTTCTAAGAATCGTTGTTTGATTACGCCGAGGTTGTTATCGGTTCGAGTTGTTGGTTCGCCGCCTGCAGTAGGTGCTCCAGCTTTTGGTGTGTGGGTAGATTTTGCCATTGGTTATTTTGTATTATCAAATAATTTAGGAAGGTCGTCTTTACTGTCGTTAACATTTTTATTAAATTCATCTATGACATCAGTGGTGCTGCCTTCACGTTTTGGAATGCCGACAATAGCCCATATGATAAGGAGTATTCCAGCTGCGATCGCTATTATAATCCAAATGATGCGGTTCTTGTGATGATCTGGTTGTTGGCGAATGTTGTCGATGAATTGAGGCATATGTTTTTTCGCACGCTTATTATCGAAGTGGTTCCAAAACCACAACTTGAGTTTTCTCTTCCACTAATTCTTTTTTCTTGATAGTTAACTTTTCGACTGGCTCTGACTTAGAGCCGTATTGTTTTAAGAATACTTCAAGTTTTTCGTTTGGAAGTTTTAAGCCGCTAGTTTCGTAGTGGGAAGGAATAACAATCTTTGGCTGAATGTCGTTTACAATTTGTGAAGCAATTTTTGGAGTGAGCACGCTGTTGCTTCCAACTGGCAAAATCAGAATGTCGATTTCACCTAAGTCTTCGAGATCGTTTTCTTTAATATTCCACTCACGGATATGAGTTAAATTTAGAACCGAGATGTCTTCAGTTTCAATTAAATAAACAGTTACGAAGCGCTTTGGGTCTTGCTCTAAAGGAATACCGGTGACGGTTACACCTTTGAGATCGTATTCGCCTGGGTCGCTAATTAAAAAAGGCTCCCCCGAGATACCAGAGGTGGCGTTGTAGAGCTTGTTGTTTTTTTCGGCGAGGATGAGGATATCAGCTGCGCCGCGAGGTGGTGTTAGACCAGATTCCTTGTCAAAAGGATCAGTAATTATAGTGGCTTCTTTAGTAGTAATTTTGAAGCTAGAAAGCCCGAAATATTGAATTTGCATGCTTAAATTATAGCAGTTTTTGGGAGGAGGCGCACCTTGACACTAGCGGGTTTTTATGGCATTATTTGTTGTTAAGGAGGAAAAATTATGAAAGAGTATTTACAGAGTTTTAAAACTGGGGCGTTGGTCCTATTAGCACTTGTACCATTTGTCGTTTGGGCGATTGGTGGAATTGCTTACTTTACCTCTATTGCTAAAGTGAATGGTAATGTACCAAATCAACCAATATCCATTTGGGTGGTTATCGCGATCATCCCAGGAATTGCACTGTGGTACATCATGTCTCAAGTTTTACAACCAAGAGTACAGATGCAGTTTAGGATAAGAACTGTTCTTGGTATCCCAATACCGGATAGATATGATAAACGTAGTCTTAGAAAATGGTGGGATGAAAATCTTGAGCGAATAGTAGTCCTTAAAGATGAGAGGAATAAGGTCGTGAAAGCCTGCTTTGAGGCTTTGGATGTAGCAACTGAGCAGGTACACAATTGTCAGAGAACCAGAGATCAACACGCAAAAGTAGCTGAAGAATATGTGACTGCCAGTAAAGAGGCAGAAAGTATCTCTCAACTTAAAGAGCAGCTTCTAGGCTACAGCTGAACACCTTGTATGTTATCAGTATAAGCAATCATTTTGGTTGCTTTTTTTCTTTCCAAAATAAAAAGCCCTGTAACCAGGGCTTTGCTTGGAATTTACCAAGTGTAGGTGTCATCTATTTCTAACCCCTTTAGCGCTTCACGGAATTTTGTTCTAGTTTCTTGGTCTGTTTCTTTAAGAAATTGCCACACTTCTCCGTCTCCAACAAATATTCTCATGATTGGTGTCTTACCATCTTTAAGTTTTGACGATAAATCTTGTATTTTCCAGTCAAAATTTTTATGAGTTTCGGAACTTAAAGAGCCTTTGTCGTGAACACTGATTTTTTTCTTTGGACTCCAATAAGCAAATTTGAGAATCGGAAACGCCAGGGTTGAACAGTCGCATGTGAACAAAAGACTCTCATTAAAAATTGTTCCCAAAAAACATTCCAAACCTGCATCGGCAAATACAACTAAGAATAGTTCATTTTTTTTGCCTTTTAGTTTTCGTGCTATATTTTCTAAGATCGTATGAAATTCTGTATTGAACGAACTATAGTTAACAACTATATAATCCATCAACAAATCGCCCGTGGACCCAGTCTTTTTTTTGATCAACTCAGATAATTTTTCGAGTTTTGATTTAAGATCAACTTTTAATTTGGGTAGCTTTGTTTCGGCATCTTGGATTTCTTTTTGAATTTTTGGAATCTCATCCCTTAGTTTAAAAGCTAATTGCATGTCGTCGTACTTGCTCATCTTGATCCTCCTCAAAATTTTCTAGTATTTACTGGCTAGAGTATAGTCTCGGGATGAAATAAAGTCAACCACTAGAGTGGTTGACGAATACCTTCTTATATATTATAATTCCCCTACTTACCAGCGCACATGCCCCGGTCGCTAATAGCGCCAATCTAAATCTTAACCCCTGGTGAGTCTAAGTAATGGGCATGTTTAATAATTAATATATGAAGAATAGTTTTTAGATTTACGCGACGTTGTCTAGACGTTGTTTTTATTTGCTCATATATTTAAGAAAGTTTTAAAGTATGTCAGAAGATATTATAGAAGCAGGTGTTGGTGGAAACAATACCCCAGTAGCAGCTGCAACTGGCGAACAAGTTGTGCCAAGTAGTGTAACCGGCGACGCCTCTGCGCAAACCATGAATGACTTGATCACTAGTGGTGCAGAGATTCGCGTGCTTAAGCCAGGCGACATGATCGAAGGTAAAATCATTTCTGTAACTAAGAATGAAGTTTACTTAGATCTTACTGGTTATGGTGTGGGTGTGGTCCGCGGTCGCGAACTTTACGATGACCAAGCTACACTTAACTCGCTTAAGCCTGGTGACACTATCGAAGCCGCAGTTGTAGAAACAGAAAACAAAGATGGTAACGTTGAATTATCACTTCGCCAAGCTGGGCACGAACGTGTTTGGCAAAAGCTTCAAGATCTTATGGAAACCCGTGAAGTTGTGGCTACTAAAATCTTGGCAGCTAACAAAGGTGGTTTAATGATCGAGATTAACAATGTCACTGGTTTCTTACCAGTATCTCAGTTATCCATCGAGCACTACCCACGCGTAGAAGAAGGTGACAAGAATCGTATCTTGGGAATCTTAAACAGCTACGTTGGCTCTTACTTCAATGTTCAAGTAATTACTGCAGACCCAGAAGAAGAAAAATTGATTGTTTCCGAAAAAGCAGTGTTTGAAGAAGAATTACAAAAGAACCTATCTGTTCTTAAGATCGGTGACGTTGTTAAAGGCCAGATTACTGGTATTGTAGACTTCGGTGTATTCGTTAAATTTGATGATCTTGAAGGTTTGGTACATATTTCCGAACTTGCATGGCAGAGAATC
>CAYVOF010000012.1:0-25579 GCA_964453405.1 uncultured Candidatus Saccharibacteria bacterium | reverse complement strand
ACTTACAAAAATTTTGTCATGGATCTTTCTATATTTTTTGACTCCTCGAAATATGAAAACTCCTTCTCGTTATCGAAGCTGATATTAAAAATCAAGGAGAAAATTAGTGAGGAAGAATACCGAGCTTTGCAAAACGAAATTAACTCGATCAAGAAACAGCACGGAGCTAAAATTAGCTTCCTGCTAGAGCTTAGAAACAAGGAGGTCGCTCATCAAGAGGTTGATCGAAAAAATCGCACTGTGATGTTTCATGATATCGAGGAATTATTTAAAGCAGTGCAAGAGATTCTGAATCTCTTAAGTAAGTACAACGACCGCTCTTTTACACACTGGGATCACATCGAAGAGAATGTTGTTCATAGCATGGACTGGATGATAGGTAATTTAAACCGTGGAGAAAAAGTAAGACTGGATGAAATTGAAAAAATGTTTGAAGAAACTAATTAACAAGTGCTGCGTGTATGGAAAAGAAAGTTTTTATAATTCATGGGTGCCCTTCCAATAAGGAAAAGGCCATGAGTCCCGAATCAAGGACTTATGATAAACACTGGATGCCTTGGCTTAAAAAGGAATTAGCCAATAAAGGTATTGAAGTTTACGCGCCATTAATGCCAGAACCCTGGGAACCTAATTATGAAGCGTTCAAAAAAGAATTTTCAAAGTATACTGTCTCCGAGAACGATATTTTGATAGGCCATAGTTGTGGTACTACCTTCCTTATTCGCTGGCTTGGTGATACCAAACAAAAAGTTGCCAAACTTATTTTAGTAGCTCCGTGGAAAATTGCTGATAAAAATGATGTGGCTCGTAAGATGTACTATGAATATCAAATAGATAAAAGCGTTAAAGATCAGGTCGGAGAAATAATATATTTCACCGCTGATAACGAGTATGTCGACGGTAAGAAGAGTGTAAAGATCATCCACGATATCTTAGGTGGTAGAATTATTGAATTAAAAGGCAGAGGCCATTATACTCTTCGAGATATGGGCACTGAAGAATTCCCTGAGTTGCTCAAAGAAATTGCGAAGTAAATTTCCTTTATTTTAGCCGAATTAGTTCGATAAGTATCCCGAATCGGGCAGCCAAGAAAAGTCGCAGAGATGCGGCTTTTTTGTTATATTTAATAATAAGATATCTAAACTAATATGACGAATCCAACATTCGAGTTTTTTGAAGAACAAGTATTCTTTACTACATTACGAATAGAAAGACCAGAATTAAATTCAATGGGTACAGGATTTTTGGTTGAGATACCAGCTTGCGTTAGCGGACATAAATACATTTTTCTTGTCACTAACCGTCATGTATTTGATAAACAAAAAGCGCAAACTAATATAGACCTACATTTAAAAGACGAAAATGGTAATCCTTTAATCGGCGAAGTGTTCAAGCTTAGTATCACTGAATTTGAAAATGGTTACTTCACACCAGATGATGATGAGACTGATTTGGCACTTATAAATCTTTCCGAGGTGAGTGAATTGGTCAATAAGAAAACAAATAAACAGTTAAATATTAGATGCATAGACATGGGAACCTTTTCTGACTACACTGAACCAGACCTTCTACCTAACACTAGAGTTGCCTTTATAGGATACCCTCATAATTTATATGATAAGAAAAACTACCTCCCTATTTTCCGCAGTGGAATCATAGCAAGTATTCCCAGAATTGATTATGAAGGTAGGGCTGAGGTATTAGTTGATGCTCAAGTTTTCCCTGGTTCGTCTGGTAGCCCAGTTTTTGCCAATCTACAAAACAAATGGAAATTTTTAGGAGTTATATATCAAACTATTTTGACAAAAAAAAGTCTAGAGATTATTACTACTTCCCAGCAAGTAATTTCAGAAGGAATTTTAGGTATCGGGATGATGATTAAAGCAAAAAAAGTTAAGGAACTAGTAGAAAAAGCAAAAACAGAATTGGATAAAATTAACTGCCCAAAAACAAAAACCACATAAACCAAAGCAATTAACCCTTCAAAAAAATGAACACAACAACGTTTTTGGCCCAGCTATGGGGCCCAGCCATCGTAGCGATCGGATTAGGAATTTTTGTCAGCCGCAACTACTATATCCGAATATATAAAGAGCTAGAAAAAGAAACCTTAAGCATGCTGCTGTTTGCCATGGTGGCAATCACAGCGGGCATCGCTCAAATTCACTTTCATAACACATGGAATACTCTTCCAGAAGTAATCATCAGCTTTCTTGGCTGGTCACTATTACTCAAAGGCTTGGCGTTTGCCATTGTTCCTGGATGGGTAGACCAAGGCGCGGACTATCAGGTTAAATCAAATCTGGTGCAAGTAGGCGGCGCGGTGATGCTAATTGTAGGAATCTATCTGTGCTGGTTTGGGTTTTTGGTAAACTAACAACATGGAATTTAAAAAACTCGAAACATCAGTCATGCGCAATCGCGTGTATGAACATTACCGAGGCAATCGGTATCTTGTGGTTGATATCGCCAAAGATGCTGACGCAGACGGAGATGAGTTTCGTATTATCTACCGCGCTCTTTACGATCACGGGCAACTATACACCACCTCTTTAGAAAGATTTACAGGAAAAAATTCGGAAGGAACTCCGCGCTTCATCTTACTAGATATAGAAGAAAAAGATCGTAACCCGGATCACATCTATCCTACGATTACGATGTAAAAAACCAAACCACCTCCACAAAGAGGCGGTTTTTTGATAACATACTTACATGAACGAACGCGACCGGCTCCGAAACCAGATTAACACAGAGTACATCGAAAAAAATAAGGATATGCCTCCCCGCCAATTGCTTGTTAAAGCTTTAACTTTTACAACAGAACGTAACGAAGCTTTAGACCTTGGTGCTGGCCCTTTAACGGATACAAAATATTTAGTGGAACAAGGATTTAAACATGTGATTGCCGTTGATCGATCCCGTAATGCCGAATCAATCTACGCGACACTACCATCCGATAAAGTTGACTACATCACTGCATCGTTTGAGGATTATACTTTTCCTCCCGACACATTTGATATCGTTAACGCTCAATTCTCATTACCCTTTAATCCCCCGGATACTTTTTCGGAAGTTTTTGATAGACTCAAAAAATCTCTAAATGACGGTGGTATATTTGTGGGCCAGTTTTTTGGACCAAAAGATAGCTGGAAAATCGATCATCCCAATATGTCTTTCCATTCTAAAGATGATGTCGAAACTTTGTTATCTGATATGGAAATCATTCAAATGGAAGAAGTTGAAAAAGATGAAAAACCTGCCGTTGGAAATTTAAAACACTGGCACATTTTTAATGTGATCGCTAGAAAGTAGCAAAGACAGCCACCACCTCCCCAACGAGGTGGTTTTTTGTTAGAATAGAAGTGTATGGTTATAGACCAAAAAATTAAAGATTTAGTCAAGCAAATCGAGCAAAGTAATGATCACAGCGAGCTCGATAATTTAATTAAAGAGTTAATTTTAAGGTTACGAGCAAATTTGCAGAATCCCCAAGTAGCAGAACGATATCAAAATTACAGAGCACAAATTGGAGAGGTGTCACCTTATCCCTTGGATGACAATGGTTTTGCACAAGCCTTTGATCCGCTCGAAGACGAAGCGGGTTTTTGGGATGCTTGGGCTAAATATGGAATTGTAGTTAGTAAAGATGTGGTAACAAAAGAAGTCTGCCATCATGCTATTGCTCGAATGCATCAAATCACAAAACAAATTAGTGACGGGCTTTGCGATTTAGATAACCCCGAAACTTGGAATAAGACTCCGCTTGATCCAAATGGGGTTTCTTTTATTTCCCGCGGATTTTTTGAAGTCTACCATGATGACGCATTAGCTCAGATTCGCCAAGCAATAAGACTTTACATTCACCATGTCCTAATTTGGGGGCAAGTTGAACTTTGGACAAGCTACGACCGCCTAGGAGTAAAACTACCACACCACGTGGAATCTTATGGTCTGCCATTGCATGTTGATCAAAATCCTTTGATCCATCCCGATTTTAAAACAGTACAAGGAGTTTTAGCTTTGGCGGATTGCCCAGAAGAGCGCGGAACGTTTGTTGGTGTGCCCGGATCCCGTTCTGTGTTTGCACAATATGGCCGATTTGCCCCTGATCATGGTGAATTTGTGGAATTACTGAGTACTGACCCAATGGCTGAAAAATTAAATCAGCAGGCTCAAGCCTTCCCGTTGCGCGCCGGTAGTATCGTTTCCTGGGACAGTCGCACAAGCCACGCTAACACCGAAAACAAATCCGACGACATTCGTTATGTTGCATATGTGGCAGCCGGTCCAGCGCGCGAAGACCATCCTGAGTTTGTACAAAATCGACAAGAGGCATTTGATACTGGCATCGGCAGTAATGTTCGCGAAGCACTAATGCACGCCAGCAAAAAATCTCGTTACAATAATTACGAAAAATTGGCCGAAACCAGAAAACCAGAACAATTAAACTTACTTGGCAAGTTACTCTATAGTCAAGAAACTTATGGAAAAATCTCCGAATAAATTAATTGTTAACGCCGAGGCATTTGGGTTTGGCCCCACTGCTGCTATCGCTACATTATTTCCCCTACTAAGGGAGCGTTTTGAGCATCTCAGCTATATCGGCAAGGACCACACTTTGGATCTACAGAAAAATCTTCCTTATGATTTTATTGTTGATTGTAGCAGTATGAACGATAAACAAATTGTTGCAAATTTATCAGAACACGACATACTTCTAACGGCCATGGATTTCGAAGTGGCGGCCCTTGGTAAACAGGCAGGATTAAAAGTAATCTTGTTCGACTCCTTAACTTGGTATTGGGCTGAAGTTCCAGAGACTGTTAAAAATATTGACTTGTACTTAGCGCAAGACTTTTTTGGAGTTAACGAGCGCATCAAACAATTGCCACACGCTTTTCCTAGTAATACCCAAATTATTCCTCCGATGGTGTCTAGTAGTGTAGCTCGAGCCGAAGGGAAGCACATTTTAGTTAATTTAGGAGGCTTGCTCAATCCATACCGCGCCGCTCAAGAAGCAGAAAAGTATGCTGAGATATTTATAAATGTAATAAGACAGATTCTTCCTAATGAAAGAATAATTTTTGCGACCAGTGATTTGATAGCCAAAAAATTTGATGACCCAAACATCCGCAGTTTTTCCCGTGAAGAGATGAAATCTATTTTACAAAATACCAAGTGCGCTTTTATGACCCCAGGATTAGGGAATATTTATGATGCTGCAAAATTTGGCATACCAACGGTATGGCTACCGCCAGCTAACGATAGTCAGGGACAACAATTAGAGCTTCTTAAAAAGCACGAATTGATAGATAGCAGTATTGATTGGCAAGAGTTTAGCGATAAAATAAATTACTTTATAGACCAACTCATAGTGCTAGAAAATATTAATCAAGCCATGCTTAATATGGACTCAAAGATATTGGAGAATCTGATACTGGAATCTTACAATTTAGTACGCAGTGCCGACAAAAGTCGCACCACAAAATTACTACAATTATTTGGCACTAATGGAGCCGAAATAGCTGCGAACGCCATTCACTATTATTCTAAAAACCTTCATGACTAAGCTATATTTCTCTGTCACCGGAATATTAACCATTAAGCTAGAAAGCGATTCTCTGCTTACCTTTAATCCAGAGCAACTGCTTTTACTACAAGCTTATGTGCCTGGTATTTTACCGCTCGAACTCGAACCGGAAAAACTAGATTTAATTATCACCCATCACGAGACCAGCGAACAAAGATTCAACCAAACTACTTTGGAATTTTTTGACCAATGGAATGGTAAACTTCCAGATTACTTTTATCATGTTTTACAAGGACTTGTTCGATTAAAATTATTGGAACAAAAAATTTATTCAGTACATGGAGCTTGTGCTGGAAAAAATGGACAAGTTCTAATTTTAGGACACACTGGTAGTGGTAAGACTTCTGTAGTGTTAGAAATGTTAAAAAAGTCTGAAACTAAATTAATTTCGGGTAACAAAACTTTGGTAAGTTTTAGTCCCGGCCTTGCAGTGTTAGCAGGTACAGAAACCATTACGGTTCGAGGAAAAGATATATTAAAACTTCAAGGAATAGAAATTGCCGAACAAACAGAATATTGGCAGAGAAGAATCTTCCGCTTACCTAAAAGTACATACCAAATAGCCCCAGCCAAAATTGAAGCCATTGCTTTAATAAAGCTTAACGACTACTCAGAAGTATTTGATACACTACCTCCAAACGAAGCAATATTCCAAGTTTACCCATTCTTTCTGGATACTGTTAATGCTGATGTGATCATAAATAGCGAGAATATATTAATCGGCACTCCCCCACTTGGTGCGCAACAAAACTTGACCAAAGAATTATATACAAATCTACAAACCCTACCGGTTTATTCTCTAATTGGTTCTGCCCAGTTCGTTGCATATAAATTACTAAACATATGACCAGAAAAATTTTGTACGGAGTCTGCGGGATTGGCAATGGACACACCCAGCGACAATTACCGCTATTAGAATACTTTTCTAAAGATTCACAAATTGTTATTTTCGCTTTTGATCTCAGTTTAAACTTTTTTAAGAAGTATTTTATAGGTAATTCTAATGTAACCGTTGTGGAAGTTGCTGTTCCTTTTTATGTCGGAACTAAAGATGGCCTAGACTTAGAGGCTACAGCAAAACTTGAACAAAACCAAAAGGATTTTGATAAAATTAATAACGCCGCGTTTATTAAAGCGAGAGAGATTTTAGGAAAACCGGATTTAGTAATCTCTGATTACGAACCTAATGCCGCTAAATATGGCTATGAACATGGTGTTTCTGTAGTAACCATCGATCAGCAAAGCAAATATCTATATGGATTATTCCCCAAAGAATTAGGTGGTTTAACTTATATGGATGAAGTTGCCCGTTTAAAAATGTTTTTTCCAACAGCAGCAACTCGGATTGCATGTTCCTTCTTTGATGTAGCAAGACGTGAAGATGGTGAGAAAGTTTTAATGTTTCCGCCGATTATCAATCAAGAAATCTGGGATTCAAAAAATAATCCTATCGATCCTCGGTCAATATTAGTTTATCTAACCTCACAACGTGAGTATTCCCAAAGTTTGGAAGAGCTTATAAACATTTTCAAAAGGCAGCCGGAAACCAGCTTTCATATCTTCAGCAAAGATCTCAAAAATGAGATAAGCAGCAACAATGTTTTCCTGTATAAGCATGGCCATTCTGACTTTAAAAAACTCCTTATGAATTGTTCTGGAATAATTTCCACAGCTGGGCACACTTTACTTTCTGAGGCTATGCACTTAGGAATACCTGTATACGCTTTACCGATAAGTCTTTATGAGCAAGCCATGAACGCCGATAAAATTGCTCAGAATAACTTTGGTGTAAAATCGGATGCGCTTAATGCGGCCACTTTAAAACTCTTTATTGACAACCTTGAAGATTACAGAAATAATATTGCCAACGATTCTAAAATATTACTTCGTGGAAGTGGCAAGCAAGAAGTCATTGATTATTTAGAAAAAACTTATTTAAAAAAATAAATATTCAAGAGAATTTTTGCTATAATTAAGCAAATAATTAATATGAATTTATGACAATAAATTATATTGCAGTGTTAGCGGCCACCGTGGCTCAGTTCATCTTTGGAGCCATTTGGTACATGCCAATTTTTGGCAAACTATGGGGTAAAATCCATGGCTTTGACCAAGTCAGTCCAGAAAAGCAAAAAGAGATGATGGCGGACATGTGGAAACCGTTAGTAATACAATTTATATCCACATTCGTTACTACATGGGTATTGGCATCATTATCAGGCTACCTCACTGGGGGCATGACCATCTCATTTCTAGCTTTATTATTATGGGTAGGTTTTATAGTACCGACTCAAATCGCTGCAGTTCTCTTTGGTGGAACCAACCCAAAATGGGTCACTACCAAGATCGCCATCATGGCCGGAGCTGGTCTAGGATGTATGCTCATCGCTGCGTTTGTTCTAAGCCAGTTTTAAAATCAGTTTTAAACAAAACTCATAAAACATTAAAAATCCTCTCCAAACGAGAGGATTTTTTATCATTGACTCCCCTATTTATATTTGATATATTCACATGTTATAACAATTTTAGGAGGAAATATGAGTTACAAACTTTTATTGGAACATATTTTAAAAAGAGCCGGCATCGCTATCAATGGTTCATATCCAGGTGACATGCAGGTGGCGGATAACAGAGTCTTTAGCGAAATTTTTTGGCGAGGTTCTCTAGGTTTAGGAGAAGCGTATATGCGAGGTTGGTGGACCAGTAATCGAGTAGATATTTTTATCTATAAGATTCTCAAGGCTAAACTAGACAAACTAGCTTTGATTAATCCTGCGACTATTTCGTACTCTTTTAAAAACCTACTTACTGACAGTGCCAGTAAAACCGGATCTTTTGATATCGGCGATGCTCACTACAACAAAGGCGACGACTTGTTTATAGCCATGCTAGACCAGAGGCTCACATACACCTGCGGTTATTGGACCCCAGGCGTTAAAAATTTAGATCAAGCTCAAGAAGCCAAACTAGATTTGATTTGCCGTAAACTTGGTCTAACACCAGTGTTCCACTTGCCTATCGAACAACGCCCAATAATTTTAGACATTGGCTGTGGCTGGGGTAGCTTTGCAAAATTTGCCGCTCAAAAGTATGGCGTACGGGTTGTGGGTATTACTGTGTCCGAAGAGCAAATACCTTTAGGTAAAAAGTTATGCCAAGGACTACCTGTGGAGTTTAGATTCCAAGATTATCGCGATGTGAATGAAAAATTTGACCACATTGTATCAGTAGGAATGTTTGAGCATGTTGAGCCACAACATTACAATGAGTATTTTGAAATGGCTAAACGTTGTCTCAAACCCAATGGATTATTTTTACTTCACACTATTGGCAAGAGATCTGGCTGGCAAATGGATCCATGGATTCATAAATACATCTTTCCGGTTGGAGTCGTGCCAAGAGAAAAGCAAATTGTAAGAGCGAGTAAAAATTATTTTACTCAACTCGATTGGCATAAATTTGGTGGTGAGCACTATGACCAGACTCTGATGGCTTGGCATGCTAACTTCCAAAAGCATTGGCCACAGCTTAAGGCTAAATATGCTGACAAAATCAACGGTCAGTTTAAAAGAATGTGGGACTATTACCTACTATTTTGCGCCGGTGGGTTTCGTTCACAGGAGTTAGACTTATGGCAAATCGTGTTCGCTCATAAACAGCGAAATTACCAAGCGATACGCTAATAAGTTCAACCGCCTCTACAACGAGGCGGTTTTTTGATACAATAAAAATAAGGAGTGCTTATGAAAATAATTTATAAAGACAAAACTGATTGCATATTAAAATTTATTCGTGGCGAAGAAGCTGTCACTGGCATTACAGCTTTTTGTAAAGACAATAATATCACGGCTGGTTGGATCAATGCACTTGGCGCGTGTCAAAAACTACAACTGGCCTATTTTAATGATACGAGCAAAAAATATGAGAACCACGACATCGATAAAAAAAATGCGAAATTAGAAGTTGTTGGAATCACTGGTAATGTTGGTTTATATATAAATGATCAAATGATTCATATTCATGGATCATTTGGTGGTAAAAACATAGAAACCATTAGCGGGCACATTAATTCTTTAGAAGTTGGCCCTACTTTGGAAGTGTATATCAGAATACTCCAAGGGACTATTACCCGCGAGCTTGATGATGATACTTGCCTTAAGTTAATGGTGTAACAACGAGCCGCCTTCACAGAAAGCGGCTTTAATTTTCATTCATAATTGATATAATAAATATATTAGTTAAAACAATTAACTTTCACAACCATGAATAAAACAATTGGTATTATAGTAGCAATCGTTGTGATTGCCGGTGGCGCTTTTTTGTTGATGAACAAGAAGTCTGACGACACCGCAACAAAAGGTAGTTCTGAATCTGCAAAAATGGAAGACTCAGAACAAAGCAATTTGTCATTAAAATCTTTAATGAGTTCGGGTAAAAGTCAGAAGTGTACTTTTTCTATGAATGAAAATGACTCAACCGGAACTGGCACATTTTACATTGCCAATGGCAAGAGCCGCGGCGACATCACTGCAACTGTTAGTGGTAAAAGCACCACTACTCATATGATCTCTGATGGCACCACAAGCTACGTGTGGTTTGATGGTTCTAGCACCGGCTTTAAAACAGCTATTAATGGAGATGATTTAAAAGCTGCACAAAGCCAAACCCAGACTGTAGACCCAAATAAAAACTATGACTTTAAGTGTAGTGGTTGGTCTAGCGACAGTTCGATGTTTGTCACCCCATCAAATGTAGAGTTTAAAGAATTCAATATGCCGGTTATACCAGCGGCTTCTGACTCTAGCTCTACGTCAGCAGGGGCAAACACCATGATGAACGCCGACACCGTTTGTGCAGGGTTAACCGGCTCTGCTAAAGAACAATGTGTTGCAGCGATGCAAAAGCGATAATTTAATTATAAAAGCTTAAAACAGCCTTAATTAAGGCTGTTTTTTGTTGTGAATTATATTAAGTCTTGCCAAAAACCTATTTTTTCTATATACTTAGAATTCGTTATAAAATAGGAGGAATTAAAATGAACCCAAAAAATAGGCTCATTGTAGCCTTGGATATAAGCAACCCTGACCAAGCAATCGATTTGGTTTATAACCTAAAAGATGAAGTCGGAATGTTCAAAGTTGGCTCGCAACTATTTACTGCTTGCGGGCCAATAATTGTCGAACGAATTCTCTCTGCAGGACTAAAAGTTTTTTTAGATCTTAAATTTCATGACTGTCCACATACGGTTGGCAAAGCAGTGGCGGAAGCAGCTAAACTTGGAGTTGATTTTATCACTGTTCATTGTAGCGGTCATAAACGAGCCATGGAAGAAGCGGTAGCCAGTAAAGGAAAAAGCAAAATTGCCGCAGTCACAGTACTCACTTGCCATAGCAACGATGAATGCCAAGATCTTTATAATAAAGATCCTCATAATCAAGTTTTTAAATTTACTGACATGGCAAAGAAGTGCGGTGTAGATGCAGTAGTTTGTGCTGCCACCAAAGATGAAGTTGGCTTTCTCAGTGACGATCAGAGGTTCAAAGGCTTACTTAAAATTACCCCAGGAATTCGTACGGACAATCAAAAGTACGGCGAACAACGACGGGTCATCGCTCCTGATATTGCAATAGCAAATGGCGCTGACTATATTGTTGTGGGAGATCCGATAATTAACCCCGGAATACCTGATCTCAGCCCAGCAGCTTGTGCTCGGTTTTTTGTAGCCGGTATAGCCCAAGGCATGACAATGACAAAATAAAAATAACCCTGAATCAATTGATTCAGGGTTTTATTTTGTCTACAAGAATTAAGCGACGGCATGATTAGCAAGAAGTGAGGCCAGCTCTTGATTGTTATAATATACTTTATTATAACGCTCTTCCATGAGTTTACCATTCTTACCCAAATCATCGTGACATTTATACAATGTCACTCCACAATTTGCAGGCTTGTTATGTTCGTCTTGATGTATAAAATGTTTATCGCTCCAGCCATTTTGCAAACCACGTATGGCTAAAATAGTTAAGTGATGAGTGACTACAAAGACATTCAGACCTGCGTAATCACGTATCAGTTTATCAAACCAGCCCCGTGTACGAATTTGTACATCCAGTATATTCTCGCCGTTTGGCCAGCGATAATCATGTGGGCCAAGCAAATCGCAGAGAGCTTTTTGATCAGGATACAGAGTAAAGAACACTCTCCAATTGTTGTACAGCAGAGCCAAGCCATGATCGAGCTCCCGTACTCTATCTTCTGAGACCTCTGGAACATCTTGAAGCAGTGGGCAATGTTTTTGCATCAGCCTTAAGGTTTCTTTTGCTCGAAAATACGGCGAGACAACTATTATATCAGGCTTTTGCTCAATGTCTGATTCCAAACCTTTTCCGGTGGCAATAGCTTGTTGAATACCTAAATCAGTGAGTTTAGTATCGCGATCGCTACAGCCTAACGAAAATTCATCTTTAACCTGTAAAGCAAGAGCGATTAACTCACTACTCGGCAATGTACCGGGATTTTTATCCCACTCATCATACAATCGTTTAAACTTTTGAAATATAGGCGAAGCCTCCATCTTCATCTTTAAAATATTGTATTCTGATTCCGCGTGCCTAACTAAAGTTAATGAGGCGGACCATTTAATTCTTCTATCATTATCTTGTTTCATAATTCCTCCTTTATGTAAGGGATTATTATAGCACAAAAAATTACACTTTGTCAATATATAATTGGGCAATGTTGCTTGATGCGTGCATTTTATGATATGATGAACCCTTATATATAGAAGGAAAAATATATGTCCGCAAATTCTGGTCGACCAAATCGACTATTTATAATTCGCCATGGTGAATCTCTGCGCAATGAAGCAAAACAAGGGAATGTTCACTTCCCTAGTGATGAATCTCGAAGACATATTCGTGGTATTGGAGATCACAAGATTGACCTTACACCACTAGGTCGAATGCAAGCCCGTGCAGCAGGAATTTACCTACGTGAAAATTTTGATGTACCAGATTATGCCTACGATTCATTCTACGCTCGTACTCAGCAAACTGCCGATGGTGCACTTAGCGCTTATACAGAAGAAGAAAGGCAATGGATCGAAAGACGCCATAATATCTTTTTACGGGAAAGAGATCCAGGTTACACGTACGACATGATTGATGAAGAGGTAGAAACCGGGTTCCCCTTTCATCAAGAACATCGCAATACTTTTGGAAGTTTACTCTTTAGACCAATAGGCGGTGAAAGCTTAGCCGATGGTTTAATTAGAGCCTATTTATTACTGCAACATATTTATGAAGCACGTGATGGGCAAGACGTCCAGCTTTATGGTCACGGTGGAATAACCAGAGATCTTATGTTCCTTATAGAACATTGGGATCTTGATCAATTCGCCGAACATCCTGGTCCTGATAATTGTGGTATCACAATCTATCAATCAAAAATGGTTCCAATCATGATAAAAGGTAAACCTCATGGGGAAAGAAAAAAACTTCTTCTTGAACGGTTTAACGACACTGGTTGGGAAAAATATATGGATCATCCGGATGTTATTGCAGCCGGAGCATCTAACTAGAAGAGTCATGCACTGACAAAAAAGTCAGTGCTTTTTATTTTAAATCACAGGTCTGGACGCTAGTGCTCTTTTATTGTAAAATAAAGAGTATTATTAATTTTTACTTATGGAAACAGCTGAATCTATAATTTCTGTTCAGAACATCAAGAAAAGCTTTGGCAAAGTAGAGGCCTTGCGCGGGGTTAGTCTTGAGGTTAAAAAAGGCCAGATTTTAGGTCTTTTAGGACCCAACGGAGCTGGTAAAACAACACTGGTACGCGTACTCACAACCCTACTACAACCTGACTCAGGAGTAGCCATGGTTAATGGTATAAATGTAGCAACTCATCCCGATGTAGTTCGCAACTATATTGGTTTAGCAGGTCAATATGCCGCGATTGATGAAAATCTTACCGGTCGCGAAAATTTAGAGCTTGTTGGCAAACTTTATCATCTTCCTAAGGCAGAAATCGCTAGCCGTAGCACTAAACTATTGGAGCAGTTCTCTTTAACCGACGCTGCAAACCGAACTACCAAAACTTATTCTGGTGGTATGCGCCGTCGTCTAGATCTTGCCGCAAGTTTAGTTGGTGAACCAGAAATTCTCTTTTTAGATGAACCAACAACCGGACTCGACCCTCGCTCTCGCGCAGAGCTCTGGGAAGTAATCGAAAACCTAGTTAAAGAAGGTGCGACTATTTTGTTAACCACTCAATACCTCGAAGAAGCTGACTACCTCGCCGACCGCATTATGGTAATCGATAAAGGTATGGTAATTGCTGAAGGTACTGCCAATGAACTAAAAGCGCAAATCGGTGGCGGTGTATTGGAAGTTCACTTGGCTGACAAAACTAAAACTGCACAAACTGTAGAGATCCTTAAAACTTTAAACGAATCCCCTGCTACTGTAGATGAAGTTTCTGGCTACATCACAATTGCAACCAACCATGGATCACAAACTTTGATCGAAGCTGTACGCTTGCTCGACACTGCCGGAATTGAAATTGCTGACATTGAACTTCGTAAACCAACTTTGGACGAAGTATTTATTTCATTAACTGGCACTGCCCAAGAATAGAATAATAAATTTATGACAGATACCACAATGAAAAATTCTCACGTCGCTAAGCAAGGTATATTCTGGACTATCTCCGATATTATTGCCATGACCAAGCGCAACATGTTGCACTATACTCGCCTACCACAGCTGTTAGTGTTTTCGACAATCCAACCAGTAATGTTCTTATTGCTGTTCACATATGTATTTGGTGGCGCGATTGCTACCAGCAATCCTCACTATATTGACTTCCTCTTACCGGGTGTAATTGTACAAACCGTTATCTTTGGTTCTATGCAAACTGGAATTGGTCTAGCTGTAGATATGTCTAAGGGTATGATTGATCGATTCCGCAGTTTACCAATGGCTCGCTCTGCCGTACTAGCCGGACGAACCATCTCCGACAGTTTACGCAATTTATTTACCATTCTGTTAATGACTGGTGTAGGTTTGATTATTGGTTACCGTTTTCACCAACCATTAAGTCACGCAGTCGCAGCAATTGCATTAACTTTACTGTTTGGATTTGCCTTCTCTTGGATCTCCGCCGCAATTGGATTGTTAGTTAAAAACGTAGAAACAGCTCAAGTTGCTGGATTTATTTGGGTGTTCCCATTAGTGTTTGCCAGTTCAATTTTTGTACCGATCGCAACTATGCCTCATTGGTTACAAACTTTTGCTAAACATAGCCCAATTACATTAACTGTTAACTCTGTGCGTGCGTTAACCCTCGGTCAACCAGCCACACCCGACATCTGGTACGCAATTATTTGGATTGATGTTATCTTAGTGGTATTTGTGCCATTAGCAGTTTATCTGTACCGAAAATCTAACTAGCATTAAAAAACACCTCCATAATTTGGAGGTGTTTTTTAATAGTAAAATTATGGCGAAACATTTGACGGCACGATAGTTACAGCTCCCGCCACCTGACCCTGCCCCAAACTAATCGGACCAATCAAAGACTTTTGCAGGTTTTTAGGTGCTGCAGAAACCTGAATATCTTTTGGCAGCGCATACCATGGCACCGGTTCCATACGCACATTTTTTGAATCGCGTGTTACCGGTTTGTTGGTGTAAATATCATAAGCAACTTGAATTACTCCGGCTGGGACTTCAAAATCTTTAACTGGTTGCCCGGCCATGGCTTGCTCCATAAACTTGTGCCAGATTGGTGCGGCGGTAAACACACCATCAGCTCCGGCACGCATTAAGGCACCGTTATTATTTCCAGTCCACACACCAACAGCTAACTGAGGTGTGAAACATAATGTCCAACCATCTTTCCAGTTTTGAGTGGTTCCGGTTTTGCAGGCAACTGGACGATCTGGCAATGTTAGCGGATTATTCTTTCCAAAAATATATTGCCGTGACTGATCATCAGTCATAATGCTGACTAATTCATACACTGCTTCTGGATTTACAATCTGCTGAGACTGAATAGCACTTGATTCCAAAATCTTACCGTGTTTATCTTCGATGCGCATAAATGGGCTAGCTAGATCGCCCTTACCACCATTAGCTAATACCGAAAATGCTGTAACGTGATCAACCAATTTAACTTCGCAGCCACCTAGCACTAAAGACAAACCACAATTCTTCATTGGCGAAGTAATTCCTAAACTTTTGGCTGTAGCTACAACATTATCAACGCCAACAGCATTTAAAGTGGCCACTGCTGGGATGTTCAAACTGCCCGCTAAGGCTTTACGAATAGTTACCAACCCCCGTGCGCCGCCATCATAATCCTGAGGAATATACGGCTTACCGCCAGCAATACCAAACACAGTTGGCACGTCCAGCACTTTAGATAGCGGTGTATAGCCAAATTCTGGCTTGAATGCGGTTAAATAAGCATAGGGCTTAAAACTACTCCCCGGCTGACGATTACTTGCAGCAACGTTGACATTCGGTTCAAATTTACAGCTCTTCCCGGGTTTGCAACCAGCTGGTTCTGGCGCAGCAAAGTAATCTTTACCACCTGCCATGGCTACGACTTTATTAGTAGTAGGATCAACTGCCACCAACGCGGCATTGTAAGCGTTGTATTTAGTTTTATTAATCTCGGCACCTTCTTTAACTACTTTTTCTGCTAGAGCTTGAAGGTTTAAGTCTAAACTGCTATAAACTTTTAATCCACCTTCTTTTAAAAATTCCGTACCGTATTTATCTATTAAATAATTTTGCACCCATGATACAAAGTATGGTGCCACAATTTTATTGGTTGCGGGCAAAAACGCAACTTGGGTAGACTTAGCTTGATACATATCCTGTTCAGTAATATAACCCTGTTCAAACATTTTTTCTAAAACCAAATCCTTGCGTGAGTCCAAAGCTTTTAGATTTGGTCCGGTTGGGCTGTAATAACTTGGGGCTTGAGGCAATGCCGCTAAATAAGCACTCTCAGCTAAATTAAGCTCGCTGGCAGATTTATTAAAATATGTTTTAGCCGCTGCTTCGGCGCCGTAGCTGTTGCGACCATACGGAATTTCGTTTAGATACAATTCTAAAATTTGATCTTTGTTAAAGTGTTGTTCAATTTTATAGGCGAGCAATACTTCTCGCACTTTACGACTGTATAATTTTTGTCGGTCTAGCAAGGCATTCTTGGCAAACTGCTGAGTAATTGTACTCGCTCCCTGCGATGAAGTTCCAGTCTTAGAGTTAGCAATAGTAGCACGGAATATAGATGGAATCGAAATCGCGCCGTGTTTGTAAAAATCCTTGTCTTCGATAGCAATAGTGGCGTTTTTTAAGGATGGAGAAATTTTATCCAAGGAGATTTTTGATCGCTTATATTCGCCATAGAACTCATATAATAGAGTGCCGTCTCGGGAGTAAAGTTTGCTCGATTCCGGGACGTTACGATTTTCAATTTCTTTGAATGATGGCAAAGAGGAATTGACTGCGACTAAATAACTCCCAGAGACAATTCCAATTACGGCGAACACCGAGAAAAAACCCAGAGCTACTGTCACTACTAACAGCAAAACTAATTTACGAATCCAGTAAAATATTTTTTTGGAAATTTTTCTTTGGGTCACCATTTTTGTTACGTTTTCCTTCAGCCTTTCATATATAGTGTAACTGAAAAATTCTGATAAGGGAACAGTTTAACTACAAAAAACTAAAAGCGCGATCTTAATTTAATCGCGCTTATGGAGGAATGCCTATATCCTCGCCAACGTCTTCACCATCATCATCTTCGATGGTAAGATTAACCCCCTGACCGGGCAAAGTCTCGACAACGACATATGCCGGATTCTGCTCATTGTCATATATCTCGAGAGTATTTCGGCTGGGAGAAATAGGGTGTTTAGCCGGTCTAGCCTGATATCGGCCTGCCATAACATCAGTAGCGGCTTTATTACCGTTAGTTATGCGAAGTCCTCGCGCCGGCCGATCCAGAATAATCCAGATTCTACCTCCGCCTAGAGTTCGTTTTTTCACTTTCATTTGCCCTGGCCTGGGTTTAACACCAAGGCCAGGCTGATACTGCTTTTTCATTTTTCTGACCTCCTATCAAAAAAATTTACGCGCGAGCTTCCTGCGCCTTAACTGTAACCTATTTACAGCTATTGTCAATATCGATAAAACTACTTGGTATGTTACAAGCTTAATTATCTATTGGGTGCGACTTTAAAATGTTGGAGTAAAAAGGCAGCGATTGATCCCCATGCTGGTGCTGCAGTGCTTTCGGCAAATTTAACACTGCGCGGATGATTAACTCGAACTAACATGACAAACCGTGGATCTTCTACTGGGGCAAAACCAATGAACGACCCGATGTTGTTATTTTTATCATAACCTTTACCACCTTTAAGAGGAACCTGGGCAGTACCGGTTTTTCCCGCTACGTAATAACCAGGCACACCAGCGCGTTTACCATGACCCTTTTCTACTACATTAACCATCATAGCAGCGACTTCGCTGGCGGTTTTAGCTGTGATGACTTGTGTTTTTTCGGTTTTACCAACTTCATCAATTTTACCATTTTGTCTAATTATTGATTTAACTACATATGGCTTGACCATGGCTCCACCATTGGCTAAGGCAGAAAAAGATTGTACAAGCTGCAGCGGCGTAGTATTTATCCCCTGTCCAAAGCTGACGTTGTCATAGTTAACTTGTACATTACCTTTGAGGTTGCCGATATCTCCGGCGTGTTCCGTAACTTCAAACCCAACTTTTTTTCCTAAACCAAAACGGTTAATATAATCAAGAAATTTTTTGTTACCAATCTTGTTTTCTACGAATACTGTTCCAGTGTTAAGTGATTCTTCTAAAACCTGGCTCATAGTCTGAACGCCGTGCGCTTTGGCATCAGAATTTTTAATAATGTAACCGTCAACTTTTACTTCACCAGTGTCAGTATAAGTAGTGCTGGCCGAAATTGCGCCTTCGTTAACACCAGCGGCCATTGTTAAAGGTTTAAAAATTGAGCCTGGTTCATACGCCCCAACAGTAACTTGATTATTATAAACTTCGGAATCTTTAACCTTTGAATAATTATTCAAATCAAAGCTCGGATAAGTAGCCATGCTTAAGATAGCACCAGTCTTAGGATCCATTACTACCACGCTACCACTATCAGCAGCATGGGCTTCGACCATGTCTTTTAATACTGCTTCAACTTTAAGTTGGATAGTTTTGTCTACGGTCAGTAAGAGTGAATCACCATCTTTGGCCGGAATCTGATCACGCTTACCACCAAAAATCCAACTACCGCTGTTATCTTTTTCTTGAAGCAGTACTCCAGAAGTACCAGCGAGTTCTTTCTCATAGGCTAACTCTAAACCATACACACCCTGCTTGTTGTCGCCTTTATAACCAACGAATCCCAGCAACTGAGCCAACATTGAACCTTCTGGATACAACCGCGAAGTTTCTTTATCAAAGCCAACGCCTGTTAGTTTGGCTGACTTAATCTGTTCCTGCTCTTTATCGCTCAAATCTTTTTTAATTACAACATAATGCTTACTGGTATCCTTAAGCTTTTCTTCGATTACAGCTTTTTCTACATTCACAATGCTACCTAATTTTTCGGCAATTTCGCTTGCATTAGTAACTTCGCTCGGATTAACGAACACCATTATTTTCTCGTCCGAAGTAGCAACAGTATATGGCTGACCGGTAAAACTATCTTGAATCATGATCTCACCGCGAGTAGCCTGAATAGTTTGCTCACCCAAGCGCTGATTATCGGCCATAGCCTGATAATAGTTTTGTTTGAATAATTGCATGTAGGCCAGACGGCCAATTATCAATAGCAAGCAGAATATGAAAAGAACAGCCAGTGAGACTATTCTTGATTTAAATACTTTTTCAAAAGATTGATGCGCTGCGGCCATAAAAAATTATTCCGTTACTTTACTATTTTGCCTGGGCAAAAGTGTTGCTAACTATATTTTCCGCATTGGTCACTGGTACTAAACCGGTGTTTTCTAAATCGCTAAGGCTAACAGTAGAGTTTAACAGAGATTGTTTAACCAATAACTTTTTCTGGATTTCGGTTTGTTCATTAATAGAAGTTTGAATTTTCTTCAATTCAAATCCTTTAGAAGAATAGGTGTTCACCCAAAACAAGTGAAGCGCCAAGATACTACCCATCGCAACGATCAGCATCACTGACAATAAGGGCACTGCAGCGTCACCTTTTATCAACTTACTGCTTTGCTTAGCTCGAGTACCTGCCCAAGTTATGGTCGCTGGTTTAATAGTAACAGCTGGTTGACCAGATCGATTTTGGGTTTTTGAACTTACACGAGGCGCTAAAAATGAAAGACTTGCGGATTTGAACATTTATTTTGATTTTAGAATTTTGTTTAGGTAAAGCTTTAAACTTTTTGAACGACTCTCAGCTTGGCAGATTTAGCTCGAGGATTTTTGTCTAGTTCTACCTCCGTCGCTGTGACTGCTTTTTTTGTTAAAATTTTGCCTTGCGGTGTAAGTCCGCATTTACAGATCGGAAATTCTGGAGGGCAAATGCAGCCGGTTGCTAACTGTTTAAAATAATTTTTTACGATTCTGTCTTCTAATGAATGAAATGTGACTACTGCCAGGCGTCCCTGAGGTTCTAGTAAAGCAAATGCTTTGGGAAGGAATGTTTCTAAGTTGACCAGTTCGTGGTTAACTTCGATGCGTAAGGCCTGAAATATTCGGCGAGCTGTGTCAGTCCAGCGGTGCTTTTCCGGTTTTGGGAGCGAGTCTTGAATAATTTCTACTAAGTCTGTTGTGTATTTTAGAACTTCGCTGGTGTTACCATGTTCTGCTTTGGCCTTATCTAGAACTTTTACAATATTTTGCGCAATCTTATAGCTATGTTTTTCTTCGCTGTAATCGCGGAATATTTTGGTAAGTTCTTCGACTGTGCGGTGATGTAATAGGAATCGCGCATCAGGCTGGTCACTAGTAGTATCGAATCGCATATCGAGTAATTCTTTTTTTTGAAAAGAAATTCCTCGACCGGATTCATCTAGTTGAAAGCTTGATAATCCAATGTCGGCCACGATGCCGTTAATGCTTCCCTTCTGATCAAACTCATGATGAGTAATCAACTTATCAAAATCGCGGAAGTTACCGTGAACTAATGTAAGCCTATCCCCTACTTCATCAAATTTCTGGCGCGCATTAGCGAGCGCTTCCTCATCGAGGTCGATCGATAATACTTGGCCATTTGGGGCATTAGCTTTAAGTAATTTCTCTGTGTAACCGCCGCCGCCCAAAGTTGCATCCACATAATTTTTGTTTGGTTTCGGTTCTAGATATTCTAGAACTTCGTCTAGCAGAACTGGGATATGGGTGTACATGCTATACCCCCAAGTCACCTAACTGCTCAGCGATTTGATTACTTTGTTTTTCTGTTTGTGTCTTGTACTTAGTCCAGAGTTCTTCGCTCCACAACTCAATGCGAGTGTAGAGTCCGGCAAAGATCATTTTTTTGTTGATCTTGGCATACTCTTTTAAGTACCCCGGCAGAATAATGCGACCTTGCTTGTCGATTTCGCAGTCCATTGCTCCTGCAAGCATTAGACGAGAAAAAGCGCGCGTATTAGCAGTAGAAATTGGGAGACTAGCCAATTTTTCTGCAAGCTTCTTCCATTCGTCTAATGTATACAGAACCAACGAATTATCGAGCCCACGGGTAACTACAACTTTGTTTTTTAAATCAGATCGAAACTTAGCTGGAATAATCACTCGAGCCTTATCATCAATCGATGCGTTGTATTCACCAATAAACATGTGTATCTGTAATTTAGTTATCCACTTATCCACCCACTTGTCCCCACTTACCCCCACCTCTCACCACTTGAAATCATTATAACCCACATTCCCCCATCTAGCAAAGGATGTGGAACACCATGAAACTAAAAAACCCCTTTTGTTTAAAGAGGGTTTTAGTGTTCCACGAAAATGTTTCGCAGCTATCCACAGGTGGCCAATAAACTAGTTACCTTTTGTTAAGTTAAGTGTATTTTGATAAGATTAAAAAAAGAAAATGACTTTTTAGGAGGAAATATCATGACAGAGAGTGCAAATTCTTTAGTACGCCCAGGAGCACGACGACGCATAAATATTAAAACTTTAAGTATTGTCGACGCCGCAAGAGACAATGGACTTTCTATTGTATCGACTATGGATCGAGCTGCAAAAAATACAGGACTTTATCCCAATCCTTACGGGCAGAAATTAAAAAACATTTTGCTAGGAAAATTATCTTCTCTCATACAAAGGTTAAAATCATGGATATAAAAGACAAATACCCCAGATTAGAACTTTGTCCTAAATGTAAACGTCATGGAATTATCTTACTATCCAAAACAAGCAAATCCATAGGCTTTATGACCAAGCAAACCGGTTTTGCCATAATCAATACCTACAAGGAAGATGGTTGGATAAATGACGAACAGTACAATAAGTTACAACAAACTGTTAACGAATCTGATTTAGCAGACACCAATGATCCCCATACTGCATGGGATGAAGTCATTATGATGCGACTTGTATGGATATACACCAAAACCCAAGAAGGTGCTCGACTAGTAGAACCATATTATGCCTGCAAAGAAGCTGACCCAAAATTGATCGGAGGAACACCCGAAGTCATCGCCAAAGCCAGTTTAAATTAACTGGTTTTTTTATTTTGACACCGATGGTAATTGTAGCTATACTTTTATGCTACCTTAAAATCTTAGGAGGAAATATTATGAATAGACCCTACATTGGAGTTACCGGATTTTGTGATACTGAAGAAGTTAAAGTGGCAGAAGTAGCTGCTTTTGGTTTTGATAGTCACCCTCACCCTCTAAAGGATTATCAACTTATGATTGGCATCCTAGTTAGTCATAAAACTCTCGTGGGTGGGAAAAGTAAATTCCCTCAACGTTACCCTGAGTTAAAAATAATAAAAAAATTACTTTTCGATTCACCTGATATATTAAATCTAGTGCACTACAATACGCACAACCCCCACTTCTCCAGTGAATTGGAGCAGATATGTGAGATAGCGGGTCAAAATCTACAAGGATTCCAACTCAATATTTGCTGGCCAGATCCGAGAGAAATCGAAAAATTTAAACGACTTAATTCTATTTCAACTATTGTCTTGCAAATTAGCAAACATGCTTTTAAAAAGGTTGGCGATCAACCCAAAGCGCTCGTAAATAAGTTGAAGAACGACTACAGTAATTTGATTGAATACGCGCTCCTTGATCCTTCTGGAGGGTATGGGAAAGAAATGGACCTCCAAAAAACTGATGATTACCTGAGCGAAATCCACTTTGCTGGCCTAGACCAAAAAATAGGCATTGGAATTGCCGGAGGGTTGCATGCTCAGAATCTTAGTTCTATTGCTCCATTAGTCAAAAAGTTTCCTAATCTATCAATTGATGCCGAAGGTAAACTCAGAGATAATGACACTGATCTTTTAAAAATCAGTGCTATGATTGAGTACATCACAGAAGCAAAAAAAGTGCTTGTAAAATAGTATTTTTAAAACCAATCAGTTTGATTGGTTTTTTTATTTTGAGCTATTTCTTAAACCATACAATGCTACCCCACACGCCACGGATACATTTAAGCTTTCTTTTTGACCATGCATGGGAATTTCGACAATGTCATCCACTAAATCTAGAATCTTTTTAGTATGACCTTTTGTTTCCTCCCCCATTATTAAAGCCATTGGAAACTTAGGTCTATATTTACTTAATAAAGTGGTTTTATAATTAACATTATTCTCAAGCGCCACAATTCGCACACCAGCCGCCTTCAATTTTTTTATTAAAACTACTAATGATTTAGCTTGCTCCCAAGGAACAAATTGCTCCGCGCCTAATGCCACTTTAGCTAATCGAGGGTCTGGTGGCGTGCCAGTATAACCGCTTAAGTAAATTGTATCTACGCCAAAACTGTCGCTTGTGCGAAAAATCGATCCCACATTATGTAAAGATCGAATGTTATGGGCAATTACAATTAGTTGAGGTATATTGCTATGTTTTAGTTTTGAATTATTCTTGGTCAGCATACTCTTGTACCAAATTTTGTGATGCGGTTATAGTGCGACGGCTGCGTTGATAAACTGCAATCAAAATATAAACGGTTATTAATAAACTATAATTTACAACCATGAACATAGGGTGGGCCCATTGCACACCATGATGGTTTTCAAAATGAGATAACGGATACAAAAATGGTGTGGAATAAAAATCTGGATGAGTAGGAATATCAATTAAAATATGCAAAGCCCAGCCAAGCATTGGCCAATAGACCCAAATATTTTTCCAAGAAAAAGTTTGGGTGATGCCATTCTTATAACGTTTGTACAAATTGCCTATTACCATAACCAGTAAAAAACAGAATGCAAAAACGACTAAGCTGTGTGTAAAATTATAAGCTTCGGTTGCAAATCGTGCCGTCCAATGATTGCTAAGGATTGTGGAAAAATGGTCACCACGAAAAATCTTACCCGAAACTATCATATAAATAAAAAGTGGAGTGAAACCTATTAAGTCAGGAGCTACACCAAAAAATGCGGCTAAGTACCGCATCCTGCGTTGGTTTTTATATTTTGTGTAAAACAGTGCGTTAGTCCACAAAGTGTGGGCAAAAACATCCATGTAAATTTATTAAATTATAAGTTATCCCTATTTAGCGCGACTCATAACCTGATTAACTTTTTCTATAATTTGGTCGATAGTCTGTTCACTCTTTAGCAAATAGTCCGTAACACCGGTTTCTAAAATTTTACTAACCGTATCTGGATCGCTTAAATTAGTTAACATTACTACTGGAATCCCAGCAATTTCTGCGTCTGCCTTCATTTCCCACACAACTGCAATGCCATCCATTTTAGGCATCATAATGTCCAATAAAACAACATCAGGCTTAATCTCTTTGATTTTTGCTAAAGCCTCTTCCCCGTCATAGGCTGGAGTTACTTCAAAACCGGCATTTTTAAAGCCTTCTGCTAAGGCTGTGGAAATCATTTTATCATCTTCGGCACATACAATTTTCAGCATTTGATTCTGATTACTAATATAAATATATTATACCTCTAAAGGTAAGAGTGGGCAGCCAAAAAGTTATCCACAGCTGGATGGCTAATATTATTGTGGGATACTAAATGAAAAAGTAGACCCTAGGTTTTCGCCAGCACTCTCTGCCCAAATACGACCCTTGTGAGCTTCGATGATACCTCTAGACACCACCAAGCCCAAACCTGTTCCATTGCGAGACCGGTCAAAAGTTTTAAGTTGTTTAAATTTAGAAAATAATACCGCCAAGTCCTCACGACTTACACCCAAACCTGAATCTTTGATAGCCACGGTTACTTCATGCTTGCTTGAATCCACGGTGAGATTAACATCAATCTGCCCACTGTCAGTATACTTAATGGCGTTGCTTAACAGGTTACCGATCACTTGAGCAATGCGAATTTTATCAAACTTAACTTTGGTAATTCCAGGAGTAATAAAGTTTAAAGCAAGGTGTTTACCTTCGGCTTGCGCCATAAAAGTTTGAATTTCTTGATTCACAACTTCGGACAAATCATATTCCTGAATATTAAGATCAAACTTGCCGGCTTCAATTTTGGCAACATCTAATAAATCATTTACAAGTTCTAACATGTTAGTAGCAGCGATATCAATATTAGTAACACTGTCTTTAACTTTAGCTGCTTCGAGCTGTTGCTGAGCACCGGACAAATTTTTTAACAATGATTCACTAGACCAACGCACAGCGGTCAATGGTGCACGCAACTCGTGCACCATCATGGCGGTAAACTCTGGTCGTAGTTTATCCAGAGCTTTGTCCGAAGTAACATCGTGTAAAATGACGGCCACGCCGCGGTGAGCGCCAGAGTGCTCACGCACTG
>CAYVOF010000011.1:0-25762 GCA_964453405.1 uncultured Candidatus Saccharibacteria bacterium | reverse complement strand
AATTATTGGCTGGGTCATTATACCCATTGGCATTATTATTACAATATGGGTTTTGTATAAAAAGATCCGTAGTAATTCTTTTCGACATTATGTGCTTATTGCAATTAGCTGGACCATCATTGCAATAATTCTTGATTATCTTTTGGTGGTGAAAGCTCTCAAACCTGCGGATGGCTATTATAAACTTGATGTTTATTTGTATTACATCCTAACCTTTGCACTTCCTTTATTTATTGGTTGGCGTAAAATGAAAGGGCGCTCTTCTAATGAAAATTAATAAAGAGTGGCATTTAAATAATAGAATGCCCAAAAATCCAACTACAGAGCAACGTATTAAATGGCATATTACGCATGCTAAAAAGTGTCAGTGTAGAAAAATGACTCCTCAAATTCAGGCGTTGATAAATTCAAAAAAATAGCCCCAAACATCCTCACGCTTGCGACCCCAGTAATAGATCGACTATATGGCGATTTTTTGTTAAACTTTTTTCATGCATACAGAAACTAATCCTGAACTAAAAAATAACTTAATAAAAGAAATTGAAGCTGAATTACAAGACAAGACTGCTGTATGGGGGCATGGAACTACAACTAAAGAACAGGCTGACAGTATTTTAGAAGAAGGCGTATTAGCTAGCCCACTCCATGGCTTAAGCGAGATAGCATCCCCATTGACTGATTCTGAGAAATCTATTTCTGAGAATGCAAACTATATTGTCGATGAAGCATTACACTGGCCTCATAAAAATGCCCCTTTCGTTATTTTGGTAAATTTTCCTCAAGGGATTACTAGTATGCTAAAACTAAAAGAGATAATTAAAATTAAAGACCAAGAGAGGACTCGCATCCCTTCCCGTTTTTTAAGAGGATATATTGATTCATTAAATTTAACTTTTGTTAGAAATCCTAAATTTGAAAAAGATGCACACCCAACCGATTATTCTTTCCCAATTGTTAAACATGGTAATAAACCTATTGACGACATTCCCAAAACCCCAATTCCCTCCCAAGGCTCGGGAGCCCCTGACGAAGTATGGTAATTATAACTCCAGTGCGCACGTCTTCCACTATGCCACCACAGCAAAGGACATCTATTAATAACAGGTGTTTTTTGTTTAGTCAAAATAAAAAGTCCTGTCCGATAGAACAGAACTTTGAAATCAATTAAGACGAATCAGATCTTCTTCATTATCCGGAATCAAATTGAGTTCTTGCAAAACTTCGTTACCCAGCTGACTCATCTGAGAAGCCTCAGAAATTAAATTTTGCTGCTCGGATGTTAGTCCAACGCGTTTCTCAGCCCATTTTTGAGCTTCAATAAGAGCTTCTTCGGCTGTGAATTTAACCAATCTCTTTGTGGTATATGTTCGCTTATGCCACCAATGATCCTTAGGTAAAGGAACTAAAACGGTCTTCGCAAGCCCTGTCGGGTCAGTGGTACTAGCGATTGTTGCTAGTAGACCAAAACTACCTTTGCTAATTTTACCCACATAAGCTACTACTTCTGACAAATTCCTGGTACCGTCAGCAAGGTTTGACCATGTGCATAAACCTACTCGTAAGGGACCAATCTGCGCAGATTCATGAAAACTTAATTCCTCAAAACTCTTTGCCCAGGAGCCATAAGATGAGACACACCAAAGTGTATGCTCCAAAGTTCCCCAACCTAAACCATCCGATGAAAATTTCATTTTACCTCCTAAAAATCTAGTTTCGATTCTTCCCATAATATAGCAAATCGGACTTTCTGTCAAGAGATAATAGTGACCACATCTTCCACTGTGCGACCCCATCAAAATGCATCTCGTAAAGCGAGGTGTTTTTTGTACTTGACACAAGATTATCTTATGATAAACTTAAGATAATCTCACAATTAATATACTATATATGGATAAACTAATTGGCTTAAAAGAATTTAGGGAAAACGTTGAGTCATACACAAAGAAGATTAATCAAGGTCAATCTTTTGTGGTACTAAAAAAGTCTAAACCAATTTTCAAAATTTCCCCTATCGACGCAGGTCATTGGGAAGAAGTTATTGATTTCACCGAAATTAAAAAAGGCGGAGTTAATATCAATGAATTAATCGCTCGCCTATAATATGGATAAGATCAAAAAAGCTCTAAATAAACTTAGCGTTAAGGAGCGCGCCATGATCAAATCTATTCTTGTAAAACTCCTAGCTGGAAACTTTTTGGGTATGGATGTCCAAAAATTGCAGGGATATAAAGATATATTCAGAATAAGGAAGGGCAATATTAGGATTATTTATAAACAAAACAAAAGCGATATCGCCATCTTGGCTATTGAAAAACGATCAGAAAAGACTTATCGAGATTTCTGATGACAGTTACCACATCCTCCACTATGCGACCCCATCAAAAAGCATCTGTTAATTACAGGTGTTTTTTGGTATCATAACCATATGCAAATCCAAAAAGTCATTGAACAACTAGGATTTACAGGAAAAGAAGCGAAGATATATCTCGCTGCTTTGCATTTGGGCGAATCGCATATTTCGGACATTGCCGACAAAGTTAAAATGCCACGCTCAAGTGTTCAAACAATTGTAGACAAATTACAAAAGGAAGGCTTGATGAACTTTTTTGTCATGAAACGCTATAAATATTGGGTTGCCGAAAACCCAGAAAAATTACTTAAGAATTTACGCAAACGCGAAGAGTTAATCCAAGAAGCTCTGCCGGAGCTAGTGGCAATTAAACAAGCCAATGGTACAAAACGCAAATCCATGGACAGCAGTACTATCGGCATGTTTAGAATCTTAGCCGATGGCTCCCAGCAACCTGTTTTGATTACCAATGACCGAGCAGAAATACAATATGTCAATTCGGCATGGGAAAAACAATTTGGTTACGATCTAAAAGAAGTTAAAGGACAAAATCCGCGAATCCTTCAAAGCGGAAAAACACCACAAGAAGTTCACGAAAAAATGTGGAAGGTGCTCAAGTCAGAAAAAATGTTTCAAAGCGATGAAATTATTGATAAGAAAAAAACCGGGGAATTTTTTAACCTACTCACGACCATACTCCCCCTTCGTCACCAAGGTCGACTATTCTATATTCAGATGCTCGATGACATTACCGAACGCAAACGTGTAGAAGCTCTAAGGAAAAAATTTACTAGCACTTTCAAATAATTCTATTGACGGCAGCTTTTCTGTCGTCACCAATGCATCTAATTCGCCTTCTGTATGAGGCGTTTTTTGTTATGTTAAAAATTTCGTATAAAATTCATAGACTTTTTTAACAGCTAGGTGGATGATAACTATGCAGGTGGGCCATCTAGCTACGCCCCCCCTCAAAAAATTATCAAGGTCGAAAAAAATTATTAATAAAGGAATTAAATATATGAACAAATTTTCATGGTCAAAAGCAATTGGATTTGGGTTTCTTATCTGGGCAATCATGGCAGTTACCCTATGGGCTCTAGGTGGAATTACTTCAATGAGCACCTTATGGGCACATGGTCTAGTTGCCGTTGCAGGAACCATTGCCGCTTTTTTCTTGGCACAAAATGTAAAAGCAGAAAGCGGTATGCAGGCGGCTGGTTATGGTATTGCTTGGGTAGCTATTGTATTAATTCTAGACTTCGTCGTAACCCATCGGTTTGATGTCCACATTTTTGCAATCTGGCAGTACTGGCTTGGAGCAGCCCTTGTTTTTGTATCTCCTTGGATTGAGACCGAGGTTCAGCAAAACTTAAGTGCTAGCCATCAAGCTTAATGTTTACCAAGGGGCGTAGCTAGATTAGTTAACTAAATTTAAGATTATGATTAAATTAATAAATAAAGGTGATTATAAATTAATCGGTACTGCTGATCGCAAGATTATACTCTATTTAGACGGCCAAGGATACCACTGGGGGTATGCTCCTACAATCGGCAACTTGCTGACATTCTCAAAGCACCCTCACAAAGAAAGCTATGTACTTGCTACAGGCAAGTACAAAATCTATGAGGTTGAGGATGAGCCAAAACTTGTAGATTTAGAACATTTGGAACTCTCTCTGGGATCAAACCAATGGCAAGGCTACTTACTACTTACTGGTTTACCTAAGGCTCGCAAAATCCGCAGCCGCATTGAACCAACCAACGAAGTAATTTCAAATTAATATGAAAGGATATATATGGAAAGAATTAAAATAGAAAATCACACTTTCTCGGGAGCGATCTGGTTCATTGGCTGGCTATTTACAATTGGTTTTGTAAATTTAAGTTTTGGAAAAGGCATTTTGGCATTAATAATTTGGCCTTATTATTTAGGTGAGATGATTATTTCATTAATCAGATAAGCTACTCAATGAGGCAGAAAGGACTTTTATGAAAACTATTACAAAATATTTTAGCCAAGGGGTAATGGCTTTTCTGACTAGTATTTTATTGCTGACACCTGCCCTAGCGTATGCGTCCACCCCATATTTGCAAATTTACTCGATTGATAATTCTAACTTGCAAGTCACGATTAGCGGCGCTGACCCATATCAAAGCGTATCATTATATACTCGTCAGTCTGATACCCAACTCTGGACCATCCTCAGTAATATCGGTTTTACCGACTGGAGCGGATACTATAGTAGCCCAATTAGTGTGGGAACATTTAATCCGGGCTTTGTTCGGGAATCTTATGTAGTCATCAATGGCCAACAGTCCAGCATTGTTACCACTTATCATAACAACACACCCTATCCAAACGGGAATATTTGGTTTAATCCAACCAGCCCTACCATGAATATTGGGCAAAGTTTAGCTGTATCCATTAATAGCAGTAGCTCTGGTTATTATGGACCGGAATATAATAATGCTTATTATGTTTCTTCTAACAGTAATTCAAATGCAGTGTCAGCTAGCATTTCTGGTACGGTATTAAATCTTTATGCTTACCAGAGCGGCTCGGCAAGTATCACAGTCACACACAGCAGTCTCGCATGGTCTGGAACTATATATGTCACTGTAAATGGAAATTGGAATAACAATACTATCTCCTTTAGTAATAGCAACCCATCGGTGCAAATTTGGCAGACTACATCAGTGAACATCTATTCTTCAAATAATTACTATGGAAATTTCTACGTGTCCAACAATAGCAATTCAAGCGTGGTAACGGCAAGCATCAGCGGTTCTACTCTTAGTTTGTATGGCCAAGCTAACGGAAACAGTACTTTAACTATCTGTCAGTCTGGTTACTCTGGTTGTGGCACACTTTACGTTACAGTAACCGGCCGGGTATACGGCTCTTCTACCTATGCTAATGGCCAGCTCTTAAATAACAATGGTACTATCTATCAAGTATATAAAAATACTCTGTATGGATTTAGTAATGAGGCCGCCTTTTTAGGCTTAGGATATCATTTCTCAGATGCCATGATCGTAAATTATCTCAATATGCCTGTAAGTTATGTAATTGACAATTCTAATTCCAGCCATCCTTGGGGCACTTGGGTGGTAAGTGGACAAACCATTTACTTTGTTCACGAAAACGGTCTGATTCCAATTCCTACTTACGATATCTTTATAAACAATGGCGGTCAGGATTATTTAGTGGTACCAATCAACAGCTACGACTGGCAACGAACCCAGTTACCCACCATGACATATAATGACTACCGGCTTCGTAATTAATATCTAAAGTTATGAAAAAGATGTTTAAAAATCCACACGATATTATGCTCTACCAAGAACGAAGCAAGCTACCTAGGCCAGCATTAAGCAACTATGGTGTATGCGGTGAATGTGGTGCGGTTTATTTTAACAAGTCTTGGCATCATATAAACTCTTTAATTAAGCATAAAATTGCCAGACCAAAACTATTATGGCAAGTGCATTGCCCTGCCTGTAAAATGGCTGAGGATAATAGCTATGAGGGGGAAATCGTTCTGGAAAACGTCCCAAAACATTTACAGAGCGAACTGTATCATATGATCACAGCTTACTCGAGACGGGCATACGAAGAAGACTGCCAACACAGAATTATTAAAATTAATAAGGCAGACTCTAGAACCTGGAAAATCACTCTTACCCAAAAGCAATTAACCGAAAGGTTGGCAAGAAAAATCCATGATGTTTTTGACAAAGCTGATCTAAAAATCACGTATAATAATGTAGAGCGAGTGTTAATCAATTTCAAACCTCTGCTATCACTGTTAACCACTAAACAAATTCAACATAATTAATAAGAAAGGAGTTGTATGACAGAAGAACATACCACCCAAGAAGAATTCAAAGTTTCTGGCGATACTTTGGTTAAAAAAATCAAGGAAATCATCAAAGCCGGAAACGCCCGAAAAATCATCTTAAAAAATGAGCAGGGTCATGTGATCATGGAGATTCCTCTTACGTTTGCTGTCATTGGTACGGTAGTTGCTCCAATTCTGGCAGCAGTAGGAGCATTGGCCGCCATGATGACAGAGTGCAGCGTTACTGTCATCAAAAACGGGCGGGAGAATAATTAATTTACATTTGGAGATTAAATATATGTTCTATTATTAATTCACAAATAAACTTATGAATATGAACGGATACGTAACCAATATTGAAAAGGTTTCGCTAGAAAATGATAATTTTCGCAAAGTTTTATATACCGCAAAAAATAGCCAATTGGTGGTAATGAGCTTAAAGCCAAACGAAGAGATCGGCAGCGAAACCCATCAACTGGATCAATTTATTAGGATTGAGTCAGCTTCCGGAAAGACCATATTAAATGGCGTTGAACATGATATTTCCGATGGGTTTGCTATTTTTGTCCCAGCCGGAGTGGAGCATAATATTATCAACACTTCCCAAGAAGTGATGAAACTATATACTGTATATGCTCCGCCAAATCACAAAGATGGAGTGGTACATGCAACCAAACAAGACGCCGAGTCTGATGAGGAACACTTTGACGGTAAAACCACAGAATAATTAGTTTAAAAACTTTTATATGGAATTCAAAGATATAATCAACCGAGCAGTTGAAATAAGAACCAAATATTCAAACCTCTTTCCTAAAGACCATGGATGAACTTCAAGATAAGTTAGATGCTTAAAAAAACACCCAGCAAATTCTTGCAGGGTGTTTTAAATTTTAATTTACTTCAAAAACAAATAGCGATGGTAAAAATGGTGTCTGTGAGGTCGGGTTACCCCAACTAGAACCACAGAAAACCAAATTATCATATCCATCTGACCAGACTGAGCGAATTTCTATGTCTTCGCTACCAAAATGTTCTGTGATCAGAGGTAGATTCAAAGTTTTTAAGATCCGAACTGTGTTTCTGTTGAGCTTATACAAACTTACATTACCTGCTTCGTCCCCTACAACCATGCCTTTTGGAGTCATTGTAACGGCGTTGGCGTATGATCTCCATGCCACCATGTTAGTAAACAGTGCCGACGAAGGTGTTATAACAACTCCAGCACCACAACATCCTGGGACCGTTTGGAACAAATTTCCCCCAAAAGCGAACAAGGATGGAAAACCAGTTTGATTAAGCAAGGTGGTAGGATTAGCAACGTCACCAACTCGATTTCCGGTTAAGCGATTATATAGAATAGTTGCTTCTGGCTCGAATGACTGACCAAAAGTTCTAACCACCGCGAGTTGAGCATTGAGCTCCATGGCTGTGTCGCCTTCGTTAAGCTCAGCTAGGTAGAGATAGTTATTGTCAACGGCTAGCGAACTCTGACCTTTACCAACGTAAACTTTGTGATTAAAGATCGCCATAGAACTCAACCCATAAGTGGACAACTGAACCATGTTTTGCAAGGTCAAAGGGTTTGAGGTTAGATATTGGCGTAAATATCCATCACTAGTGGTGACAAACAATTTCGAATCGTAACCGCGGACCGCAGTGATCGGTGCCCCAAGGTGAATCGTCTGTATAAGTGGAAAGTTTTCGTTACGGCTCCGCTTAAGAACAAATAAATCTCCTTGAGCTGATCCCATGTAAAGGAAAAATTGATTGGCGTAAACCGATTGGGAAGTTGTAAAGCTTCCGGTAATGTGGTCACGGACAGCCACCAGCTTAAGCGCATTATTAGATGCAGCCAAAGCCGGAACTGGGCTGATAAAAGTCGCCATAAAAGCAACAAGTAAAGCCAAGGCAAAAAGCTTAACAGTTTGTTTTCTTAAATTAATGTTCATATTTTCCTCCAAATTATAATTTGCGAACACCAAATTTATACCATTATTTTCATATTTTGTCAATGCCGATGTTAGCTGGTAGCTGTTTTTAGATTATCTTCAGCAGACTAACTTCGCATTTAATTAGTTTCTCTATAAAATAAAAAACGGTGCAAACTTAGTTGCACCGCTAATACTATTCGGCCGCTGGCCGCGCGACTGTGATACCGTAGCAAGAAAATATTTTTTTAGCTCGTTAGTGGTATGGGCGTTACCCTCACCTACTAGTCCCACCGAAAAAGCATAAGCTTGACCTTCGGGAATTACAACTGGGTTACCCAGTATGGTTTTCAAAAGACTTACGTCGATGGCTTAAAAAGGCTAAGACAATTCGATGGGATTATAAAAACATCGTTAAGCGTAAAGGTAAATTGGTAAAACTAAACTCAGAATGAAAAAGCTCGATTTAATAATCGAGCTTTGTGATAATTTTGCTTAGTCTTAATTTAGATGGGCACTTTTTGCCTGTTCGGCCGAAAGTCTGATTCCTGATCCATGATCGATCAATGGGATTGACGATACTTTATCATCTTCAAACTCTTCAACAAAATTTTGTATGTATTCCATTGCCTCTTCACCGGTATCAAAAAGCAGGGTGACGCTTTTTGCAACATTGCATAATGGGCAACGAAATTCTTCACGATTTGATAAAAAATAAGTTTTTCCGCAAATCGTGACTTCGATATAAAATTTTTTCTTGTGTATGATTCGCTCACAGCTGGTACAACCGAGGCTGATACCGCTAGGATTACACATTACTTGAAAATTTATTGTGGCGTTTTCTGGTATTTGAAATGATTTCATATTTCCTCCATATAAAATATTTGTTCACTATATCATTTTCATTATTTTCAGTCAATAATAAAAAGTAAAAAAACACCTCAAACTGCATAAGCAACTTGAGGTGTTTCTAAATTGAGTTTAATTAGTTTCCAAGACGAACAATGATGGTAGTGTCGGAGACTGTGTAGTTGAGTTACCCCAACTAGAAGCCGCAAACACTAAGTTGTCATAGCTATCAGACCAGACGGAACGGATTTCGATGTCTTCACCGCCGGTGTTGTTAGTCAATTGTCGTAAGTCTAAAGTTTTTACGTTTTGAATTGAGGTAGCGCTAAACTTATATAAGCTAACTTTACCTGATTCATCACCGATTACTAAGCCTTTGGAGTTTAAAGTAATGGCGTTGGCAAAATATTCAGACACAGTGCGAGGCGTGGTTAACATCTGATTCGGTGTAACTACAACCCCAGCGCCGCAACATCCAGGAACTGTTTGGAACAAGTAATTATTAAATGCAAACAGTGATGGAAAACCAGTTTCGTTTAGTAAAGTGGTTGGGTTAGCAACACTTCCTTTTCGAGCGCCGGTTGTGCGGTTATAGACAACTGTTACTCCTGGTTCAAAAGTTTCACCAAAAGTTTTTGTAACAACTAACTGGTTATTTAACGCGACTGCGGTTTCACCTTCATTCAACTGAGCTAAATAAAGGTTACCAAAGTCTACTGCTAAAGTAGTTTGCCCGCGAGAAACATATACTGTGTTATTAGTAATTGCAATTGAACGCAATCCGTAATCAGATAACTGAACTGTTTTTACCAAAGTTAATGGATTGGTAGTAGTGTACTGACGTAAATATCCGTCGCTAGACGCTACAAACAATTTATTATCATAACCATTTACCGCAATTAACGGCGAACCAATGTTTAAAGTTTGGATTACCGGAAAATTCTGCGTTTTGCTACGCTTAACTACGAATAATGTTCCTTGGCTAGAAGCAAGATAAATATTATTTTGCGTTGCGTAAACTGACTGGCTGGTAGTAAAACTACCAGGAATATTGCTACGGCTAGAAACCAGTTTAAACGGGTCTTTAGGAGCAGCAGCTACTGCATCACTTGCTGTAGCCATTGTAGAGCCTATTAAGGCTGCTGCAACAAAAACAGAAGCAATGATCTTATATGATTTATATGACATATTTGGTTAATTAATTATTAACCGAAAATTATATCATATTTTGCCTATTTTGTCAATAGTACTATGTTCTACAAAGGTAAAACCTGCTTATATAAGCTGGTTTTTGTAAAACCCTCCGAAGAGTAGCAAACCCTCTTTTACAGATTAGATGACAATTCTGATGGTATAATTAAAGTATGCTTCCGTCTTTGGAAAATTGTAAAAGAATTCAAACAATAACCTACACTTTTTGTATTAAATAGTATGAAAAAATTTATCTATTCAATTATAGTCATCGGTGGATTTGTGTTTTACACCCTGATCCATAGCAGACTAGGGCCGGGATTAAGTTTTTCTGACGACGATGACGGAGTAGTAACCCCCCCATCCAGCTTGCAAACAACACCTGTCCCAACACCAGTACAAACAGGTTTGTATAAAGATGGTACCTATACTGGAAAAGCTGCAGACGCTTTTTATGGATTGATTCAAGTTAAAGCGGTTATCAACGGTGGTAAAATCACTGACGTAATATTTTTACAATATCCAAATGATAGACCAAATTCAATACGCATCAACACGCAAGCTATGCCCTATTTAAAAGCAGAAGCGATTCAAATTCAAAACTATGATGTTGATACAGTTTCTGGTGCATCAGATTCGACACAAGGCTTTAGAGACTCACTTAAATCTGCATTAACTCAAGCAAAAATTTAAGTTATGCGGCAAACTCAGAACATTATGGGCATGCATGTTACAGTGGATATCAAAGATGCCAAAGAAGATAACGATCATGGCTTTAAAATTGTTTTTGATTACCTATATTACATAGATAAAAAATTTAGCACCTACAAACCGGACAGCGAAATTAGTAAGATAAATCGCGGTGAAATTCTAGAAACAAATTACAGTGACGATATGAAAGAAATTTTTAAGCTGGCTGAACAAACCAAACAACAAACCAATCAGTACTTTGATATTAAAAAAACCGACGGCACACTTGACCCATCAGGGGTTGTTAAGGGCTGGGCAATCTGGCAAGCTGCGCTGTTGCTTGAACAAGCTGGGAGCAAATACTTTTTTATAGATATTGGCGGTGATATTCAGGCACATGTAGCTGATGAATATACACAAAACTGGAAAGTAGGAATTAAAAATCCATTTAACCTTGATGAGATCGTTAAAGTCTTAAAAATATCCAATCAAGGTGTAGCAACTTCTGGAACTTACGAACGTGGTGATCATATTTATAACCCTCACTCCCCCGCACAAAAACTAAACGAGATTCTAAGTATTACAGTTATCGGAGAAAATATTTTTGAGGCCGACCGCTTTGCGACTGCTGCATTTGCTATGGGGCGACACGGTATTCATTTTATTGAATCACTGCCAAAACTGGAAGCCTACATGATAGACAGCCAAGGAATTGCTACAATGACTACGGGGTTAGAGAAATACGTTGTAGCGTAAAATTGAAACAAATATTTTAAACAAACATGCTTACACTTATAGACAACTTTTTAAATAAAATTACCATGTATCGGGTGGTGCTTTACTATTTAATTGCTTTATTAATAGTGGCGCTAGTATTAAGTTTATTTAATCAACTTCCTTTTAGCTCAGTTGCGTTAATATATACAACTTTCTTTGTAATAGCTTTATGTTGGATTGCTAATTATGTTTCTGGTTGGTTTTTTAATGTTCCAACCAATGTCGAATCTGTCTATATCACTGCTTTAATTTTAGTTTTGATCATTACCCCAATCCAAAGTTTAGATCTTCAATATATTGGGTTTGTAATGTCAGCAGCATTTTGGTCTCAAGCTAGTAAATATATTTTTGCTGCATACAAAAAGCATTTTTTTAATCCGGCAGCTTTTGCAGTAGTACTCACGGCAATATTTCTAAATCAATCCGCCAGTTGGTGGATTGGTACTGCATGGATGTTACCATTTGTGGTTATAGGCGGTTTGTTAATGGTTAGAAAACTCAGACGAACTGATCTAGTAGCCAGCTTTTTAATAACTGCGCTTGTTGTATTTTCTGGATTTATTTTATTTAAAGGTCAAGCACTCTTACCATCCATTGAAAAATTCTTCTTAAGCTCACCGATAATGTTTTTTGCTTTTATAATGTTAACCGAACCTTTAACCACTCCCCCAACTAAAAAACTACGCATAGTTTATGGTGCGTTAACGGGTCTTTTATATGCACCACAAATTCATATTGGTTCAATTTTTTCCACACCAGAACTTTCTCTTTTGGTTGGTAATGTATTTTCATATATAGTGAGTCCAAAGAAAAAGTTACTACTTACTTTAAAACAAAGGTTGCAACTAGCTCCAGATGTAGTTAATTTTGTTTTTACATCTGATACAAAATTAAATTTTACTGCTGGCCAATACCTAGAATGGACTGTCGGACATCACAAATCAGATAACCGCGGCAATCGCCGCTACTTTACAATTGCCTCGTCGCCTACTGAATCCGAACTAATGTTAGGAGCAAAATTTTATAACCCAGCCAGCAGCTTTAAACGAGCCATGCTCAGCATGCCTATTGGTCAACAAATCTTAGCCGGTCAATTAGCCGGAGATTTTACGCTATCAAAAAATCAAAAAGAAAAAAGTGTCTTCATTGCTGGGGGAATTGGTATCACTCCTTATCGCAGTATAGTTAAAAATTTAATCGACACAAATCAAAAACGGGATATTGTGTTGCTTTATAGTAATAAAACGGATAAAGAAATTGTATATAAAGATATCTTTGATGAGGCAGCACAAAAAATTGGTTTAAAAACTTTTTATGCATTAACGGAGCAAGCACAAATTCCGAGCGATTGGGAGCAGTCCCCTAACCACATTACTGGCCTAATTAATGCAGATGTAATCCAAAAATCAGTGCCTGATTTTAAGAATCGTGTCTTCTATATTTCTGGTCCTCACGGGATGGTCACGGCTTTTGAAAAAACCCTCACAGACATGGGAGTACCAAAAAATAAGATCAAAATCGACTTTTTTCCAGGTTTTGTTTAGTATATTAAAAATCTTGACTTATATAGGCGAAATCTTGATAATATCAAGATTTTTTTGAAACATTCCTGTTATTTATTCGATATAAGGGTTAGAATAATAGTATGAGTACAGAGCAAATAGCTAATCTCGTACAAAAAATTCAAAATGGTGATGAAGAAGCTTTTGGAGAATTATACGACGAATTTGCAGACCGAATATATGCATTTATCCGCATAAAGACCGTTGGCACAGACGTCGCTGACGATATTCTTCAGGACGTTTTTCTTAAAGCCTGGAAAGGTTGTCAAAAATTAAACTTGGAAGAGCTAAACTTCTCGGCTTGGTTATATAAAATTGCCTCGAATACTGTAAATGATTTCTACAGAAAAAAATACCGTAATCCAGAACCAGTATCTATTGATGAAGCTATGGGTGTAAAATCCCGTGATAACTCTATGGACGAAGCAAATCTGCATTTTGACAAACAGCTTATCAAAGTTGCTCTAGATAAATTACCAGCGAATTACAAACAAGTAATTGAACTGCGTTTTTTTCAAGAATTCAATATAGAAGAAACGGCCAAAATTCTAAACAAGACCAGTATCACTGTCCGAGTTTGGCAACATCGTGCTATTAAAAAATTAGAACTAATTTTTAACAAGATTACTAAATCAGATGAAAGACTCACTTAAACAATTTTATAAAGAACACTCTCCTTCTCAGTCCTTAGCTTTGCCCCCAGAGACTAAGCAGCGAATTAAGTTTAGCTTGATGACAAAGATAAGTAATATGTCTTTGCAGGAGTTCGAAGACATTGCACCAGAAACTAGTAATCGATTTACAGTATTGCTTTCGAAAAATTATGTAGTGATTCCTCTAGTTGCAGTCTTACTAATTGGTGGAACTACCGTAGCCTCTGCTAATTCACTACCGGGAGATCCATTATATCCGGTTAAACGAAGTGTTGAAACATTTACAGTAATGATTGCACAAACAGAACAAGAAAAAACTAAACTACAAGTTAAGTATGCCGAAAAGCGTATTGTTGAACTAGAAACTTTAGAGCAGCGTGGTGCTATTACTGATGATATCAAAATTGAAAATAAAATTGATGATAAAGTGAAAAATGAATCAACGAAGAATTCTGCTAAAACTACCGATGATTCAAATGACTTGAATAAGAATAGTAACGACCAACCAAAAACTGAAGCAAATACTAAATCTAACTCTAGATATAATTCCAAGAAAATCAGGAAGTACAAAGCCATTAGCCCCCAGGTTCAAAAACAAATTAAAGAAGAAGTTAACAACGCGCGCAAATTTTTAAATGACACCCAGCACCGCAGTGACCACTACCAACAAAGTAGTACAAATCAAGATCGCACAAGCACTGAGAGTGATTTTAAGATACCAGAACAACCAAATCTAAGATTCAATCGTTAAAATAAAAACACCAGCCATAATGACTGGTGTTTTTACGGACATTTTATCTAGATACCATCGTTGGTATCTGCAGCAGCATCTGCTTGATGGGCTTCGGCAGCTTTTTTATGAGCTTCCTGAGCACCTTCATTGGCTTCATGAACAACGCCATCAGCTTCTTTGACAGCTTCATCAGCTACGTGAGTATCTTCGGACATAGTTTTCCTTTCGTTATTAATGCTCTATTTAACAGCATAACATCATATGATGAATTATGCTCTCAATAGGTATATCGCATTAAAAAGCAAAATGATACAGTAAAATTTATAAACTAAAAAAGTGAACATCCTGCGATGTTCACTCAACTGAAAGCTACTCTGCTTGATGATATTCCTTATCACCAGCTCGCTTGAGCCAATCCTCTTTGGTCAAAACCAGATGAACCATATGGTGGTATTCTCCCTTAAGAAAATAATGCCGAGGCAAGTTCTTCCGGAGGCACCTCTGTTTCTGAAAAACTTTCGGAAGGAATTGGTCCGCTAGCAAACTGTGAAATCTTGGCCAATTTCAACTTGATCACAGCCTTATCCAATGCATAGATTTTGTATCGCTCTTCTTTGACTGCGATATAAATAATTTCTGCATCTTTTTCGTGACGACCGGCCCGACCCGAACCTTGGATAAAGTCAATTACATTTTTAGGTGAACCATGATTAACCACTACGTCCACTTCAAAATCATAACCTTCTTTACCAACACTAGTCGCAATCAAACACTGAACCTCACAATCTTCCAACTGCTCCAAAGCTCTCTCCTGCTCAGATGGTTTCATATGTTTGCTACCAAAAAATAGCGCGCATTTGATTCCAGATTCTTCTAGTAAAGCCTTGGTGGCCTTGGCCGTAGCTACATTGTTTTCAAAAATTAAAACTTGCAACCCGCGGCGCAGTACTAAAGATTGCACTACTACTTCCATCTGCTGCAACATGGGATGAAGCGACTTGCCGATTAAATTCATCAAGTGATTAATGCGGCCGCTTTCAACCATTCGCTTTGCATACTTAGAGGAACTATTTACCAAGTTTTCTTGGTAATAGCGGTCAATGGCTTCGAAGCTCTCTTTACGAGATAATTGATAGATGTGATTCCAAACTTCATACTCTCTAAACAAACTTGATATCATACCACCAGTTTTTGGATCAGTAAACAGATAAAGATTCTCATTTTGTTTTTGAGTATCCGGAAATAACTTGGTAATCTGTTTTTTGATCTTAGAGAGTTGTGGGTACTGTAGAATTTTTTCTGGATCAATACGAATTTTACAATTTGTGTAACGCTTTGCTTTCCAGTTAATATCCATGGCACAGCGCCGCATTTCTCTTCGAATAATATCTTCTTGAATGAAACGCTGTGCGCCGTTAAGATAAACCTCGGCTTCTTCGGCATGAATAACACTGCCGATTTTTCGAGATACCGGAATATCAATGTGATACATTTTATCCAGACGACAATTAAATAAAGTTTGCTTTATTTTTTCTTCTGTAGGACCGGGAGAAGCAGATAAACCTACCCGAACAATCCCCTGTCCTTCGGCTTTAGCCGCTACTATTGAATATGGATGATCCTCGGTTGCCGCATTATGAAATTCGTCCATAATCAACAATTGAAAATCTTTAAGCAATTCGGGATTATCTTTTAAAGCTTCTTCTACCACATGACCAGTAGCAAAAATAATGCGGTCATTTAAATCATTCCAAATGCGCTGCTTAACTGGAGTTTCGCCAATAATCACTCGGGTTTGATACTTTCCACCCATGGCTTTAAACAAACGTTGCTGCCGTTTGCTTAGCCTGCGAGTTGGAACTAAAAACATCGTTCTGCGCTCGGTATCGATTATCGCCCACTCACCCATGACGGTCTTGCCACCACCAGTGTAAGCCACAATTGCATGGCTTTCTCCGTTTCTAATTCGGAGGGCCATTTTTTGTGTTTCTGGTACCCAATACTTAGCTTTTTCTGTTCTAGCTTCAAGAAAAGTTTTACTTAAACCAAGTTTTTCGTAAGCATAATCATAAACTGCCACTGGTAAAACTTTAGGAAAAGTCCTTGATAAAGTCATAGTATCCTCCTTATTAAATTTATATTCTATTATATCCCTAAATAAAAAACCGCGCTAGCTAGTAGCTTGCGCGGTACTTAAGGCTAAGACCATCCAAAATACCATGGCCAAATCATTTTTTAAATACGGAATATCTATCAAACCATGAACAACTAGTGCGACCATGAATAGGAGTAGCGCCAGAGCCACGGGATTACGACGCCGCAATATCCCCTGCCAGATGCTCCAACCTATAATCACCGCAAAGCCTGCAACACCAAGCAATCCTAAATCAATCCAAAAATTTAATAAAATATTGTGGGGAAAATTATAGTGATCTAAATTTGGATCATTATTATACGCGTACCAATTATTTGCAAAGCCAGAAATCCCTTTGCCAAAGATTGGGCTGTCATGAATCATTTTGGAACCAGTGTCCCACAAACTCACTCTTGCCAAAGAAGATTTTTCGCCATGAAAAGGAAGCAAAACGCGCCAGCGCAAATTTGGCACTGCGAATACAATTCCAGCTAACAATATTGCGCAACCAACAAAAGTGACAATAACTTTTTTGTTTGCTGAGAGCAGTGCGTACACAGCACAAGCAACAAGAAGTCCCAGCCAAGCCCCGCGCGACAATGATAATAATAATCCAAACGCTCCCACGAGCCACGCCAAAATCACAAATCGCTGACGAATAATCACTCCAGCTTGTTGCATCCACGATTTACTACTATCTAAAATACTCCACAAAGTTAAAATGCGCTGACCCATATCAGGTAGTAACCACGCTAACAGCGGAGTAATAAATAATGCAAAAGCATTTGGGTGAGCAAAAAAGGCGATGGCTCGTTTTGGCTCAACCATATTCCCCTGCCAGTCTGCCGGTAAAGCCCATAAAGTGAAATATTGTAAGATCGCTAAAGAGCCAGCAAAAAATAAAAATACGTATGCCGCCAATCTAAACTGCGCTATAAATTTTTTCGATATGGCTTCATCACTGCTGACGTAAAAATGTAGCAAACCAAAAACCATCATCGGTTGTAAATATAACACAACCCATTGAGCAATTTTTTCGGCAGTAACACCATACAAAACCAGTGAAATCAAACTCGCAATTCCAATTAAAAATACGCCTATCAACACCGATTTTGGTAAAGATTTTAAGCTAGATAACAACTTGCGACCCTCGCCCTGCCATAATACTGAAATTAAACAAATTGCAATGACCACAAAACTAACTACCATCAAAAAATTGGTTGGCAAATTGTACCCGCCAAGAGAAATAGTAAAACGCCACACATACAGTGGCGCTATTAAAAATAGTAAAACAAACAAGAACGATGTTCTATTTAGTGGCATGAAGATAATCCTTAAAATCAGTGCGATAAACTTCGATCATCTGTACAAAAATAGACATCAAAATTGGACCGAGTAATAGACCTAAAATTCCGAAAAATTGTACACCACCCAATACGGCCAACATAATCAATAGAGGATGAAGTTTTAATTGTGTACCAACTAATTTTGGTGCGACTAAATTATCAATTGAACTCACTACAATAGCTGCCCAAATGGCTAAACCAATTGCCTGTGGACCATTCCCAGTGATAAATAAATACACCACCGCTGGAACCATAATCAGAGAGGTTCCCACAAAAGGTATTAACGCAGCACCAATTACAAACAAACCCCATAAAAACGGTTCAGGAATTCCAAAAATACTAAACCCGATCGTGGCAGCCACCGCTTGGCAGACTGCTACTAAAAATTGCCCTTTAACTACCCCATTAACTGCTGAATTTATTCTGGTCAATAAGATTTCTTCCTGATTACTTGCTATCGGAGATAAATCCATAAAAATTTCCTTGATTTTGCCGCCGTCGCGCATCAAAAAGAAAATTACAAACAATAACATAAACAAACTGACAAAGAAATTAAAAACATTCGAAAGTAGGCCTGTTATAGAAGAAAAGGCATTGGTAGTGAATTGGCTGATAAAACCGTTTACATCCACACTGGTTCTGGCGATTAGAGATTGAATCTGCGGAGGTACACTGGCAATAATCTGATCTTGGCTAATCACAAATTGACCACTTTGCACAGATGTATAGAGATGATTGGCTTCGGTATATAAAATCTGACCAAACAACCACAAAGGAGCTACAGCGACCAACACTATAATTAGCAAAGTTGCTATGCTTGCCCAACTCGGATATTTAATACGCTTGAGTAAATATAAATACAGCGGACGAAATAAGATTGTAATAATCAGACCCAAGGCCAAAATATTGAAAAATGGTTTGAGCATAAAGAACATTAAAACTACCACCGCGCCTAGCATAATCAGAAAACTCACTGTCTGTAATCGTTTAAATTGTGCCATAAAATTTAGATTTACTTGTTCTGTCTACATATAAGTATTATAGCAAAAAATTAGTAATAACCATCGCTTGACTTTATTTAAAATAAGTGGTATTTTAATACGTTATTAAAAAATTTGATCTTAGGAGGAGCAAATGAAAAAGTTTGAGAATACACTTTTTTGGATTGCTGTAGCGTTAATACTTGCTGGAATTCTAATCCCTAGTAAACTTTCGTTATTGTTAGGTTTTGGTCTGTTAACAGTTTTGGGTTTAGCCGGACTCATGAATCAATTTATGGGTTTGGATAAAAATTCGCCTGAAAAAAATCAAAGCAAGGCAGTGATAGTACCGGTTCTACCGTACGAAGATCTTGAAAATGAGATTGATCAAAACAGCCCATGGGCTGTCGGTCTTTGGGAAGAAGTCTCATATAAAGAATATCTACAAGCTCGTGATGCTCTATTAGCGTATTTTAGAAAGATAAAAAAGAATCCTAACCTAGTTATTGCGGTTGAAGACAAAGTGTTGCCTGTAGCAGATCTGGAAGACGAAGTTTATTCTCAAACAACCCTCGGAAAAAATTATGTCCAAAGATATATTCTGGACAATTGAGAATTTAAAGAGTAAAGATAATGAGTCGCAAATTCGCGGCTCTTTTTATTTTACCTGCCCAAAGTTTGTCCTCTGATTATTATTAGTCGCCAACCTTGACAAAAACCCTCAAATTGACTACAATTTTGATACGTATTCCTGCCGGAAAAGCCGGCATTTTTTAATGAATAAGTTCTCGCGATCTTCAGAATAGGTCGTGAAATAGAAATATAGAACAATGAAACGAGAAAACATCCGAAACGTAGCCATCATTGCTCACGTTGACCACGGAAAAACAACCTTAGTCGATGCCATGCTTAAGCAAACTCAGACCGTTAAAGACGCCGGTGATGTTTTAATCATGGATTCTGGTGATATCGAAAAAGAACGTGGTATTACTATCACTGCTAAAAACGCTTCGCTAATTTACAACGGCATCAAAATCAACATTGTCGACACACCTGGTCACGCGGACTTTGGTGGCGAAGTTGAACGTACTCTTAAGATGGCTGATGGAGTTCTCTTATTAGTAGACGCTAAAGAAGGTCCAATGCCACAAACTAAGTTCGTTCTTAAAAAGGCTTTGGAACTTGGCCATCAAGCAATTGTAGTAGTGAACAAAATTGATAAACCAGAAGCGCAAATCGACGAAGTCGTTAACAAAACTTTTGACTTGTTTGTATCTCTCGGTGCAACCGAAAAACAATTAGACTTCCCTATTATTTACGCAAGCGGTATTAAAGGTATTGCTGGTTTGGATGCAAACGAAACTTTAGAAAAAATTAAAAGTGACGCCGCGCCCGACATTACTCCGGTATTTGAAGCTATTGTTAAAAACATCGAAGCGCCAACAATTAGTGACGAACCGTTCGCGATGTTAATCCTCGCTCTTCGTTACGACAACTATAAAGGTAAGATCGGTATTGGTAAAATTTCTTCTGGTAGCGTTAAGCGAGCAGAAAATCTTACACTTATTGCCCGCGACGGAACTAAGAGCAATGGCAAAGCTTCTTCTCTGTTAATGTACGAAGGCTTAAACACTGTAGAAGTTGAAGACGCAACTGCCGGCGACATTGTTGCCATCGGTGGTTTTGATAAAATTCAAATCGGCGACACTGTTACCGATCCTGCCAACCCGCGCCAGATTCCTCCGGTAGAAATCGAGCAACCAACTATCAAAATGACTTTTGGTGTTAACACCTCCCCATTTGCTGGCCGCGAAGGTAACTTACTTACTTCTCGACAGATTCGTGATCGCTTATTTAGAGAACTCGAAACTAACGTGGCGCTTCGCGTAGAAGAAGCCACTGGTGATAGTTTCTTAGTTTCTGGTCGCGGTGAACTTCATCTAGCAGTTTTGATCGAAACTATGCGCCGCGAAGGTTTTGAAATGCAAGTTTCTCAACCACAGGTTATTTTCCACGAAGAAGATGGTGTTAAAAAAGAACCTTACGAAATTCTAACTATTGATGTTCCTGCCGAACATCAAGGTGCAGTTATAGAAGAAGTCGGCAAACGTGGTGGTGAAATGCAAGTTTTAGAAAGCCACCCAGTTAGCGGCGAAATTCATGCCGAATATATCATTCCTACTCGCGGTTTAATTGGTTTAAAAAACTTACTACTTACTCGTACTAAAGGAACTGTAATCATCAACAACTTGTTTGATAGCTATCGCCCAGCACATGACATTGATACATCTACCAACCAACATGGTTCGTTGATTGCTTCCGAAGCAGGCAGTAGCTCGGCTTATGGCCTAAACAATGCTCAAGATCGTGGTGTACTGTTTATTGCACCAGCCGTGGAAGTTTATATGGGTATGGTTGTAGGTAAAAATGCTTTAGATTCTGATATCGAAGTTAACGTCTGCAAAGGTAAAAAACTGACCAACACCCGTGCTTCTGGAACTGATGATAGTATTATTCTGGTTCCGCCTAAAGAAATTACTTTGGACTTTGCTCTTGAATATATCGGAAACGACGAACTTGTGGAAGTTACTCCGCAAAGTGTACGTATTCGCAAGCGATTACTAGACCCTAACGAACGTAAGCGCGAAAAACGAAGCTAATTAAAATCTATAACAAAAAACTCTTCTATTACAGAAGAGTTTTTTAAATCATATTAGAAAGTTCTAATTTGTTGGCGGGACTATGATTGGAGGAGTAGTTGCGACAGGAGTACAAGTTTTTGCTGCAGCTAATGCTGCATCGCGGACTTGTCGAGCAGTATCATTAGCAGCTTTACGTACTGCAAGCGCAGCCTCTTTTGCTGCTTTGCGAACATCTTGAGCTGCTTTTACTGCAGCATTATAATCAGCTTGAGCTTTTTCTAATGCTGCTTTACGAGCAGTTTCGTCAGTCAACAATTTTGCTGCAGCTTTTGCGGCTTTACGAGCCTCTTTGGCTGTTTTAACAGCGGCTTGATAGGTCGCATTTCCTGCTCTTACTGTTGCGACATAAGCTTTATCATTATCTCTAACCGCTTTTCGGTAAGCTTTGCGAGCAGATTCAGCTGCTACACGACAAGCTTTTTGTTCAGCAGAACGAACTTTCTTTTGTTCCTTTTTCTCTGCTTTTTCATGTTCGGACTCTTGACTAGAGCTGTTTTTCTCAGACTCATTCTCACGCGCCACCGAAACCGAAGGTAATACTAAGGACATGGAGATTACAGCCACAGCTGCAATTTTGGTAATTTGATTAACCATAATTTTCTTTTTTACAATTAATTATTTGTTATCTATTTAAACTTTTTTTCTACAAAAAAACCCACACTTATAATCATAGGTGGGTTTTAGCTAGCCAATAAAGCAATAGCTGGGAAAGTTAATGCCGCGGCGATAGCTATAGCTGTGCAAAAAAATAAAGTTCGTTTAGACATGTAGATGTATTATAGCACAGATTTTAAATTGTCGCAACTATCATATCTATAACTACACGCGGTGGTAATGTAGAATTTTTTAATTCTTTATCTAAATTATAAAATTTTGTGAGTGCATCAACTAATTGTTTGGTGGTAAAATTTTTAGACAATTTCTTCATGATGAATAACCTGCCACTTTTCCAACCAGTTGTAGTTAACAAATCTTTATCATTTAAATTTTGCTCAATTGCTTCGCGAACAATCAACAAGCTACGAAACTGGTCGGCTAACAAGGCAGACAAACGAATCGTTAATGCTTTATCGTCTTCACTACTAGAATCATAATATTGCTGAAGAAGTTTAACAATGCCGGATTTATTTTTACTGCCAATGTTATCGAGTAAAGTAAACATATCAATAGCTAAATCTTTTGATGTTAATTCTTCGACCATCTCTTTAGTAATAGTCTTATCACCAGCAAAACTAGAGAGCTTTAGTAATTCCTGATGTGCTTGCAGAGTTGGCAAAGTTTTTTTAGTCTCCCCCATCAGGCGTAATGCTAATTCGGTACTAGCAGCAGGTTGAATGTTAATGCCCTCGTTAGTAGCGTGTGCAATAATCCATTTGCTAGCTTGATCAAAGGTTGGCGCAGGAAATTCGTGGACACTATTTTTACCCTCACTAGCAATCTTAAGCAACTGTTTAGTTTTTGTTGTGCGCTTATCTAAAGAGCCTTCTATCAACACCACTTGAGCCGAACCCTTTGCCGCCGCCTCTAATTCGGGCAACTCATAACTACCAGTACAACCAACAAATACGTGCAATTGCCCAGCACCAAACAAGCTCTGTCCAGCTAGACTACTCAATTTTGGTAAACTCCGACTCGAGTCATATTTAGCTATTTCTAGGCCATTTTTAGCTACCAAATCATCTAAAAATTGTTGCTTGGCAAAGACATCTTCGCCCAAAAGTACAGTAAGCATAAATTAATTATATCATCATTTCTGGGTTGATTTATGTATGAATTTGGGATAAACTTGGATAATCAGGCTTTCAGAAATTATTCTTAAGAGAAACCCTCTGAGCCCAGCAATGCAAAGCATTGCGTAGCTCAGCCTGGTTGAACGAAGAATAATTTCTGAAAACCAACCCACGCACCCGTAGCTCATCTGGATAGAGCGCTCGGCTTCGAACCGAGAGGTAGTAGGTTCAACTCCTGCCGGGTGCACCATATTCTTTAAATTTAATTTTTATGCAAGCAGTAATTCTTGCAGCAGGCAAAGGTTTACGCCTGCGACCATTTACCGAAAAACATCCTAAGCCGTTAATAGACATCAATGGCAAACCATTACTGGTACACACCCTCGCTTCCCTACCGGACGCTGTTACCGAAGTTATTATCGTCATCGGATATCTAGGTGAGCAAATTGAACAACATTTTGGTAGCACATATACTCGCGCTGACAGTAAAAGTATTCCGATTCAATATGCAACTCAAACTGAATTGCTTGGCACCGGTGACGCATTACAGAGAGCTAAGACACTTTTGCATGGAGATTTTTTAGTAGTTAATGGTGATGATTTATATCTCAAAAGTGATTTAGAAAAACTTATCCAAACTCCGAACTCAATGCTTGCTTGGCCAAGTCAACAAGCTGGTACATATGGAATTGTTAAAGATGATAATAACAAAATACTTGGTTTTGATTCTAGTTCAACTTTGATCAATGCTGGCGCATATTTTTTAACACAACAATATTTTGAATTTCCTTTGGTGACTGTTCCTGTTGTAAATGGTGTGGAAGCTAGTCTGCCTCATACTCTGGTATCAATGAACAAAAAAACTGATGTCTGGGTTTTAGAAGCCAAGGGCTGGCTACCAGTGGGTACACCTGAGCAACTTCAATTCGCTAATGATTACTTTACAAAACGAGGTATATAACACGGTATATCTGTACGTTGACAAGTGCAATAAACTGTGTTATTATTATCCGTAAAAATCAAAACTGGAGGTAATAAATGAAGAAGATAACAAGGCTACGTTGGGTTAATGACCAAGTGGTGGATGATAACAATAACATGGTTTCGGCGAGCATTGCTGGAAACCTATTAATAAAAAACACTACCGTTAGTCACAAAAACTCCTTGGTAGTCGTAACCGAAAATACCGCTCGAGAATATCTAGACTCGATCGACGGAGCCAATGCATATCTTGCGGAAAATCAGATTTCCCAAACTTCGGATAGGACCAATAAACCTGTTACTGTGGTGATACTACCGCTACGAATGTAAACTACAAACGGCAATTTAAATTAACTAAACACTGACCAAGGGTCAGTGTTTTTTAACATTTATCCATAAATGATTGTGATAAAAACACTGCCTGACTAGATGTTAACTATTGACACCATGAATAGTTGCTACTATAATTAGAAATCTCAGAAATAAGGAGGAACCATGAACGAAGAAGTGTATTATCAAGATTATAAAACCACTGGATTACACTTGGGATCAATGGTTAATGCTATAAAAAAGATTGGGATACCAATTAATGACTTAGGGGATTTTCAAAATAAACAAAAAATTAAATTTTTACTGATGGGGTCGTCTACTGAACACAATTTAGAACAAATGGCGATACTTGAAAAAGAAATCAGGCCTAAACAGGCTAAAAATGATACAGTGCTGATCATGGACCTAAATCAATACCCTCTTTTACGGCACCAAGACTGGCTACAAAATTTTCAGCAAAATCATAACGGTTCGAATGCAGATGTGCTTGAATACCCAAAATTTCATCTTCTCCGAGGTGATATGATTCAGTCTCCAATTCCTAATAACACTATAGATGTGGTTATATCTCACTATACATTAAACTTTATCGAAGATATTAAGCTGGTGAGTAAAGCTATTTCGGAATTTGCCAGAGTGCTAAAAAAGGACGGCTTACTTTTGCTCGCACTACAAAGCTGGACACCATGGACCAAACCATATTTAGTGAAAGATACACCGAATAGGGACTATGTCACAGGTTCTTATATCTACCAATTCACTCCCATGACATACTTAAAGCTATTAACTGAACATGGGTTTAATTTAGTTGCTGAGAATAACACAGGCATGTTAGATATGAGCTGTGGAATTTTCTCTAAAGAACCTAGCTAAGGTTCTTTTTTTATTTTGTAAATTTATGATAACAAAAAACAGCCACAAGGCTGTTTTGGTGGATCGGGTGGGGCTCGAACCCACGACCAATTGATTAAGAGTCAACTGCTC
>CAYVOF010000010.1:0-28613 GCA_964453405.1 uncultured Candidatus Saccharibacteria bacterium | reverse complement strand
ATGTGGCCGGCTATATTAATGAACATGGACTTCCTGATACCGAATCAATGCGTGCAGATATAGAAGCTAATGATAGGAATCTAGAAATAAATCCCCTATACGAAAAACTTGACGAATATAGAGGTCTATACGAACGATGGACTAAAGGCGACGAACTTACTGAAGATGAGACAAAAAGAATGACTGGTTTATCTAAAGAATTAGAAGAACTTACAAGCCAATCTCAATAAATAAAAAACACCCACATTGCGTGAGTGTTTTTCTTTTTGCAGAATTCTTAGTGGATGATATTTGCTAAATGAAGTAGCCAAATAGTAATCCCAATTTCTATAAAGAATAGCCCTAAACCTACTGGGCTGCCCCAAGAAAACCAAGAACCCCAACTGCGCCAATGTTGCATCGAGGTTTTATAGTCCCAGTCTTCTCCGGACCAGTTTTCCTCACGATGCTTTTTATGCGCTTCGTTTATATCCATATGATGTTGTATTGATTGCTTGATAAATTCGACCTTTGGAAGACCAAAGGTTACGCAGGATGCGGCCTTTTATGAATCTGGGTCGAGACTCGGGTTTGCAGTGGCATCACTAACAACGCAGAAACATTATATCATTTTTCTAAATTGCTGGCTTCCGCAAAATCTTTTCCATATCTCTCCCCTTTGCTAGCTCGTCAATCAATTTATCTAAGTAGCGAACTTCCTTCATTAAAGGATCTTTTATATTTTCAATTCGGACACCACAAATCATTCCAGTAATTAAAGATCGCGCCGGATTTAATTTTGGAGCTTTGGCAAAGAAAGTTTCAAAGTCAGTCTCTTTTTTTAAATGAGCGTTTAACTTTGCTTGAGTGTATCCAGTGAGCCATGCAATAATCTGATCGACTTCCTTTTTAGTGCGCCCTTTTCTCTCCACCTTAGCTATATATAGCGGATAAACTGTGGCAAAGCTCATTTTAGCGATACGATTTAGTGTCTTAGTGTCTTCTTTCATATAATTCATTTTAACATGAAAATACTGATATTTTTTGTTATACTAACAACATATTATTAATCAAAACAACATGACAAACAAAGAATTTTTTCTTACCACAATAAAAGATGAAGCGCCAAAGTTTAGAGTGGCGATCGACGCCTTGCCAGAAGATCAACAAAACCACAAAGTTCACGAACGCGCTCGCGAGGCCGGCAACATTGCGGCTCAGTTAGCCGTTCAATGGAAGGCTGTCTCCGGAATAATCAACAATGGGGCGCCGGATTTTAACCCTCACGAAATGGAAAATCAAACTAAAGCAGATATGCTATCTAAATTTGATGCCGGTATGGAACAATTACAAAAAGATGTAGAGGCAATCTCTGACGAAAATTGGGAAAATGATGATGCTAGTATGGGCCCTGAATGGAAAGACAAAAAATACAACATGGCTTGGGGATTTTTATTTGACGCTATTCATCACCGAGGACAACTCGCCACCTATTTGCGGGCAATGGGCGCAAAGGTTCCTTCTATTTATGGACCTTCGGCTGATACACAAAATTAAACTATTTAATAATGCCAATAACAGGCGGCACCGCTCACAGATTACCAGCTGATTTAAAAAAGGCCCTTACTGCTGACAAAAAAGCAGCCACAGAATGGCAAGACCTTACCCCACTCGCTCGAAACGAGTGGATTTGTTGGGTTACATTTGTAAAAAAAGAAGAAACGCGCAAAGAACATGTCACCAGAACAATCAGCCAGCTCAAAGAAGGTAAACGCCGACCATGCTGCTGGATTGGTTGCCCCCATCGCAAAGATAAAGCCATAAGCAAGTCAGTGCAATGGGCGCTGAGTAAACGAAAAAAATAAAATGCGAGTCTGGGATGTTAGTCCAAAATTATTATGTCGTAAACATTTACTTGGAGAGCATCGAGAACTCCATGGTCTTTGGAATATCATCACCAAACATAAAGCCAAAGGTGGTTATTCGCGTCACCCAGAAACTTTACGATGGGTAGGCAAGGCCCGAGCTCTTTATAATCGCCACGAAGCGCTAATTAAAGAATTTACTCGCCGTGGCTATAATCATAATACTCCTTTGGATAAACGTTTAGCACGTGGTCATGCCGTCCAAAAGACTTTTATAAACACAGTGGCTGAGCAAAAACAGATCTTGCGCAATAAACCATGCGATTGTTTTGAATTAAGTAAATAAGCCTCTTCGCCACAAAAGATATTTTTTATTAAAATAGAAATGTAAGTTAAATCATTAATTTATTATTTATATGTGGAACAACTATCCAATCTTTGCCCTGCATCCAGGGGTTACTATCTTTATCGGCCTAATGATCATCTGGAGCATAATCTGGAAGGGTCTTGCCTTGTGGAAGGCAGCTCGTAATTCTAGTTCAGGATGGTTTGTAGTGCTTCTGTTAGTAAACACACTGGGTATTCTAGAAATTTTATATATTTATGTGTTTAGTAAAAAGGGTTCAAAAAATCTCTCATAACCATTTTATATGAAATTTTCTAACTAAACACCTCCTAACAGAGGTGTTTTTTATACCACAATTTCGTTTGCGACATTGAATATAGAAAATTCTGCTATAATTAAGGCAAATACTTACTCGCCCAATGGCGAAGAAATCAAAAACAAATGGAACAATTTAATGCACCTCCGCCTATTGTACCACCAACCCAAGGACCGCCACCTGTCACACCGCCACCTATTTCACAACCACCTGTACAACCCCCTATTATGCCGCCTCCACAATCAAACCCCAGCCGGTTTAAAAGCGTTTTTGGGAAACTCAAACTTAAGTACATCTTGCCGATTCCAATAGTACTAATTTTAGCCGTACTAATTTTTGGTTATATCATTGTAGCTAAGGGTCAAACTAAAATAGGTGAAAATCTGCAAGATCAAATTTGGCAAACTTTAATTGATAATTCTAACCAAGAAACTAAAGATCTCGAAGTAAACATTACATATACTGATAAAGGTAGTTATGATTTTAAACCATCTAATTTTATTAAGGCATTTGAACCCGATATGGCACAGACCGAATTAGACAGTATGGATCAACAATACAGTTTTACTATTGCTGATTTATCAATCGGTGGAGCGATGAAAAGTTATTTAAATATCTCTGATAAAGATAAACCAAAAGTAGATTTTGAAGGTACTGGGTTTTTAAAAAATGATGGGAAAAGCTTTGAAGCTTCAACAGGTCTCAAGCTAAGTGATACCGAAGCCTATACCAAATACGACTACAACCCTGACTTGGAAAATTTAATCAACAAAAATTTTGGTCCAGACTCAAGCGATGAATACAAAAATCAGTGGATGCAAATTACAGAAAAATACCAATTGGAGAGCTTACAACAAATGGTTAAGTATATTTTATTCCAAGAAGATGCATCCAGAATTAAAGATGATGATGCAAAAAAAGTCGAGCAATCTACTTATCAAAAACTGCTCCGAGCACATCGCTTATTTGATATTAAATCACTCAAAGGCATAAGCTTAATTGACGGCAAACCAGTTCTACATTATGAACTCGTGCTTAACAAAACCAAGTTGAGTGACTACGTTAAAGCCTCTCTAGATGAAGCTTTTTCATCCGAGTACGATAAGGATATTAAAGACTTTGCCGAACAAATCAACACAGAGATATTAGCAAAAATCAATATCAACAATTACGAAGTTTGGGTCGGCGCAACAGATCACAAACTCTACAAAAGTGTTTTAGTTATTGATGCTTTATCGGTTAGTAAAACAGCTGATTATATTGAAAAAACTTTAAACGACCCTAACAGTGCGATTAGAAAATCTTTATCCGGGAGCTTGGAATCAGCAAGAGACAAAGCCCGCGACGCGAAACGATTGGCAGATATGCGTATGGTTGCTTCTGCATTAGAGCTTTATTATAACGACAAGAATGAATACCCAAAGGCAGAAAATGGTAAACCGATTGGAACCAGCCCCGACTATCTTTTGGAGTTTCCAACATCACCATCCCCTGCAGACGGAACCTGTACAGATTACAGTAACACTTACTGGTACACACAAAAAAGTGCAACTAGCTATACATTAGAATTTTGTTTAGGTGGAGTTACTGGCGGTGCCCCTGCGGGAAATAATGTCTTAACCGAACAAGGATTTCAAAACTATAACCCAAACGGTGAACTAATGTACCCACCAGAACCAGAGATGGAACCAGTCGTTCAAACTGAATCCGACCCTTTATTAGACTCGATAAAATCAGCTATAATCGAAACCATTCGAGGTCTCAACTTTGATGCCAAAATCAAAATTGAAGTGATTGCAAAAAATTACGGCCAGGTTCGTAATATCGAAGCTCCAAAGGATTTTAAAAAAGCGCCAAGCTACAATGAAGGATACTACATCGACGATGTCAGTTATTAATTCTTCTTCTTAAAAGATATTATAAGTATTAATTGTTAATATATGAGTAAAATGCATTCCCAAAACCCAGTCGTACACTTTGAGATGCCAGCTGATGATCTCGAACGCATGAAAAAATTTTATGGTGACGCTTTTGGTTGGACTGCAAACCAACTTGGTAGCGACTATGGCAACTACGCCGTAATGATGACCAGCGAGACTGGTCCAGATAACTTCCCTACCGAAAAAGGTCGCATCAATGGTGGCTTCTTTCCTAGGACTCAAACCGATCAAACTCAGCGAGTAGTAATCGCTGTTGATGACATCCGCGAAAGCATGAAGGCTGTCGAAGCAGCAGGCGGAAAAATTCTTGGCGGTTCCCATCAAGCCGGTGAGCCAGATGATATTCCTGGCGTGGGTCTATATTGTAGTTTTATAGATACAGAAGGTAATCATGTAGCCATGATGCAACCAAAACCGATGGCGCCTCAGGCTTAATATTAATTTTAATTCTTATGCAAAAAATTACTCCGTTTTTATGGTTTGATAAAAACGCCGAAGAGGCAATTAACTTTTATGTTGACGTATTTGCCAGCAACGCCGCATCCCCTTCTGGCGGCAGTGCTTCTAAAGTGGTGAGTATCAAACGTTATCCAGAAGGCCCACTCGAACCACCAATGGCCGGCATGGAAGGCAAAGTATTAACTGCTGTATTTGAACTTGAAGGTCAAACATTTATGGCGCTCGACGGCGGTCCAATTTTCAAACCAACCAGCGCCATGTCTTTATACATCGAATGCAACAGTCAGGAAGAAGTGGATCATTTTTGGAGTAGACTATCAGAAGGCGGCGACCCTAACGCCCAACAATGTGGTTGGTTACAAGACCGGTTTGGCTTTTCATGGCAAGTTATTCCGACAGCTTTACCAAAATATTTAAATGACCCAGACCCAGCTAAAACAGGTCGGGCAATGCAGGTTATGTTAAAGATGAAAAAAATCGTAATTGCTGACCTAGAAGCAGCTAGCAACGAAGCTTAGTTATATAAATGGATACCTCTGTAATCTCTACATCAACTTGGCTGATTATCGCCGCCCTGGGATCGCTAAACTTTTTAGCTTTTGTTTTGGTCGGAATTGATAAAAGCCGCAGCGCCCACGATCATCGTCGCGTGCCGGAGATGTACTTTTTTCTGTGGGCAATATTCTTTTCTTCGCTAGGAGTTTTGTTAGGAATGTTGATCTGGCACCACAAGACACGAAAGCTAAGTTTTACGGTTGGCATGAGTGCACTGCTCTTGCAACAAATTGCACTGCTCTATTTATGTTTTATCTCTAAATTTTTTGTCTAAACCATCGCTACAACGGTGGTTTTTTGATACAATATCTATATGTCTATTATGGAAATGCCGGCAAAAGAAAAAAAGTGGCACTGGCTGTTTGAAGTCGCATTGGTTCTTAGAACAATTAGTGGAATTGCTGAAGTAATTTTAGGAATATTTATTTTATCTGCCAGCAAAGAATTATTCAATAATATCACGACTAATTTTTTGCAAATCACAGAGGGTGCCAAAACTTTTGCTGCAATATACATTCTCGCCCATGGAATTTTAAATATTGTTTTAAGCATCGAATTGTACCGCGAACGTTTTTGGGCTTATAAAACCAACTTGGTAATTTTAGCGTTATTTTTAGTTTATCAATTTTACCGCATCTACCTGTACCATTCCAAAATCTTAATTGTTGTGACCATAGTAGATTTGGTTTTTATAATCCTACTCTGGCATGAATATAAATACAAGATCAAAAATATGGTATGATTGCTATATGAAGATTAACATCAAACAACATTATTTTTCGGGAGGGCTATGGTTAGCAGCTTGGATGTTCACCATAGGGTTTCTCAATTTGTCCTTTGGTCAAGGTGTGATAGCAATACTGATCTGGCCATTTTACTTAGGTCGACATTTTGGGATTTAAATAAAAAAACCGTTCTAAATTATAGAGCGGTTTTTTTATTTACTATTTTAATCCCCCTGATCGTAGCCTTCCAAATAAGTAGTAAGTTGTTTATTAACCCGAATAAAGGTTGCGCGTTTAGGAAACTCTTTAAGCATGCGTGCACCGATATAAGTACCAGTGCTTCGTAAAGACCCAAATAAATCTTGTAAAAAAGTGTGAATACTGCCTTTGTATGGCATCAACACGTAACGACCTTCAGAGGCGCGGTGATCTTCTTTTTTACCGTAAAAATCTTGGAGGGCTTTGTTAGAAGAAGACCCAAAATATTCTTTGTACTTTTTGCCGTCGCGTTCTACTAGTTCGCCGGCACTTTCGTCAAAGCCGGAGAACATAGAGCCAAACAAATTAAAGTCTGCACCAGCGGCAAAGGCCTTGGCAACACACGAAGGATATTGTTGTCCGCCGTCAGCTATAACCAAACCATAACCGCGTTCGTTGGATAAACCGTGGGCGGCATCGGCGCATTCTATAACTGCAGAAAGCTGGGGATACCCTACTCCAGTCATGCGACGAGTGGTACAAGCGGAGCCCGGGCCAATTCCAACTTTAACAATGTCAGCACCAGCTAAAATAATACTTTCGGTAATTTCGTTGGTTACCACGTTGCCGGCAATTATAATATGTTCGGGACAGAGCTCGCGCACCAATTTGATAGCTTCCAAAAATCGCTCTAAATAACCATTAGGGACATCAACACAAATAAATGAAAAGTTGTTAATGAGGCCAGTAGCAATCATTTGCTTGAGCTGAAGAATATCTTCGTCGCGGATACCAAGAGTGTAAACAATAAAGTCCGGGTTGTTAAATCCACCACCGTTTTGCTGACCAAACTCTCCACCAAACCCAGGATTAAAGAATTTTTGGAAATCTGGAATTTTATAATATTTATGAAAAGTAGTAATAATCTTGTACTTAGACAAAACTTCGGCCATTTCAAAAGTGCCACAAGTGGCCATGTTAGCAGTCATAATTGGCACGCCCTTCCAAACCTTTGGCGAATGGTAAAACCGAAACTCGCGCTCCAACTCGACTTCTTTGCGAGACGTTAAGGTGCTTCGTTTCGGCCTAAGCAAAACGTCGCTATAATCTAATTTTATTTCTTCTTCTATGCGCATAAGGTTATTTTATAATTTACTAAAAAACAAGCCTTAGATACTATAGCATAAATTTACACCCTTAACCGGCGCATGGCCATGATCACTTGCACTACCCCAAACAAGCCAAGCAATGCAATAATCTCCATAGACATTTTAATGTCCCCGATCATACCAACCCACCAACCGGCCTTAACAGATTTACGAGGACTTACCACCTTGTCCCAATGCACAACCTTAATGCGCATCTTGTTATAAATGATAATTTTGTTCATGTAAGACTCCAACCCAAAGCCAGACAAATTATCGAGTACACTCAAATTTGGAATTAAATCCTTTTTAAACACCCGCTCACCAGAAATAAAATCTAAGCCAAGCCATTTATAAATTCCTAAGCTGTTTTGACGGAGACTGATAGTAACGTCAGCACTACCCTCTAGCACAGGCGTGGCCAAAGCCTGTAACTCAGGAGTGTCGAGACCAATTAAATCGGAGTCAATCATCATCACATAATCATACTTAGCGGCTTCAAAACCAACTTTAACAGCGTGGCTTTTACCCTGATTAGGATGATAAGTAATGAATTTGACTTCGGGTAAATTTTTAACAAAATTGCCAACTTGCTCGGCTGTATCATCACTGGAGCCATCGTCCACAACTATAATTTCTGTCGCAACCTGACTAGCCGCTACAGCATTAATAACTTCTAACACGCGAGGCCCTTCGTTATATACTGGAATGATGCAGGAGATTTTTTTATCCATAAATTTATTAAATTATTTAATTGGTACTAAATGATTGGTAAAGTTTTTAACCCACTCTAACACCGAATACTGTTCAGCTTTTTTTTGACAATTTTTTGGGTCTAACTCTAAACACTTAATCGCATTTTGCTCTAGATCTGGACCAAAATAACCATCCACACCATTGGTAATTAAATCTCGTGGACCAGTGGCATCATAACCTGCAACCGGCAAACCACAACCCATAGCTTCTAAAATTACCAGGCCAAACGTATCAGTAAGGGAGGGGAAAACAAATACATCACTGCTTGAAAGTAAATCCACTAACTCCTGCCCTTTTTTATATCCAACAAACATCGCATCTTTGTGATACTTCTTTTCTAGCTCTTTACGACTCGGACCATCGCCAATAACCAACTTCGAGCCAGGTAAATGACAATCTAAAAAGGCTTGGATATTTTTTTCGGGAGCTAAACGACCCAAGAACACAAAGACAGGCTTAGTTAATCCAGAAGGCAATTTGGCCTGTTCATTCTTTTTAAAAACATTTACATCAATCCCTAGCGGCACAACTTGTAAGTTTTTAAAACCCTTTTTTTGTAAAACCTGTAAGGACGAATTGGTATTTACCATTACACCCATACTCTTACCATGAAACCACTTTAGATATTGATATGTTGGCTCTTTAAGACCATGAAAACGGATTTCAAGATATTCTGGGAAATCGGTGTAAAAAGCAGAAGTGAAATGATATTTTTTGTGTAAACAGGCCATGCGGGTAATTAACCCCATCGGGCCCTCGGTGGCAATATGAATATGATCTGGTTGGTATTTATCCAGTAATTTTTCTATGCGCGAACGGGTCGAAAGTGGAATCTTTATTTCTGGATATGTAGGCATAGGTAAATTATAAAAATCACCTGGATGGATGATATTTACTACATCACCTTGCTGTTCTAATAGTTCCTTAAGTTGACGCAGTGTAGTAACCACCCCATTAACGTTTTCCCAGACATCAGTGACAATGACAATTTTTTTCATATATTAATCTCGCATAAAAAAATTGGAAATCTGCGTTGAGTACTTGCGAAATAAGAAAAATATCCCTACACCCAAAATAGCAATTACCGCAATGGCCAATGGCACATTCCCTAACTTATTAACAAAAGTGTCGTAAAAAGCTCCAAAATAATATCCCAAAATCATAAACAAAACAGTTTTAGGGACGATAATTAACAAAGTGATTATAATGTAACGACGCAGTGGCATATGCAAAGCACCCACCAACATCAAACCTGGTAAAGGTGTAATTGGGTTCAGTTTTATCGCTGCCATAGTTTTACCACTATGGTTATGCAAATGTTTTTCTAGAACATGAACTTTTTGCATGGACAAACCAAAGCGTGGAGCGATTCTTTCGATTAAATGAATTCGACCAAAATAACCAATGGCGTAAAAAATAACGTCGCCGATTAAATCACCCAAAACAGATAAAATAAAAATAACCGGTAAGCTAAAAGTTCCAAAAGCTACTGCGAACGAAGCAGCGGCAGTGATTATCGGACCTTCGATAATCATAGCCACGAGCATTAAAAAATAGCCGTGTGCTATAACCCATTTAAACGCTTCATCAAAATTATGAATATCCATGTTTTAAATTTATTCTACACCCATTAAATCATGTTCTTTAGGAAAGTATTTTTTGACGATAACAAAAATTGTGTAAGTAATAAAGGGCGCAGCGAATACATCTATCGAATAGTGAATGTGACCCAATAATACCGACACACCAAATAAAAACGAAATACCAAAGAAAATAGTTCTAAGACGGCGATGATCCCAGAATATCAAACCCATCAAAAAGGGAGCCCCCGTATGCCCCGAAAAGAAAAAGTCACTTTTACTATTGTACAAAAAATTATAAAGACTGTAACCAATCCGCTCGGTATTTAAAGTAATCTCATGAGGATTTACTCCTAAATGAGTTAGGCTAATAAAAAATGCCCTAACGATAACAAAAATCGAAAAAGCAATCATGGTAAAGATTAAGTACTTTGGCTGCCAGATCATCAAGAGCACGATAAAGAATGTGACTAGTAGTGCGCCCTGCACCACCATAAAGTCTAAATTTAAGGTTGGTAGGTGGTCTAAAAAGATATCACCCACTGATAAACCTTTAAGGTTTTCTACATATTCATTAGCTACCGACTGGACAATCAAAGCCATAAATAAAAATCCCACAGCTTTAACTAACATTAAGCGGCGCGGGCCAGTCCAAAAACGCTTGTGACGATGTAATATTCTAGTTAAAAATTGGGCTAAAAAAGTATCCTTCATATCCTAAATTATAGCTCAAAATGGGCTATTTTTGAAGTTTATATGATTACTTTCCTCGGCGCCTTCCATTCAACCAGTTTACCAGCGGCAATTTCTATAGGCTCGGCTTTGCGTAATTTTTTAATCTGCCCAGGAGTTAAAATATTATAATGAAAAGAATCGTCCAAGGCATTGTTAATATCCCAAAGATCTTCACTACTTATCAGCCAATCTTTATTCTTGATTTTAGACAAATCAAACGGTCGAGAAAATTTGCGTAAAGTTTTTTGACCGCTATCTAAAAAATATTCATGGAAATACGACATGGTCAATTCTCGCACAGTTTTGTACACCGGCTCGCGGTAGCGCAATACTGCATGATTGGTTTTACTAATTGCACCCCAATATCCTCGGTCTTTAAATAAAGCCACCACATGATCATCATCATTTTTCGTAGTGACTAAATCTAGTAGTAAAGGTGGATGTCCATGATACCACAGGGCAGTCGCAGCGAGCAGGGCACCTTCTAAACAATGAGCCTTACCAAGCCGTAAAACTTCTCGAGGCGAACGCGACGTGTCGCCATCTTTATCAAAATTTATAGCCAGCTTATTAAGATAATCCTGAATCTTTTGCGGCGTATTAAGCTTGTGGAGAATTTTTAGCTCTAGCGTGTTAAAATCAAAGAATTTCTTCATATACTATAATTTTGACACACTTTTGCCGAGTGTCAATTTAATGATATATTATTTAAAGCAATATTCTAGGAGGATATATTAAATGTCGGATAAAAAAATTAGTTATAGGGAAGTTTTCCCTAATAAACTCAGTTTCTTGGCAGTAATTCACTGCGAAAAAGATGACCCAGAACATGCTATGCGCAATGCCGATATTGCATTCAATGCCGGCGCGGATGGCGTCTGGCTAATAAATCACGGTCCTGATTTTAGAGCATCGGACTTAGTGAGAATATACGCTTTTGTCCGAGCTGAGTTTCCATTTGGATGGATTGGCTTAAACTTTTTAGGAACCAAACTTGAAGATGTAATGCAGTTTATCTTACCTACACCATCAATCAATGGTGTTTGGATCGACAACTCCTGTCTATCACAAATTGGTCCTGGAATAACAAGCAGAGCGGATAACTTTTTAGTACAAAAACAGGAATGGCCTGGACTATATTTTGGAGGTACTATATTTAAATACACTGGTCACGATAATGATGACCCGGCAGAAGCTGCCAAAAAAGCTATGCCGTACATTGATGTAATTACTACCAGTGGCCCAGGAACTGGCAGCGCACCTTTGACAGCAAAACTCAAAGCCATGCGCGAAGCAATTGAAGATTTTCCTTTAGCAAACGCCAGCGGTAATAGCATTGAAAATGTCGAGTCCTTTGGACGATACGCTAATTGCTTAATCACAGCTACTTCCCTATTACAAGAAAACAAAGACGGCGGACCTGACGAATTTGATCCTAATAAGATTTACGAAATGGCTCAGGCTGTTGCAAAATTCAATAGTAAAGTTCAGATATAAAAATTGCCGCAACTAAACAGTTGCGGTTTTTTATTTGCTCGTAAAAAAACTGGTATAATTAAAGTATGACAAAAAAGAAAGCTTTTATAATCAGTGGCCTAATAATCGGCGCAACAGTTGGCATTTTATTTTTAATGGGTCGCAACGCAATCTGTACCTGTGGTTATGTAAAACTATGGCATGGTATTGTAAATTCCTCTGGCGATTCGCAGCACATTTTTGACTGGTATTCACTAACGCATTTTTTACACGGGCTCGGATTTTATTTACTTCTCTTTGTTGTTGAAAAAATTACCAAACAAAAAATTCCTATCCTGACAAAAATGATTATTGCTATTGCTTTAGCCTGTGGCTGGGAAATTTTAGAAAATTCTGACTATATCATTAACCGCTATCGAGCAGCAACCTTTTCTCTAAATTATTATGGTGATAGTATTACCAATTCGGTCGGAGATATTATCTCTATGGGATTAGGGTTTTGGCTAGCATACAAAAAACCTATCTGGTTAAGTATTACTACGTTCTTTATTATTGAATTATTCCTGCTTTGGGCAATCCGCGACAACCTCACCATAAATATAATTATGCTGATTCATCCAATCGAAGCGCTTAAGCTTTGGCAGGCAGCTGGTTAAAATAATCCTTGATCGCAACCACAAGCCCATCCTGAACAAATTCATCGGTTTCTCCGGAGATCATTGGTGGAGCTACATAATAGATACCAGCAAACTTAGACTCTTTATATTTAGCAAAAGCTTTGTCTGCAAAGACTTGCGCGGCCATCTCAGGATTCATATAGCCCTGAATGATCAATATAATTTTTGATAGATCAGCGCGTTGCTCACTCAAACGATGTGTTTTATGTTCAATAGCTTCAATAGTGGGATGTTTACTATAATCCACATCCATATGCTCGGCTAAAGCTACAAATGGCACTTCTATTGCATGAGTTAGTTGCAAATCCAGATGCTGATGATGACAATTTTCGCAAACTAAGTGCATATCAACCGGAGAATTTTCCTGCATCTCCGGAATAACTTGATAGTTAGTTCCTTGAGTTTTATTGATGTAGTTTACAAAAGTTGAAGCCCAGACATATTCAGAATTCTTCTTAGTATTCTCAAAAGCAATCATTACTTTAACTTTACTTTTTTGCTTTACGTTTGCGCGCCATAACTACACCCTCCTTTTTTTGTTCCAACATATTAAGTTCACGAGCGGTGTGGCCAATTTTCTTTAATTTAACAAGTCGACGCACTTCGGCTAAGGCTTCGTCTGCGTTGGCAACAAGTTTCACCAGTTTTACATCAGGGGCAGAAATAGCGTGTGCCTCTTTATACATCACTTTTTCTATCCACGCTAATAATGGCTTCCAAAATTTCTTGTTCACTAAAATAATTTCTATTGGGGTAACTTTTTTAGTTTGAATCAACGTTAACATTTCGAACAATTCATCTAAAGTCCCATATCCACCAGGGAAAAAGATATACACCTGCGAAGCTGTAGCCAACATTACTTTGCGGGTAAAAAAGTAATGGAACGAAGCGGATTCGTTTACGTACTGATTAATACGCTGTTCGGTTGGTAATTGAATGTTTAAACCTACAGACTCACCACCCGCTTTTAGCGCACCTTGATTGGCCGCTTCCATGATTCCAGGACCGCCACCGGTAATAACTGCAAAATTATCCGAGGCAAGTTCAAACCCTAAACGAGTGGCTTCTTTATAAACTTTGTCCTTAAAACCACTGCGTGCTGATCCAAAAATTGTTACAGCTTTTTTATAATGACGAATAAACTTATAACCATTTACAAACTCGTTGATAATTTTTAGCATCCGCTTGGACGAAAAGCCGCCGCGACGAATATTGATTAAAGTTTCGAGTTGACCATTTGACCAAGCGATATCTTCTTCTTTAACATCTGGAGGTAGTACAGCACAAACCCGATGGTGTTTTTGATTTTTCATGTTTTGTTATTTTTAAAAGTTACTGAAAAGTTACTAAGCAACTGGTTGACCGCAATGTTTGCAACGTCGAGCAGCAATCGGGACTTCGCTACAGCATTCATCACAAGATTTAGTGGTTGGATCCTGATTTCTAGTCACCTTAGCCATGAGTTTACCCATTGGTACCACCACAATAAAATAGATTGCGGCTGCAACAATGATAAAGGTAATAACAGCATTCAAAAAACTGCCGTAACCAATATCAGAACCATTGATAGTGATTGCCATCTTCGAAAAATCTGGCAATTTGGCAATCGCCGAGATAATCGGAGTAATTACATTTTCAACTAAAGAAGTTACAACAGCCCCAAAAGCTGCACCAATAACCACACCAACTGCCAAATCTACCACATTCCCCCGCATGATAAATTGTTTAAATCCATTTAACATATATTTTTATTAATTTCTCTATAAGTCTATTGGTATAGTAACAAAAAACCACTCCTGCTACAATATATCTATGCAAATTGGACTAAAACACTATCTATCAAAAGTTGGACAACCGCAGATTAAACAACCAATCGCCCGATTAGTTAGCGAACATAAGACTGAATGGGACATGATTACTGAACATGGTCTGGTTAAGGGTATCCTAATGAACACCTTGCGCAAACAAATGAAGGAAGACAAACTTCCCAAAGTTGGCGACTGGGTTGAATTCGATAAATTACAGGGAGAAAACAAAGCTAAGATTACTAAAGTCCTACGTCGTTACTCCAGCCTAGTTCGCAATCTCGAAAGTAAGCGCACTCAACAGACTATTGCTACCAATATTGATGTCATGTTTATTGTCTTAAGCGTTGATCAAATTTTTAATCCTTTACAACTAAATCGCTACTTATCCTTGGCTGCAGAAGGAAACATTTTACCAGTAGTCGTAATAAATAAAACTGACAAGCAGATCGGTGCCCAAAAGGAAGTTAGCAAGATTATCAAAGAAATTTTAGCAATCCATCCTAAGCAAAAAGTTATCTCTACTAGTGCTAAATCAAAATCTGGCCTATTCGAACTTCAACAGCTAATTAAATCTGGGCATACTGCAGTATTAGTAGGAAATTCTGGCACCGGCAAATCTAGCATCGTGAATGCTCTGCAGTCCTTGGCTCAACAAGCCACTGCCGCAGTTAGTCAAAGTGGCAAAGGCCGCCATACCACTACCCACCGTCAATTGTTCGTCTTGCCGAATGGTGGAATAATTATCGATACTCCGGGCATGAGAACACTAGAGCTCATTCCTACAAAAACATCTTCTACTTCTATTTTTAAAGAGTTAGAAGAACTAAGCCGTCATTGCAAATACCGCAACTGCGATCATGTCAAAAGCGCTGGCTGTGCTATTAAAGAAGCTATTAATAAAAAAGTAATTAGCCGCGAACAACTCAATCAATTTCTGGCTCTATCCACGAAGCATATTAGAAAAGTAAATTATAATAAATCCCGAAATTAAAAATACAGGCTATTGTGTTCTTTCGACCGGCACGTCTACGCCGCCTACACTCGCAAGCTTGCGAGTGGGCGGCTGTGACCTGATGGTCTTTCGAACAACAATACCCTGTATTTTATTATCCTAATTATTTCTTAACTTTCTTTTTTGAATGTTTAGGACAACGACAATGCTTACCAATAAATTCATCAAAATATTCTTTCCCGTAATCGTAGGTTAACTCTTCGCCAGCTTTAATATTTTTTCGAGATTTAATCTTAATACGCTGGGCATACTGAATCGGCTCACAATTGGGCAAGCAGGAATGATTGATATAGCGGGCAATATTAGCGCGACTGGTTCCATCTATAGTCCATTTTTTACCTAAGGCAAATAAGTACTTACCGCCTTTTTTTTGGACCTGTTCATCATTCAATAATGGCCCGACGTATTCGATGATAAAAGTCCCTTTTTTAATCGGTTCCTTAGCAAATAACCCTAAGCCGGCACTAGATTTTTTTACCAACAGCTGATGACGCAAGTCTGGTTTTTCATTTTTTAGTTTTTTTGATGATTTCATAATATAAATAAAAACTGTCTAGGTAGTTTAGCTACCAAAGACAGTTTTTAGTAAATAGTCTATTTAGCTAAGGCTTCGTCAATTGCTTTGATTAGCTCGTCACCCTGATAACCGCTGGTTTTAGTGCCGTTAATAAATATAGTTGGAGTAGAATTAACGCTAGCTGCTGCGCCATCTTTTAGATCAGTATCAATTACATCGGCGTGCAAACGTTGCTCAACAGAAATTTTAAAATCGTTCACATTCAAACCAATTTCAGTCGCGTACTTAATGAACATATCCATTGGCGTCTGGCTAGAAGCCCATTCGTCTTGATTTTCATATAACTTATCGTGCATTTCCCAGTACTTACCCTGAGTCCCGGCAGCTTCTGCAGCTTCGGAACTTATACGAGCGTTAGGATGAATGGTTTCTAAAGGAAAGTTGCGGAATACAAAATTAACATCGGTGTTATCTTTATATTTTTCTAAAACTGATTTGATTTGTGGATGCGCGGCAGCACAAGCTGGGCATTGATAGTCACCAAATTCCACAATAGTAACTTTGGCATCCTTCTTGCCAGTCATGTGACTGGTCTCACGCACTAATGAATCTTTATCCACTGCGGCACCTGGGGTTTCTTTTTGTGGGTTGGCATAAATCGCTAATAGTACTCCCCCGATTACTACGACAATCGCAATGCCGATTAAAATTTTTACTTCTTTGGTCATATTTTTTCTTTAATTAATTTAAAACTTCGGGCTTAGTAGCCTTCCAATGAATAATTAACATGATTAAAATTCCCGTAAAACCTAAAAATGCGAGTAGTGGGATAGTTACGAAACCAAACCACTCAATAAATTTAGTTGTACACGACACACCTGCAATACAAGGCGCAGCAGCTTCTGGTAAAATTTTATAATAAAGTAAGTTATGATACACAGCAATCAACCAACCAGCAAAGGCTAATATAAATGCTGGTACAAGCATGTCGCGCGACTTTTTATAGATTGCAAAGCCTAATATTACCACTTGAGGGTACATACAAATTCTTTGATACCAACACAATACACAAGGGGGGTATTTAGCGATTTCACTAAAGTACAAACTGCCCAGCATGGCAATCAAACCTCCCGCAAAAGCTAAATATAAAGCATTATTTTTAATAAATTGTTTCATAATGTAAATTATATCATATCAAACTCATACACCAACAGAATTGACAATTCACATCAATCGATGCGGACTTTATTTTTTCTTCAGAAAATCTTGATTAGTTATGCACACCACCAAGACTTGACTCTGCTTAAGATAATATTTAAAATATCTTCTTAACCAAAAATAAAAATAAACTTTGTCGGCAGGTTACAGTGCCGACATCCAAGGACATCTATGAGGCTCCTCATAATAAGCGATGACGAGCTCTTCGCACAAAAACTTAAATTGAGTCTTAAGCAAGTTCACTTTTACGTGGACGTGGCTAACACCGCTGACCGCGGCGAATTTTGGGCAAGGAGTACGGATTATGATTTAGCTATTATCGAACATTCACAGAACTGCAATGCGATTAGCATTTGCAAAGAAATTCGATCGAATGGCAAGTCAACTTTGTTGCTAGTAATTACAGAATTATTATCTAGCGACGAAGCCATCGAACTATTTAATTGCGGAGTTGATGACTATACAAGCAAGTTTAGTCACTTCTCCGAAATCATTGCTCGCATCAAAGCTATGCTTCGACGGCCAAAACAATTGCTCAGTGAAGAATACATAATCGCTGACTTAAAAGTGAATTCACGAAAATGTTCGGTGCAGCGCGGCAACAAGTCGGTTCATCTTACAAAAAAGGAGTTTGGACTGCTCGAGTATATGCTTCGCCATCAAGATATGGTTTTATCACGAACCGATTTAATAGAACATGTATGGGATTTAAATTCGGATTTATTCTCAAACTCTTTGGAAACTCATATCTTAAATTTGCGTAAAAAAATTGAAAGTTCTGACCGGCCAAAGCTAATTCATACTATCTCAGGAAGAGGATATAAACTGGCCTTGCAGCCGTAAATTCACGATTGACTTATCGCTAAAACCCCTTTATAATATAGGACTATTAACTAATATATAAATATATGGAAAGTAATCGTAAATCATTTTGGACATTATTGTCCGCCAAGCTTAGAGGGTTTGGAAAATGGCTTATTGGAGGAATCGTAGCCTTAATTGTTTTAATTGTCGCTTTGATCGGAATTCACAACAGTGACAATAAAGACAGTGATAAAACCGAAACCGCTAAAAAGCCCGAAGTCGCTCAAGTTTATGAGCCATCGATTAGCACTCCTTTACCGCCAGACACCACACCGTCTGACAGCAGCTCGAGTACAACTACTCCTTCTGATAGTGGAACCGTAGCAGGTGCTACAACTACAGAACCGAGTACAAGTACTACGTACGTTGCTCCAGCAACTGGCATCAATGACGCAGATCCGATTCATTACGAAAATACTGCATTGAATCTTAAGGCAATCCTCCCAGCTCATACTCAAGTCAAAGAGACTAATACTTCTGTAAGTTTTTATTCTCCTCTTGGAAAATTATTGTACCAGGTTGATATGGTCAAAGCTAAAAGTAGCTTAGAACAAATTTCTGCGCAGATAAGCGCCAGCCCAGAAGTCATCAAAGTTACCAAGTCCAACTTTGCTGGAAACCAGGCCATTCAATTTACTACTAAAAAGGCTGTTGGATACGCACTAGTAACAACGGGGCAAATTTATTACTTCACTGGTGACGCAAACTTTTTGAAAGACATTACAATATAAAATTTTAAAAAAGAAACGCGAGAATATATTTCTCGCGTTTTTAATTTAGTCTAACAAATTAAACTTTCGGGTATTTAGATCACATGTGACAGTCACTACCTTAAAATACTTAGCTACTTCGGGAACGTGCTCTTCTATAACTCTCCAAGCATGTTTTGCCAAAGTTCTAGCCTTTCTTTCTGCTAATCTCTGTTTAGATCCAGCCTTGCTATAAATAGCACAAGCCAGTAGCACTAACCCTTCGTCTTCGGTAACTCGACCTTCCTTAATGTTCTTAAGAAGCAAGCCGGCTGCCTTTACAATAGGAGTAACCAAATCGATATCGTATGGACCAATAATCAAAGCAAAGTTTGGTTCGTGAATTGAGTCAAAACCCCGGCCAAAAGCCAAAACTTTTTCTTTATGTTCCATATCCACTTTGGGCCGATCGGCTTTTTTAATCATCGCTGTATGTTCGATGTTTCCAGTAACCAACGGTACGATATCTTTAATGACATCGATTGGAAATGTTGGATACATCTCTTGCAGTTTTGCAATGATCTCAGCTTCATTGTCGAATTTAGCTTCGGACAAATCTAAGGTTTCGCCGTTATCACCATGAAAGATTAAAGTGTTAAAGTCTGTTTCTACACCGCACTGAATGACATAAATACTATCATTCATAAAATCATTCACAAACTGTTGCTTTAATTCTAAGCTTGCGGCTTTAGCATTTTCGGTGTCATACCCAAAACCGGCGCAACCTCGATACTTAATAATTTCTGGTGATTCACCTTCAAAACCTTTTGCATAATGATAGGTTGTAAAAACTAAAGACTTTCGTCCTTTGCTTGCGCAGTAATCTGTCCAATCTTGAATAGTCTCCTTGTAATGAGGCCAGCCAAGATCAAACTTACCACCGATATTTCTCCACGGTTGGATAATACCGAGCGGGGTTTGAGTATACACAGGGATATGAACCCGTCCATCCATACACTTCATCACTGCTATTTCGGTGGGGTGTTTAACACGGTAAATCCGGCGCGATCTTTGGGAATTAATAAATGCCTTTGAATGCTGTTCATTCAAATCAAATAAATATTCGACAACTGAATTACGTTTAGTTTGTGTGCCTTCCATAATCTCCTCTTGAATGTTATTAATGCTAAAAAAATATAATAACCGATTTTAATTTTTTGGTCAAGTAAAATAAAAAACCGAACATATTTGTTCGGTTTATACTTATACTGTCTGAGCAAGCTCAGCGCTTTGTTTAAATACTACTTTCTGAAGCTCTTCAACATTTTCAGCAATCCGGTGTACATGCTTCTTATCACCATCAACAGTGATTATATAGCAGTCGATTTTAAGATTTGGTTGATGATTTCTAAAAATACTATAAACGTACTCTTTAGCAACTAAAGCGGCTTTTTTACGCTTCTCTCTTTTTGCCAGGTACAGCTCCTCAGGTTTATCACCAATACATATGTCAGTGAAAATTATTATTTTCTCAATTCTTTTTCTAAAGTAATTTGTGAGAAGCTTAAGATAAAGCACCCTGTCTTTTTCCGCATCGTATGCTAATGACTCAATTAGACCACGGTTCAAAGAATAAAAATAGTTCTTTACGTTTGATTTTCCGATCAAGATCTGGTGATAGACCTCTGTAACCCGGGAGTGTCCAGAACCAATAACTAAGGTTTCTGACATGGTAAGCGGGTACTCAATAGTATCCACACTCAACTCAGGTATTATCATATGTTTCCTCCATATATTATTATTGCAAAACCAAATTGTATAAAATTTAATATTCTTTGTCAACTTTCCAGCTAGTGGTAAAATAATCTCATGAATTCTTTTGAAAAAATCTTGAAGCAGTACGACTACAGCTTTCCTTCTGAATTAATTGCTCAATCCCCAGCTTCACCCCGCGACAGTGCAAAGCTTTTAGTTTTCGACCGTTCCACAGGCCAAATTAATCACGACACCTACAAAAACATTGCGCAATTTTTACCTAAAAATAGTGTATTGGTTTTGAATCAGACCAAGGTTATTCCAGCACGACTTGTGGTTGTAAAACCAACAGGCGGCCAAGCTCGGGTTTTATATATTAAAACCGTTGGGCAAAGCATCGTAGTGCTTAGCGATCGCAAACTAGAAATTGGCAGCACTATTATAATCCCCAAAACACAGCTATATTTTACTGTACAAACACGGCAAGATCAATTTTACATTCTAAAGCCATCGTTCAAAATTTCGGAGTTGTTTTCTATGCTAAATAAATACGGGCAGACCCCTTTGCCGCCCTATATTAAGCACTCCAAACTAAAAGGTAAAAAACTCTTGCAGGAATATAACACTGTTTTTGCTAAAACTTCTGGATCAGTAGCGGCACCAACTGCGAGTTTACATTTCACACAAGGGTTGTTTAACAAAATTAAGCGCTCTGGAATTAAAATTGTCTATGTAACTTTGCATGTTAACTTAGGAACTTTTGCGCCGCTAACTAAGCAGCAGCTCAAAGACAAAAAGCTTCACACTGAATATTACGAAATTTCCAAGTCAGCCGCAGCAACATTAAATAAAGCTAAAAAATCTGGGCAGCCAATTATCGCAGTTGGAACTACCGTAGTCAGAACATTAGAGTCCGCGGCCGCTACACAAAACAAAATTTCAAAGCTTTCCGGTTCAACTAGCTTATTCATCACCGAAAAAACTAAACTAAAGTTTGTAGATTCAATTATTACTAATTTTCATGTACCGAAATCGAGTCTACTTATGCTTGTTTCTAGTTTTATAAACCGTCAAAAACTAATCGCTCTATATAAGCTCGCGATTCAAAAAAAATACCGCCTCTTTTCATTTGGAGACGGGATGCTAATTAAATAATTCTGATATAATAAATTTATGTACACCCTCCGCACCCGATTCGCCAAAGATATTGTCACAGAATTTTTAACCCCATCACGCCCAACCAAAAAGCAACGCGTGATTATTTTTGCTGATGGCATGCCTTCGGTACCAAAAAAGGCTGAACTTCTAAAATTTTACAGCGATCGAGGATTCTGGACATTCGCCCCACGCTACCGCGGTGCCTGGGAAAGTGATGGCAAGTTTTTAGCCAAATCGCCACATCTCGACATAATAGATGTAATTGATGGCATTCACAAAAATTTTATCAGCATCTGGGACTATAACATTAGCGAGAAAAAACCTTTTAAATTAAAGCCAAATCAAATCATATTAGTTGGTGGCAGTTTTGGTGGGCCAGCCATGATTTTAGCTAGCCGCGACAAGCGCGTTGATAAAACTATGGTGATTTCACCTGTAATAGACTGGACCAAGCCAGGAAAAGCCGAACCAATTGATTTACTAGCCAAATTTACCGAACAAGCCTTTGGTATGGGCTACCGCACAGCTAAAGACGGTTGGAAAAAGATTAAATCCGGAAGATTTTATAACCCCGCGGCTCACGTTAAAGAAATCAGTGGCGAGAATCTATTTATAGTGCACGCTAAAGATGACGATGTATGTCCATATCCTCCCACTAAAAAATTCGCCACAGCAACGGGAGCAAAACTGGTTACGCTTCCGCGCGGCGGACATCTAGGGTCATCGCTTCTACTTAAACCAAGGTTCTACAAACTCTTCATCAAATTCATTAACTCAAAATAACACTTTATGAAAACCAAAGTCATCGCCATCGTTATACTCGTAATTGTTCTCGGTTTTACCGGATGGCGACTTTGGAAAACTTTTCATAGAGATTCAACAATACAACCTGCTGAACAAGCCCAACAACCTCAAGCGCCAAGCATCAACGGTGTAATGGTTGGTGTTGAACAAGCTGCGCTACGACCCCTTACTATTGTTGTAGAAAACCATATCGACGCCCGCCCACAGTCCGGCCTTACTGACGCAGAAATTGTTTACGAAACTTTAGCCGAAGGGGGTATTACCCGCTTCCTCGCAGTCTTTCAAACTCGCACCCCAAAAGAAATTGGCCCGGTGCGCTCTGCGAGACCATACTTTAACTTTTTAGCTGATATGTGGCACGCGCCGCTCGTTCATGCTGGCGGAAGTAAGCAAGCGTTATCAGAACTAAATTCCAATTTTTACAAAAATTTATTTGATAGCAATGAATTTTACTACGGTGACTATTTTTATCGTGACTCCGAACGCTACGCTCCACATAATCTCTATACAACATTAGAAGACCAGCGCAAGCTTCTCCAAAAAAAGAGCACTTTAAATTGGGACAAATTATCTCTCTGGGATACTCAAACCACCCCAACTGATCAACTCACTCAAGAAATAACAAAACTCACCATCCCATTTTCGACAGATAGTTACGAAGTTAACTACCAATACGACCCAAGTACTAATTCGTATAAACGCTCAATCGCCAACGTAGCGAGTTTAGACAAAAATAACCAACTACAGATCAGTCCGAAGAATGTGTTAATTATGCTTACAGATATTGCAACCAATCCTGATGATGATCTCGGAACCCAAAGTATTAAATTGAATAATTCCGGTCCATGCTTTTTATTCCGCGACGGCAAGTTCATTCAAGGAAAATGGGAATACAAAAATAACCGTCACTACTATACTGACCAGGACAGCAATCCCCTCAAGCTAGAACCAGGCCAAACATGGATTGAAATATTCCCGCGGGATAGGCAAAATGAAATCAAATGGAACTAATATAAAACTATGATGAAACTAGGACAAACCGCGCCAGATTTTACGTTGCCCGATCAAGACGGCAACAAACACAAGCTCTCTGACTACAAAGGTCAGTGGGTATTAATTTATTTTTACCCCAAAGACGATACAACTGGCTGTACTGCTGAGGCATGCGCGATTCGCGATAGCTTTCCTGCCTTTGGAAAGCTCAAAGCAAAAGTATTAGGGGTCAGTATTGACTCTGTGGCTAGCCATAAGAAATTCGCTGATAAATACAAACTCCCTTTTACATTATTAGCAGATGAAGATAAAAAAGTTGTTAATAAATATGGAGTATGGCAAGAAAAATCTATGTATGGCCGTAAGTACATGGGTACAGTGCGCAATTCATACTTAGTTGACCCTAGCGCAAAAATCGCCAAGATTTACGAAAAAGTTAAGCCAGCGGTTCATGCTGACGAAGTATTGCTAGATATCAAGGCATTGTCTAAAAAGTAGTCCTACGCTAAACTAACACTTATGAAGAAACACGTCTCAATTACAGTTAACGGCAAGGTTCAAAAGGTTGGCTTTAGGTTTAGCGCCATAGAAAAAGCTCTTGAATGGGATCTAGTTGGTGAAGTTAAAAATTATGAAACCGACAAAGTTCAAATCGAAGTCGAGGGTGAAGAAGAAAACTTACAAAAATTTTTAAAATGGTGCCACGTTGGACCGCAAGGCGCACAAATAGAAAAAGTCGACTACAAGTCGACCGAAGAATTACAAAACTACGAAACTTTTAAGGGTGAGTGGTAAAAAAATAAAATCCCGCCTCTATTGTAGAGCGGGTTTTTGTATAAGGTAAAACCTCTGCTGAGATGCGTGCCCTAATATATTAGTGCGCGCAAAGCAGAGGTTTAGTGTAAGTTCTTTGCCATTTGCGATGATTAATTGTCATTTATGACTGCCAGGCGTTCGCGCCTGTGGGCTTATCGCTTTTGGCTAAAGTACTTTTCCCATTACTGTACTTTATCATCAATTGCGTTCCCCTTTCTGCCTCTAGATTACACCCCCTATGATCAAAGATCAAGAAAGTTATCCACTTTATCCATATATAACTCTTAGTAAAGCTGAAAAAAATAATCTTTGACAAAAATATGCCCTTTGTCCATACTGTGTATAGATTTTGAATACAAATTGGAGGAAATTAATATGGCATCAAAGGATATACGCTTACTTACAGCGATCGGATTTGGGTTAAGTGGAATCATAACTTCGATCATAGGATTAAAAGGTTTCGTAATCACTGACAATGATGGTTGGTGGCTATCAATAGAATTCTTAATTTCTCTTGGGTTTATAGCAATGGGAATTTTCTTTTCATCAAAAAAGTGGTTAAGCATAATATTTCTATTACTACTCGGAGTAAACTCGGGGGTGTATGCTTTTGTAGCATTTCAAAAAGGTTTATCAATACCTAATAAGCCAAGCTTACTGGGTTTCTATCTCTGTATAGGGATAATGGCTCTGTTCGCTTTCGTTTTTGGATTAGGAGCTTACAAGTATCCTTACGAAACTCCGGACGGACAGTTAAGCGATGGATCTATCAAATAAACAAAAACCCGCACAATAAGTGTGGGTTTTTTATTTTGTCTAAATTTTAGTAATCCCGTAACTTATGAATATCTGGATGTTCTTTGATTCGTTCTAAAGCTTTGGCTTCGATCTGACGAATACGTTCACGGGTGACGCCAAATTCTTCACCAACTTCTTCTAAAGTGTGGGTTACGCCGTCTTCCAATCCAAAACGCATTTTTAAAATCTTTTGTTCGCGAGGATCAAGATCTTTTAAAATGCTGTCCACATATTCGCGGAGCAACTGACGACCAGCCATTTCGGTTGGCTTTGGCTTGTCTTCGTCTTCGATGAAGTCCTGAAGGTAAGAGCTTTCTTCGTCACTACTATCCTCACCAACTGGTGCATCAATAGACACGGTTTCCTGAGAAATCTTTTTTAAGTGATAGACTTTTTCTACTTCGATTCCCATTTCGGCAGCAATTTCTTCTGGAAGTGGTTCACGTCCTAAATCTTGAACCAGCTGACGTTCGGCCTGCGCGTATTTATTCAAAGTTTCTACCATGTGAACCGGAATACGAATAGTACGAGATTGGTCCGCTAACGCACGGGTAATCGCCTGACGAATCCACCAAGTCGCATAAGTAGAAAACTTATAGCCCTTAGTCCAGTCGAACTTTTCAACCGCGCGGAACAAACCTAAGTTACCTTCTTGAATCAAATCAAGTAAACCAAGATTACGACCCATGTACTTTTTAGCAATAGATACTACTAAACGAAGGTTAGCTTCTGTTAAACGCTTGCGTGCACCTTCATCACCTTTACCAATTCGCTGAGCCAAATCAATTTCTTCAGTTCCTTTTAACAAAGGTACTTTACCGATTTCTCGCAAATACATCTGAATCGAGTCATCATAAATATCACCTAGGTCAAAACCTTCGAGCAATTCATCTTTCTTCTTTTTATTACTCTCAACATCTAAAATACCTTTGCCTTGTTCCCATACGCTGGCAACTTCTTGATCAACAATTTCTACACCGTTATCTTCTAAGGTGTCCATCACGCGCTCGAGCAAATTGATATCGTCTTCAAGTTGCGGGAAGATATGCAAAATTTCCGCTTCAGTTACGAAGCCACGACCCTGACCTTTTTTCATCAGGCTATTTAGAACTTCCTGGAACTTTTGAGTTTCTTCTTCGGTTAAGACAAGCTTGGCCAATTTGCGACCAATACGCTTACCTTTCTTCTTTTTAACTTCTAGTACTACTGCTTTTACAGCTTCCTTAATTGCAGGTTTTTTGACGGGTGCTACTTTTTTGGCTACAACTTTCTTTTCTGCTTTTTTCGCTACTGCCTTTTTCGCTACTATTTTGGGTTTAGCCACTTTTGTTACTTTCTTAATTATCTTCTTCTTAGTGCTCATTTAAAAATTATTTAAAAATAAAAGTTCGGCAAAAGTTTTTTGCTAAATGGGGACTCTGCGAGCGCACGAGCGAAGCGAGGAGCGGTGCCCAAGTGTAAAAAACTTTTGTCGGAATGTTGTTATTAAATTGTTTTTTTATTTCTTATGCCTCGCGCAGCTTAGTTTCGATTTCAAAGCGCACGTTGCTCAATTGAGCAAATCTGGCGCCTAACTGCTTGGCAAATTCTACGTTTTTTTCTAATTCAGCTTTCTTGATAGCAATAGTTAGCTCTTGCAAGTAATTTTTTAACTTGGCTAACTTAAACAAGAAGAAGCTTTTCTTTAACTCGCGTAAATACGCCAGTTGGTTTTGTGATAGATTTTCTAGATTAGATTCTACCATAAAGATAGCCTCTTTGACAAGTGTATCTGGGCTATTTGAGAGATCCTCTCCCAAAATCACTTTTTGAAAGAATTCCAGCAATTCTTCTGATAATAGTTGGTCTGGAAGCCCTTCTACCTGAACAAATTCTAAAAAGTCTGGAAAAACAATTAAACCGCCTAAAATCTCCTTTTCTAAGAGGTTTTCTTCTGGGACATGAGGTTTACGATCTTCTGTTGGTTGATCTGTGGCGAGTCGAGCAGCCGGTAAATCACTGGCAGCGGCCGACATTTCTTGCTTAAGAGCAGATTCACTAATCACAAACTCGGTACTTATTTTTCTTAAATAGTGGTCGGCTTCGACAGCACTGCCAATCTTTTTTATTAAAGGAAGAATTGTTTCGATAATAAATTGTTTTTGTGGCAACGCACCGTATGTAAAATCTTTGCGAGCTTGTTCTAGGTAATAATCAATCACTAAGATGCTTCCCTGCAAAAGCTTGTCCCACATAGCCGGACTCTTTTGAATTAACTCATCAGGATCTTTAGCACCACGTAAGTCTATAATGCGCACTTCGAATTCTAAACCAAGCGCTAGGCTGGCAGTACGAAGTGTTGCTTTTTGACCAGCGGCATCATTATCAAACGCAAACAAAATTACAGAAGTGAGACGTTTTAAAATGCGAAGCTGCTCTTCGGTAAAAGCTGTACCACTACTAGCCACGGTATTTTTAAAGCCGGATTGATGAGCAGAGATAACATCCATCTGCCCTTCCATAACTACAACTTGCCCTGCTTGACGAATTGCTTCTTTGGCAAAGTTTAAACCAAAAATGATTTTGCTTTTGCTGTAAACTGGAGTCTCTGGACTATTAATGTATTTTGCTTGATCTTCTTTTGCACCCGGCAAACTACGTGCCGAGAAACCAACGACTTCACCATTAAAGTTAAAAATTGGAAATGTAATGCGATCACGAAAACGATCAAACACTTTTCCATTTTGACTTTCTGCTAACACACCGGCTTGCAAAGCTAATGGTTGATTGACACCTTTCTTTTGCAGCGCTGTTAAGAGTTGATCAAAACTGTTTGGCGCTAAACCGATGCGCCACTTTTCGATTGTGTCTACAGCTAATCCACGATTTTTTAAATATTCCCACGCGCGTTGCCCCTGACTACTTTCTAAAACTTTTTCAAAAAAACTGGCTGCAAAATCATTAATGCGAGTAAGATCTTGTAATACAGATTTCTCTGGTCCCGGCTTAGCACTAAATTTTGGCAATTCGATTCCGGCCATTTCGGCGGCCATTTCTAATGCTTCTCGGAATTCAACATTTTCGTAACGCTTGATAAAACCAAACACATCACCACCTTCACCGCAGCCAAAACAGTGCCAAATTTGCTTGGTTGGCGAGACCATAAAGCTGGAAGATTTTTCATGATGAAACGGACACAACCCCTTAAGGTTTGTGCCACTCTTTTTAAGCTGAACGTACCGGCCAATTACAGTGGCGATATCGAGTTTATCTTTGATGTCTTGGATAGTATTATCGGTCATTCTGCCTTTACTTTACCAATAAACAGGGGTTTTGAACACTCGACAAAAACCACTCAAAATGTTAGAATAAACAAGATTTTTACAAACAATTTACAGCGACTTAATATGGAAGCGTCGCATAGTGGTCTAGTGCGCTCGCTTGGAAAGC
>CAYVOF010000009.1:0-29354 GCA_964453405.1 uncultured Candidatus Saccharibacteria bacterium | reverse complement strand
CGGGTCTAGACCCGCTCCCGAAAGTAGGTTCGAGCCTGCTTAAATAGCCATACCATAACCATTCCTTTATTTTCATACCTTATTTTTTGATGGGCTGCACTCAGTGCAGCCCAGTGCATTTGGGGGGTGAATTCAATTGCTTTATTTCTTAAATACAGGTTCGAGCCAAACAGGGTTTGAGCAGCGAGCAGGTTGATTAGCCGCTTGCCCCGCCCTCCCAGCGCGCGACTAAAAGTCAGATGTACTCCCAGCGATATTGTATATTATTATTCAGAGGGGAATTATACAACTTTATAATTTCGAGATCAAAATAGAATTGGTGTATAATATAATTATGAAAGACAAGAGAATAAAAGGTTTTGTTTTTGATTTGGGTGGGGTTGTTGTTGGCGATATGGGAAAAGGGTTTTTAGATAATACAAGCAAAGTATTAGGGATATCAAGAAATAAATTAAAAACGGTTATTCAAAAATATGAAATAGGATTGGAATTAGGAACAGAAAGTGATACGACTTTTTGGACTAAAGTAGTTAAGAGTTTAGATATTGATCCAAAACCAAAAACACATACATTAAAAGGATTGTGGGCAAAAGATTATATATTGAATACTCCAGTAAATAAGGATGTGGTAAAAATTATTAAAAGACTGAGAAAAGCTGGATTTCGCGTAGTTGCCTTGTCCAATGCAAAAAAGGTGCACACGATTTTAAATAAGAAGCGAAAACTTTTTTCTTTATTTGATAAATCCTTTCTATCACATGAATCTGGTTATAGAAAACCACAGCGTAAATTTTTCCAACTCGCCTCTAAAGGATTAAATGTCCCATTTAAAAATCTAGTATTCATAGATGACGAAGAAAGATGGTTAAAACCAGCCAAAAAATATGGGTTTATAACCATTCGTTTCACAACTGCTAGATCTCTAGAGAAAAGACTGAAGCAGTTAATTGATTTTTAGTATTTATTAAAATAGTTTAAACATCTATGCTCCAATACTTCCTCTACGTTCGTAAATCCACAGATACTGAAGACAAACAAGTCCGGTCTATTGAAGACCAGCTTAATGTCTTGCGTAAGCTTGCCAAAGAAGAACATTTAGAGATTAGTGAGGAGTTCGTTGAAAAGCAGTCTGCCAAAACCCCAGGCCGAGTGATTTTCAATGAGATGCTTAGTAAACTCAATAAGAAAGAGGCTCAAGGCCTTATTTGTTGGAAACTAGATAGATTAGCTAGGAACCCAGTAGATGCAGCTCAAATTAGTTGGATGCTACAAGAAGGTATCATCCACCATATCCAAACCTATGATAGAAGCTACTATCCCCAAGACAACGTTATTATGATGCAAGTAGAATTTGGTATGGCTAATCAATATATTAGAGATTTAAGTACCAATACCAAAAGGGGAATGCACGAGAAAGCCAAACGAGGAGATTATCCAGGTTTAGCTCCCATTGGCTACCTGAATAACCTTCGAACCAAAACCATTGTCATTGACCGAAAGAAAGCTCCAATAGTAAAACAAGCCTTTGAGCTCTATGCTCAAGGAAACTCTAGACTAGAAGATATCTCGACCTTCTTTGCAAAGAACGGATTACTATCTCGAGGTAACCTCCAATTTAAACGAGACAAAATAACAAGACTATTATCTAATCCAATATATTGTGGTCTCTTCCAGTTTGCAGGTGAACTATATCAGGGTAACCACGAACCCATTGTTTCTAAGCAACTATTTGACCAGGTACAAAAAGTTTTAAAGCATAGATCCAGACCTCACAAACAATCTCAAAACAATCCCCAAGCCCTTTGTGGCTTGCTCGTTTGCGGTGAGTGCAACCGAGCGATTACTGCAGAAGAAAAGATTAAGACCCAACAGAATGGTAATATCAACCATTACATCTATTATCGCTGTACTAAGAAGAATACTCGATGCTCCCAACCCTACATCAGACAGGAAGTATTAGCAGATAAGCTTTCAAGTATTTTAAATGATTTTGTCATGCCCAAAGATTGGGCAATAGAATTAGCCCGTTTGGCTAACGAAGATGAGATAACTTCTAGTTACAGCAACGAAGCTACTATCCAAAGTTTAAAAAATGAAATTACGGACATCAACCATAAACTAGAACGCCTCTTTGAAATGTATTTAGAGCAGGATATTGAACGGGGAAAATACCTTGCAGAAAAGAACACACTTACCTCACAAAAGAAGTCTTCGGAAGAGAAAATTACTAATTTGGAGTACCACCAGAACTCTTGGCTCGAACCTTTTAGAAACTGGCTGAAACAGGCACAAAACATTGGTGAAGTGGCTACTTCACCAGACCTAAAACCAAAAAAATCCGCTGCTCAAACCCTGTTTGGCTCGAACCTGTATTTAAGAAATAAAGCAATTGAATTCACCCCCCAAATGCACTGGGCTGCACTGAGTGCAGCCCATCAAAAAATAAGGTATGAAAATAAAGGAATGGTTATGGTAGCGATACGGGGAATCGAACCCCGATTACGTGGATGAGAACCACGCGTCCTAACCGTTAGACGATATCGCCATGAGATTGTATTTACACAGTATTTTAGCAATTTACGCCGGTTTTGTATAGCGGCGGATTATTGGTATCAAAAGTGCTATAATTTAATTATGAAATATCTTTTGATTGCAATTTTTTCACTATCGCTTTTAGCGGTTGGGTGTAATAACACTAAGATTAAGGGAGAAGTTCCTTCTTCGCCAAAAGAATCGTACGAACCAATTCCTCACTAGTAAATTTTTATTGCTAACCCTTGACAAGATTTAAAATTCTTGGTAATGTCTGGTTACAACTACAATTGAAGGGACAACTGAAGGAAAATTAGAAAACGTGCCTCAGAATCACCACAGGGCTTTGCTGCAGTTTAGCGAGGGCTTCGGTCTCAATGAACTTTGAGTCGATCGGGGTGGCGTGGACCTCCGTTTTCTAATATAAAAGGTCGCAAAATTTTTGCGACCTTTTTTCTTTTTGGAATTAAATATTATAGAATTTCTGAATTTTCCTTCGTTGGCTCTTCCATTATTTCTACAATATCTTCCGGAGTGAGCTCGACCACTTCGATTTGCTCGTCGTCACTAGTAGCATTGCTGGCTTCGCTGGACTCACCAGCGTTATCAGCCTCAGCAATCAACGGCCCTTCTGGCAGTTTAATATTTTGTACTAAGTCTTCAAAGGCAGGTAAGTCATTGATAGAAGTGAGTCCTAATTGTTGCAAAAATTCTGTCGTGATTTGATACAGAGAACTGCGACTATCTTGCGGGTTAGAAATTTTTTCTATCAAGCCGCGCATGAGCAAGGCACGGATACTGTACTGCGAATTAACACCACGGATTGATTCAATCTCCGCTTTGCTAATTGGTTGGCGGTAGGCGATAATAGCCAGCACTTCGGTGGTGGCGTCGGTCAAAGACTCACGCAAATCGCTGTTTAAAAAGTCTTTAACAATGTTACTATTGTCGCTGTGTGTAGCTAATTGAAATTCTGAGCCTGTGTCCAGTAAAACTACCCCCGAATCCGCTCTTATTTGAGCCAATTCTTGGAGTGCGCCAGCGATTTCTTCGTTGCTTGCGCCAGTAAACTTAGCCAACTGCTTTATTGACAGTGGCTTGCTGGAAACAAACAACAAGCTTTCGATTTGTGAGGTTAGTTGATTCATTGTTCTAATTTTATCAGATTTTTCTAAATTATTTTAAATTATTCTTCTTCCTGTTCGTCGTCATCATCATCGTCGTGGTCATCTTCCTCATCTTCCTCTTTGTCGCTGATATCATCAATCACAATCACTTGCTCAGGTTCTTCGGTGATGCTTGGAACATATTTTGTAATAGTCACATCAGTAAACAACTCATCTTGATTGACCATAAAAATTCGCTGTTTGATAAGTTCCAGTAAAGCCAAAAAAGTAATAATCACTTCGTCTTTATTTTTTGATTCAGACAAAAGCTGGCTGAGTTTAGTTTCGATATTTCCAGCTAAACGATTTTGTAATTGACTAATCTTAGCTTGAATCGATACAGCCTCACGAATCTTTGCTTTTGGTAAATTATCAAGTTCTTTTAGTTGCTGAAGAACTTGCAAAATCGCGGAGTGTAAAGTATCCGCGCTAACTTCTGGATCCGGCCAAAAATTGATTCGCTGTGAGAAAACTAGCGAGCGAGTAAAGCTTTGCTGCTTGTTATTATCTAGTTTGCGTAAATGTTGGGCGACTTCTTTAAATTGTTTATACAAAACCAACTTGGCGGCAAGATCTTCTTCTGGTTCGAGTTCATCATCAGTATCAACTTCCAAAGACGGCAAAATCGCCTTAGATTTAATTACCAGTAGGCGAGCGGCAATGTTTAAGTAATCAGCTAAACTGGTTGGGTCAACTTGTTCTAGTTCTTTTACATAACTTAAAAACTGCTCTGTGACTTCGGCCAGAGCAATTTGCGTGATATCCAACTTCTGCTCTTCAATCAGAGAAAGAAGTAGGTCGAGCGGTCCTTCAAATTGTTTTACTTTTATTTGGGTCACTGTTTTTTTGGGCCTCCAAATATTCTCATAGTGGTCTCTGTGTGTAGTTCCCCATCTTTATAATAGTTATCTGTATGAGTAACTGTTACGGATTGGCCTTCGCTTAGGTTTTTGAATTCTTCTTCTGTGAGCGGGTAAATACTCGGTTTCCAACTATTAGCTTGTGAATTTTTATCAACAGTACTAGTCAAGTTTGTAGGATCAAATAAGAAATAGCCTCGATCAGTTTGAATGATGTTATACATATGCATTTCAGTGGGGCCTTCTTCACCGTGTAGTTGAGATTTTACAGAAGCGATCATATAAGATTTTATACCAGCAAATGAGTTAAGGTTCTGAGCTGCCGAAGCCTTTTCTGCACATACCGCAACTCCTTTCCCTTTGAATATAGAAATATCCATTGGGTTGGAATCAAAGCTAGAATTGCTTTCATAAATTTCTCTGTTTTTGGCTTCAGCGTTGTCAACACGATTTCCAAAATACCTATTTATCGCGAATTGAATAGCAGTGGGAATAAAAGTTCGAATACCATTTTTAGACCATTCCATTGCCGGGTCGTCTTTAAAAATTTTTAAGCAATTGATAAATTCCTCGTATAATGCAGGGTCATTAACATAGAATCCATCCAGTAGCATCGTACGTTTAACCTCTGATTTTGAATTTAACGGTCCTTCGGCAAAATTATTCCAGATAATACTCACACCTTTGACCGGACTTTCACTATCAAATTTTTCAATAGTTTTTTGAATAAACTCTTTTTGTTGTTCGGGCGATTGCTCCATTACAGCTTCGATTTCATCGAGGCGTAATTCATATTCCGATTGTGGTTGTATTTTGGTTTCGATTGAGTTCATTATTTCTTAGGCAAATCAATTTTAATATGAAGATCCTTGAGTTGTTTTTCATCCACACCTGATGGTGCGTTCATGAGTAAATCAATTGCCGAACCATTTTTAGGGAAAGCCATGACTTCGCGAATGTTTGGTTCGTTTTCCAAAATCATAAAGAGGCGATCTAAACCAAAAGCACAACCACCGTGCGGCGGCGCTCCAAACTTAAAGGCATTTATCATCGCGCCGAATTTGGTGTTAACATCATCTTCGCTAATACCAACAATTCCAAAAGCTTTATACATTACTTCTGGATTAAAGTTGCGGATCGCTCCGCTACAAATTTCGTAGCCATTGGCCACCATGTCGTATTGATCGGCTTTGATGTCTAACGGATCAGTGTTATCAAAGGCAGTTAATCCACCTACAGGCATCGAGAAAGGGTTGTGAGAGAAGTCTACTTTCTTTTCTTTGTCATCATATTCATAAAGTGGGAAGTCGATAATCCAAACCAAAGCCACTTTATTTGGATCTTTAAGGTTAAACCAATCGCCCAAAGTAGAGCGAAGATTGCCCAACACTTTGTTTACTATTTTACGCTCATCAGCACCAAAGAAAATAATGTCGCCGGTTTTAGCGCCGGTCTTGGACACTATTGCTGCAATCTCAGCTTCGGATAGGAATTTAATAATCGGTGACTTAGGGCCATCTTCACCCATTTGAATATACGCCAAACCACCAGCGCCATCGCGCTTAGCGTTTTCGGTCAGTTCATCAATTTGGCTTCGGCTTAACGTAGCGCCACCAGTGCCAACTATTGCTTTAACAACTCCCTTGTTCTTAATCGCGCTGGCAAATACAGTAAATTCAGTCCCACTTAGGTCGAGAGTTAAATCAGTCATCTGCATATCAAAACGCAAGTCGGGTTTGTCACTACCGTACTTTTCCATTGCATCCGCGTAAGACAACCGCGGCACCTCGGCGCTAACCAACTCTTTGCCAGCAAAGTCATGGACCAAAGAAACAATTAACGGTTCAATAGTAGAACGAACTTCTTCACCATTCTCAACAAACGACATCTCGACATCTAACTGATAGAACTCGCCAGGGTGCCGATCTGCGCGTGGATCTTCATCTCTAAAGCATGGCGCAATCTGAAAGTATCTTGGCAAGCCACCAACCATTAACAACTGTTTAAACTGTTGTGGAGCTTGAGGTAAAGCATAAAATTGTCCTGGGTGTAGGCGAGAGGGAACTAGATAGTCGCGCGCACCTTCTGGACTGCTCGAAGTTAAAATCGGTGTAGTAACTTCGGTAAAATCTTGCGCGTGCATGTATTCGCGAATCTTGACGTTAAACTGGTCGCGGCGCTTAAGACGATCTTGCATCTTTGGACGGCGCAAATCTAAAAAGCGATATTTAAGACGAAGCTCTTCGTTAACTTCTTCGGTACCGTGAGAAACCGGAAACGGCAAAGCTTCGGATTTATTCAATACTTCAATATTAGAAACTAAAACTTCGATTTTACCGGTTGGAATGTTGTTGTTTACTAAGTCGGAATTGCGTTCGATAACCTTACCTGTCGCGCGGATAACAAACTCATCTTTGATAGTTTGAGCGAGTTCAAATGCTTTAGCCTGATCAGGGTGAATTGTTAGTTGAACTAGGCCAGTGTGGTCACGTAGGTCAATAAAAATAAGACCGCCATGATCGCGGCTGTTGTTGACCCATCCAGCTAATTTGACTTCTTTACCAACATGATCGGGGGTTTGGAGCGAGAGAGTTCTTTGCATATGGCTTAATTATAGCTAAAATTTTAGATAAAAAAAAGAGGCTAGTTTATAAAACTAGCCTCAGAATTCTTTATATTCTCGGTTCGCATGTTGCCGACTTATGTCCGCTGATCGCGTTTTTAGGGAGCCGAGCCTCCGATCTCCATGTTGCCCGACGGCTACGTGGGATGTAATAAGCAGTTTTTATACATTAGTGCCTCCGATTTAGATAGGCGATAAAGAACTTTAGTTACCCTCGGTTCGCTTATTGGCTGCTAGTTGTTAATTTCTAGCGATATGTGCCGCGAAGTGTACGTCCGAGTCCGTTTTTCTTATGTAGCCCGAAGGCTACTGAAAAGGAAGGCGTGTAAGCCTGGCCGTATTGATCATATAGTTAATTTCCTCGTATTCAGTTGTCTTGAAATTCAGAAAAAAAGTGAGGGAGGAGTAACTGCATCGTTACTCCATCCCTCGTCCGGCGGTTGGCCGTATTCGGACGAATTGCGCATATTTGTTCACTGGTGTGGACGTGCGCATCGGTTCCGATACTCGGCCGCATGATCTCGAGCCGGATTGTTGAAGGTCAGGAGATAATTGAACTTAATTGTCCTAAATTATCCGCCCCTGAGCCTTTCGGTACGGTCACAAAACCACTAAATCATGTACCCGTGTGGTTTGTGAGCGCTGGCTTTTTGTATGGACCGGCGACTGCTAGTTATCGCGGCCTGTGGCCACGTATTTGCCGGTCCGTTCCATAGAACCCTCTCGAAATTGACGCCGATAATATTCGGCGAAGAGGGCACTAAACTTCTAGTATTGATTAGATCAATCGCTAGAATTCAGTGTCGATATAATATCATACTACGAGAGAATAGTCAAGACTAAAGAAGTAAAAGTAGTAAAAAACCTTTTATTTAAGGGATAAAATTTAAAAGAAATCTACAATCTTATAAAATAGGCAAAAGAAAAAAGCCCATGGAAGTTCATGAGCTTTTCTATTAAGTCTGGACCTTAGTCCATTTTTGCCACTAAAAGTGGCGTCCTCCTCAATAAATTGAGGGTTGCGCACCGATTTGGGCGTGTTCGTCACTGTAAGTGAATATCTTACGATTTTCTCAAACGTGAGAACACTACCCGAAATCTGGCACACATTGTCGATCTAGTTCCTATCAGATTTGTTTAACTTTTGACAGTCATACAAGTCTTTTATGATGGTCTATGTATCAACAGTGCAAGCTGTTTCCGTTATCGACGTATCTTTCGATAAGTCGATGCGTATCTGTTGCCTGCGAATCAATGATTTGACCTTCATGTCCGGTTTTCCGAAGATTGCCGAGTTAGTTGTCTGATTTTCCTAAGAAAATCATCATTGAAATTTTTAAAGTCTTGAATTTGGTTTCTTTTCGGATTACTCCTAAAAGGTTGTTGAAATGGGTCTGCTGTCGTCCAACTTTCGTTGTGACCGCTTTTGCATTTCTTCAGAGACTCTAAGAACGTGAGATAAGTATATATTTCATATAAACCTCTGTCAAGCAAAAATTGTGGATAACTCACTATAATATGTTAAACCCTTTATTTAAGCCAAAAAACCTTTTAGCAATAATTGTTTGGTATAATAAATTAAACACTGATATTAATTTATTCGCTAAAAACAAAGAAAATGCTCAAAAAAATTGTCCTAGATTTAGAAACTCAGAAGTCCTTTGACGATGTTGGTGGTCGCGGGAAAAACCATCTGCTTAAAATTTCGGTTTGTGGAATCTATGATTATGTTTCTGATCAGTATCTTATTTACGAAGAGCATGAGTTACCTCGTATGGCGCCCTTGCTCCAAGCGGCGGATCAAATCATCGGTTATAATATCAAGCAATTTGATTTTGAAGTACTGCAACCTTACCTAAACTTTAACATTCATGACGTTCCTTACTATGATATTCTAGAAGAAATTGATAAGGTGCTCGGTCACAAAATAAAGTTAGATAGCGTAGCACAAGCAACTTTGGGAAGCGGAAAGTCTGGTAATGGTTTAGAGGCTCTACTATATTATAAGAATGGTAAAATGGACTTACTTAAAAAGTATTGTTTGGATGATGTTCGAGTTACAAAGGGCGTATATGAATATGCTCTTAATAATCAAAAGTTATTATATAGAGATTACTTTGCAGTCAAAGAATTACCAATATTTTGCGAAGAACCAAAAAGCCGTGTTGGCGTAACTCGGCAAGAAGTTTTATTCTAATGACAAGATCTAATATTATAAAATGGTTATTTGTCGGTGGGTTCATTTTTGTTGCATTATTTTTACTAGTTAAATATGTATTTTCGGGAACTGTCGTTTTACCGCAGTTCTTTTTGGTCGGCAGTATAAAAATTTATTATTACGGATTGATATTGGCCTTAGCCGTTTTAGCGGCGTATTATTTTGGCCGGCGTCGGCTGTCTACAATAAATCTAGAAGTTAGCGACTTTGATAATATAGTCTTAACTATTATTATTACCGGCTTTATTGGGGCACGATTGTATCATGTGTTTAGTAGTTTTGAGTACTATCAGAGTCATTGGTCACAAATTTTTTATGTCTGGAATGGAGGATTGAGTATTTTTGGGGCGATTATTGGAGCTGTTCTCGGCGTGTTCTTTTACCAAAGATACTATTTGACCAGTACTTCATTTTTAAAACTGCTCGATTTTTTAGCTCCAAGTGTGATTCTTGGACAAATTATTGGTCGGTTTGGGAATTTATTCAATTACGAAATTTATGGTCCACCTACTAACTTACCGTGGAAGATGTTTGTACCAGTTCAATTTAGAATCCCGCCTTTCGAAACCTTTCAGTTTTTTCATCCTTTATTTTTGTATGAATCCTTAGCTGGTTTACTTATCCTTATAATATTGATAAAATGGCTTGGCATTGCTAAGGCAGGACAGACTTTTACTCTATGGTTGGGTCTATATGGACTGCTTAGACTTAGTACAGAATTTTTACGAATTGATAGCCCATATTTATTTGGGATTAAACAAAATTTGTTAACCGCAGGTGTGATGATTATTGTCAGCGTGGTGTTATTTATTAAAGTTACTTATGAATCCCAATCAACACAAAATTATTAGCGCTATTTTTGCAATTGCTTTTGTAGTTATTGTGCAATGGTTTGCTAGTCCGTTGCCGGTGTTTCGGTTTTTAGTGCCGGCCTTTTTAGGTTATGTTGGCGTTTTAATGCTTTACAACTGGCGTTACTTGCTGGCTAAAGATGCTTTTAATTGGTGGCTGTTTGTGCGTCTGCCATTGTTTATCTTTTTTTGGTTTAGTTTATTTTTTATCACACCATTAGGAATCGGACGGGCGTTGTTTTTGTTTGCAAGTCTGCCAATTTTATTCTTCTTCGAAACTTTGGTCGAAAACCGAGGTCAGCAACTAGCGTGGAACTTGTTCTTGCTATCATTAGCTAGTTTTTTACTAGGCCTATATGGTTTTAATTTTTACTTCCCATTAAATGGCTTGGTTTATTTATTAATATTATTTGCCGGAGCGTCCTTATTGGTACGAGTTTCTGTTGACTCCGTGCCGCACAGCGCGAATGTTAAATGGTTAGCTTCGTTAGTGTTAGCGTTATTTGCCGCAGAACTCTTTTGGGTACTACAATTTTTACCACTGCATTTTTCGGTTTTGGCAGTTATCAACTTTAATATTCTGTACCTTTTGTGGGCGATATACTATCATTACTTATATCAGACACTTAATGCCAAGCAAATTCAATTTAATGTTTTGTTAGCTCTAGCGTTTAGTATCATCATATTATTGTCATCACCGTGGTCAATCTTAAACTAAATTTATTATGAACAAGAAACACATTGTACTTATAATCTTAATTACTGCAGTTATCGTCTGGACAGCTGACTTGTTAGCTGGAAACTATTTGTCGGCTCGCTTGGCAACTTCGTCATTTGCCCGCAAATATAATTTATTTAATCCGCAAGCGCCGATTGTAGTGACTAATCGCGAAACAGTTCGCGTTAACAACTCTAGTGATGTTGTACAGACTGCAGAAAATGCTAAGTCAAAAATTTCTAGCTTAGTGTATTACGACAACACCCGTTTAGTTAATACCGGCACAGCAATAAACTGGACATCGGATGGTTATTTTATTACAACCAAAGCAGCTTTTGCTCCTGCAGGAAAAGTGTTTGCTGTAATTACTTTGTCCGGTGATGTATTTCCTGTAGAAGCCAGTTATGTTGACCCATCTTCTAATTTAGTAATTTTAAAAACTTCCGCGCAAGGTTTGGGTGTGATTGATCCAGCAAGCAGTAGTGATTTGCGAGTCGGTCAGCAAGTAGTAGGTTTAGCTAATCCAGTAGGTAACAAACAGACCCGATTTACTACCGGCTTTGTACAAAGGATTCCTAGCGATACTTTTGGAATGGTTTTGGAAAGTGATATAGTGTCGCACTTTACAGGTGTACAAGCCGCTGGTTCTGGTAGTAGTTTTAGCCCTGGTTCAGTTATTTTGAATTTATCTGGTCGCATGATTGGTGTTTGGGATGGCCAAGCTGTGGTAAATGTCGAAGACATACAGTTATTAATGAATAATTTTTTGTCCGCGAATAAGCAGATCGTTCGTCCAAGCTTAGGCTTTTCTTATCAGTTGCTTAGCGAAAGCGAAAGCAAGATTTTACAAACCGTAAGTGGTGCTCGCGTAATGGGTATTGCAAATGGTAAGACGGCCGCAACCGCCGGATTAAAAGTAAACGACGTAATTACAGACTGGGATGGCAAAAAGGTAAGTATTGAAACTGACTTTGATGGCATTTTAAGACAAATAAAACCGAATCAAACGATTCGGTTGAGTGTGAGTCGAGGTGGTACCGTGGTTCAGCTAACTATTGTTGCAGGAAAGTTTTAATAAAAAAACCGACTACTATAGTCGATTTTTTAAAACTCGCGCCGACCCTCTAACGCGCGAGACAATGTTACCTCATCCGCATATTCCAAGTCGCCGCCCATCGGTAGTCCGCGGGCGATGCGAGTAATTTTAACAGGGGAGTCTTTTAACAGTTTGGCAATGTGCATGGCAGTAGTTTCACCTTCTAAAGTTGGGTTAGTGGCAACGATAATTTCTTGCACGTTTAATTTAGCCACCCGATCAATTAGTGAAGCAATTTGTAGTTGTTCTACGCCTACGCCTTCGATTGGGCTAAGAACACCCCCTAGCACGTGGAAGACGCCCTTAAAGGAGCCTGTGCGGTCTAGGGCGAGGGCATCAAGGGGTTCTTCGACTACACAGATAAGCTGGTGGTTGCGAGTGTTATCGGCGCAAACACTACATGGGTTTTGTTCTGCCATATTATGGCATTCATCACAAAAATTAATATCTTTGCGAATATCTTTAACACTTTCGGATAATGTCATAATTTCGACATTATCTTTTTTTAACAAATAAAAAGCTAGGCGCTGGGCACTTTTTGGTCCAATGCCTGGCAATTTAGATAGTTCGTTGATAAGCCGTGATAGTGACGGCGGTAGTTTTAACATAATTTATAATTCTTCATCCAAACCACTCAAAGTTTGCATGACTGTTTCTGGACTAGTATCAAAGCTCTTATCAAGGTTGCGGAACGATGTGCGTTCTGCGTCAAAGAATAGATCAACTTGGCCAGTAGGACCGTTACGATGTTTCTTAATGTGAATTTCCGCTATGTTAGGTCGGCCGGATTCTTTGCCCTTGTACATGTCTTCGCGGTAAATAAACATAACCACGTCGGCATCTTGTTCAATGGATCCAGATTCACGAAGGTCGGCAAGTTGAGGAACTTTGTCAGGACGGTTTTCTAAACCACGAGATAACTGCGATAGAGCGAGTACAGGCACATTAAGTTCGCGCGCTAAGATTTTTAACGAACGAGAAATTTCGGAAACTTCTTGTACACGGTTTTCGGTGCTACGACCAGCCATTAACTGTAAGTAGTCGACTACTATTAAGCCAAGTTTGTGTTCACTCTGTAATCGACGCGCTTTGGTTCGGATTTCCATGATGTTTCCGCCAGCGGCATCGTCAATAAAAATTGGTGCTTCGCTAAGTGCACCCATGGCGTCGCCGAGAGCTTCAAAGTCAGCTTCACCTAATTGACCGGTTCGAATCTTCCAAAAATCCACATTACTTTGTGCAGACAATAAACGATCCACCAACTGGTCCTTACTCATTTCTAGCGAAAAGATTCCGACAGGTGTTTTGGTATGAACTGCCACGTAACGCAAAATATCCAAAGCCATGGAAGTTTTTCCCATGGAAGGGCGTGCAGCCAAAATTACTAAGTCGGATTTTTGTAAACCGCTAAGTTTTTTGTCGAGTTCGATAAAGCCAGTTGGAAGCCCTCGAAGTTTACCGCTAGAACGATGAAGTTCGTCGATACGTTCAAAAGTTTCGTGCAAGACAGAACTAATCGGCACAAAGTTTTGTTTAAGATTGCTCTGTGAAATATTAAAAAGTTTTTGTTCAGCAACGTCTAAGATATCTTCGATTTCACCTTCTTCAGTAAAAGCCATGTTTGTGATTTCGGATGCAGAGTTGATGAGGCGACGAAGGGTACCCTTCTTTTTTACAATACTAGCGTAGTAAGTTGCGTGGGCTGAGGAGGGAACAGAGTTAACTAAAGTTGCAAGGTAGCTGGAGCCGCCGACGCGATCCATTTCGTTGCGTTCTTCTATTAAGTTAGCAACTGTTAAAACATCGATCGAAGTACTTTTTTCAAATAATGTTAGGACGGCTTCATAAATAATACGGTGGCGGAGATCGTAAAAATCATCGCTGATAATGCTGTCAGCGACGTTGACAATAGCATCCTTATCTAACATCAAACAGCCCAAAAGCGCTGTTTCTGCTTCTAAATTTTGCGGCGGAAGCCGATTGATGTCTGAGGCCATGAATTGATTGTAGCAGAAAAAAAACTAGCTAACTACTCTTGACTTTTAGTTAAATTTGTCGTATATTTTTGAGTCAAAGGAGGACATAAGTAATGGCTATAAATAAAGTTTGTTTTTTTGGAGTACCATCATTTTTTAGACATTTTAATTCTAAACTACCGGTTCTTGCTAAGCAGGATAATTCTGCCGAAGATTTTACAACGCAGATGTGTAAAACTTTGTCTAAAAAATTAGGTGTAAATCCAGAGGTGGCAAATAATCAAACACCTGATTTTTGCATGGCAATTAATCAAGGCGATGATGGTCGTAAGGCTGGTGAAATAATCCGATCTATATTTAGCCCTAAAGTGGTTAGGAGTAATTGCGGGAACTTAGATGCGGCTGTTCAAGGTGCGGGATGGGGTCAAAGTTGGTTTCTCTCGCCGTGGTTAGAAAGGACTGAAAAAAAATTATCTGATGGGAGCATCGCGATTGTGGTAGTCGACCCAGTCAGTGCCTTGTTGTTATGCAAATCTTATTGTTCGGTAAATTCAATCCCTTTTGATTTACCAGACTCAGTTGGGATAACAAATTATCCAGTCTGTGTATATATGGTTGACTTAGATAGAAAATCGGTAGGGATGATTCTATCTGGAAACGATGAGGTTTGAAAGTTTTATAATTTTAGGAGGATAGGATGAAAAGAATTATTTTTGCGTGTGTTTGTGTGATGGTTTTGTTTGCAACGGGCTGCCCTGAAAACAAAACTGTTGAGGGAAACGTTGCATTAGTGAATAAAGCTAATACTTATTCTGGAATCGGTTCGACTATTAAATTTGAAGACGGTCGTGCAATCGAAGTCCAGAATTTAGTGCCTGTTCCAATTACAGGTAAGTTTTGCCAGCTTGAATATCGGGAGCATGAGGGTATTCATCTTAGTGAAAAACTTATATACTTAACCAAAGTTACTATTGATGGGCAATCAACAGCTGCAGAGTAATCGATGATTATATAAAAAGACAGGAAATTTCCTGTCTTTTATTATTTATAATTTATTTTGAAACCACTTGCCCGTCCGCAGTATCTTTAACCTCATATCCCAACTCAGCGATTTGATCACGTAGCTCATCAGATTTAGCGAAGTCCTTATTTGTGCGCGCGGCCGCGCGTTGGTCGAGCAGCGTCTGAACCTCAGTTGGAATTTCTACTTCTTGTCGTGGACCCTGTTCAGATAAATTTAACCCTAACACCTGGTCATACTGAGCCAGGTTGTTTTTATTTTGATGGGCAATTGCTAAAGCTCCAGCGGTGTTTAAGTTGTTATTTATCGCGGTAAGGAATTTTTCGTCTTGCTCGCCAGTTTCACCATCACTATACGCACCAGCCAACTTCATTCGCGCAGTCTGTGCAGCCTCAAGTGCATCCCAAGTAAAATTACTTTGTTGTCTAAAATTGCTTTGCATCATTAAATAACGTAAGTCTAATCCGGAAAATCCCTTGGCTTCAATATCTGCCAAAGTATAATCATTTTTTAAACTTTTCGACATCTTAGTGCTATCTACCAATAGATGTTCAAAATGAACCCAGTTTTTTACAAAGGTGCCGGTTAAATTATCCTTGCTTTTGTAAATCGGTTGGCTTTGCGCAATTTCGTTAGTGTGGTGAGGAAATAGTAAATCAATACCTCCGGTATGAATGTCAGTTATTTCGCCGCCAAAAGCTAGTTGGTTAATTGCAGAACATTCAATGTGCCATCCAGGGCGACCACTGCCAAGTTGTAGGTGCTCCCAATAAATCTGTCCGTCGTGCTCATCCCAAGCTTTCCATAAAGCAAAGTCACTTAAATTATCTTTGTCGTATTCATCATTTTTAATACGTGCCCCAACTTTTTTTCCTTCAATAAATTTTGAACCAACTAGCGCGCCATAATCGCCAAAATCATTTTGATATTTTTCAATACTAAAATATGTACTGCCATCTTCGGCAGTGTAAGCGTAGCCCTTGTCGATTAATTGAATAATAAAATCCTGAATTTGTGGAATAACATCAGTAACATTTATGAATTCGATTTGCTCGGTGTTAACTCCAACTTTGCGCAAGTCGGCAATAAATCTTTCGGTAAATTTTGTGGTGTAAGTTTTTAGAGTCTTAACACTGGCGTCTTGGCCATGTTCTGCTAAACAACCTCGAATAGTTTTATCATCAATGTCAGTGATGTTCATAACCCAACGCACAGGTTGACCATTAGCTTTGATGGTTCGGAATAAAATATCAGCCATGATAAAGCTGCGGAGATTGCCGATATGCGCAAACCCATATACTGTAGGCCCACAACTATAAAAATTAGTCGTTTTATGAGGGTCTAGATCTAGTGGGATGATCTCTTTTTGAAGGGTTTCAAAGATTTTTAGCATAGTGTTTAGATTGTAGCAGATTTAGTGATGATCGTGTTTGGCTAGGCTTTTAAGATGCTTTTGCTTAAGGCGTTTAAGCGAAGCTGGGCTGTGGTGAGCTTCGATAACATCCGCAAGGTGTAGTCCACCAATAAAATGTTGAACCAAGACGTAGTCTGCACCCTGCTGGTATAGTAGACTGGCATCGCTTTCATCTTGAGCAGTAACGATACTTTGAATTCGTTTTTTATTGCGCTTAATGAATTCAAATATTGCTAAGTTGTCGGCGAGATCGGGTACAGTGGAGATGATTAGTTTTGCTTTACGCAAGTTGGTTACTTCTTGAATATATGGGTCAGAAATGTCACCACAGATCGCCGTATAGCCTAACTTTTCGTATTGATGAGTAATGTCTGGATTAAAATCAATAATTACAGTGTTACGTTTTGGCCCTTCAATTGATTCAAGGATATGACTTCCTAAGCGATGCGCTCCCACTAAGACAACGTGATCAGTTGGTGGTTTTTCATCTAGAATCTGCTCCTTGGTAGATTTGTGAAAATCGAAGATCCACAATATTGGGTGCAGAATTTTAAAGATTTTTTCCGAGAATAATATGCCGTAAGACGAAAAGGCGATTGTAAAGATTGCAACAACTGTAATCATTGTCACTTGAGTTTCCGAAATATGCCCTGATTTTAGGCCTAAGGCCACAAGAATTAAACTAAACTCAGAAATTTGCGCAACAGTCACGCCAGTCATAAATGACACACGCGGTTTGTAACCCATAAAGCCAAGTACAAACATTACAATTAACGGCTTTCCAAGAAGTACAAATGCGCTGATTACTAAAGCGGGGATTAATATTGCAGAAATGTTTGATAGTACCAAACTCGAACCTAAAACAATAAAGAAAATAATTAAGAAGAAGTCCCGAATCGGTTTAATACGGCTACTCATCTGATGCTGAACCCCAGAGTTAGCTAATGCCAACCCAGCCACAAAACCTCCGATGGCGGCATTAAACCCAAGTACTGGCAAACTAAACACGCTTGCCAAACCCAAAGACCATGCTAAAGCAAAGAGCAAAACCAGTTCGTCAGATTTTTCAATCGAACGAATTAGTTTTGGAAAAACAAATTTGCTCAACCAAACAATAATTATCCCAACGATAAAGGCTTTGCCTAAAGTTAAAATAATTTGCTCGCTTAACGTGAATTGCGCAAAAGGACTATCAGTACCTCCGGCTAGGGAAGACATAAAAATTAAAATGAAAATTGCAGTTACATCTTGAATTAAAAAAATACCGATTGCTAATTTCCCATAAAGGCTTTGTAAATCTCTTTTTTCGGACAGCAATTTTACAACAATGATAGTAGAAGAAAACGCTAAGGCTATGGCGATATACCAAGCCGTAGCCGAGGTGATACCCAATAAATGCAAAATTAAGAATCCGACTAAAACAGTAAAAATCATTTGTCCTACTCCGACAGTGATTGCTGCTTTACCGATTCTCTTAAGCTGGGATACATCTAAATCCAAACCCACCATAAACAGCAACAAAGTTATACCGATATCTGAGAGACCACTAAAGATATCGCCATGTGACATTTTAAAAATGCCCAAGGATCCAATAATTAGACCAGTCACGATGTAAGCCACAATACTGGGTTGCTTTAAAAAGCGCATAAAATATGCGATCACTCCTGCACCCGCTAGTACTGTTGCAAGTTCTATAAAAAGATTATCCACTTATTTTTGGTATTGGTTTCTAAGAGTGAATAGGAAAGGTGGCTTGCTAAGAAGTGAGTTTGCGAGCGCCAGGCCACGAGCGCTAACTTCGTGCGAGTCAGCTTTCCTAATCTTTTCGTAAAATAATTATACCATAAAATTGTGGGAAAATTGCTTAAAATAGGCAGAAACGGTACAATAGGGGTATATGGAATACGAAAAATATGATGCGATTTTTATGATTGGTCCACAGGGTTCTGGAAAAGGAACTCAAGGAAAGGTGTTGGCTAAAAAAATCAATTTCTTTTATTGGGAAATGGGGGCAATTTTACGTGAAGAAGCCAAAAAAGATACACCATTTGGTCGTAAAGTTAAGGGTTTGATTGATGCCGGGCATTTATTAGAAGACGAAGAATTATTCCGTGTACTTCAAACCGAACTGCCTGAAGTTATTAAGCATAAAAGAATTTTGTTTGATGGTGTACCACGTACAGTGCCGCAAGGTCTTCACTTAATTCAATATTTACAACAAAATGGTTTTACACAATTTGGGGCAGTATTAATTGATGTGCCAAAAGCTGAATCTGTAAAACGATTACTCGAACGGGCTCATCATGAATTTCGTACCGACGATACTCCAGAAAAAATTGAATTCCGTTTGGATTTATACGAAAAGCAATCCTTACCAGTTCTAAAATTCTTAGAAGGCATTGGCGACTTGCATAAAGTTGATGGCGTAGGTTCAATCGAAGAAATCACACAACGAATTGACAGCGCTTTAGGAGTTGTTCAATAATGGCGACTAAAGGATCAGCGGCAAAACTAAATTTAATTTTACTAGGAGATGTTGCCGCTGGAAAAGCTACTCAATCCGCTTACTTTTCAAAAAAATATAAGTTGTTTGATTTCGACATGGGTCGTGAGCTTACTTTACTACGACAAAAAGACCCATCAGTTCATAGAGTGTTAATAAAGAGTGGGGACAAAGGTATATTAAGCCCATCTCATATTGCTCAAAAAATTCTTAAAGATAAAATTAAAAAAACCCCAAAGAGTAAAGGTATATTATTTGATGGTCATCCAAAAATGGTCCAAGAAGCTAAGTTAGCCGTTAAGTTATTGAATGAATTTGGCCGAGCTAAACCACTAGTACTATATATTACAATTCCAGTTGCTGAGACGCATAAAAGAATTGCTATTCGTAAAGGATATATTGGTACAAAAATGACCAAACGTCCTGATGATAGCTTAAAGGCTTTGCAGAACCGTGCTAAGTATTATCGAAAAAATATTAGAGGTGTAGTCAGGTATTTTTCCTCAGTTTATACTTTTAAAAAAATTGACGGGATGGGTAATAGGGATCAAGTCCGCGCACGCGTTCAACGTGCTATTAATGAGTATTTAAAAAATTCTAAATAGTATTTATGGGTAGATACACTAAAACAAGTAATGAGATTGAACTGATCCACGAAGGTGGTAAGCTTTTAGGTGATATTTTACGCCGTACAGCACAGCTTGTAAAAGCAGGTGTATCGACAATGGAATTAAATGATTTTGCCGAAGCAGAGATAAAAAAAGTTGGCGGCCGCCCTAGTTTTATTGGTTATGGTCAAAAAGATAATCCATACAAATATGGTTTATGTACTTCGGTCAATGACGCTGTTGTTCATGGTGTTCCTTCTAAAACAGAAATCTTACAAGACGGTGATATTGTTGGTTTAGATATTGGTATGGAGTATAAAGGTTTTTATACCGACACAGCCATTACTGTTCCGGTCGGAAAAATTTCTCCATCTGCGCAAAAAATTATTGACGTTACTCGCACAGCTTTAGAAGAAGCTATTAATCAAGTTAAGCCAGGTAACACAATTGGTGATATTGGCTTTGCAACTCAGTCGATTGTAGAACGGGCTGGTTTTAGTATTGTACGTGACTTAGTTGGGCATGGTGTTGGATATGCTGTGCATGAGGATCCTGCAGTTCCAGGTTATGGTAAGCCTGGTAAGGGAATCAAACTAGTAGAAAATATGGTCTTAGCGATCGAACCAATGGTTTGCCAGTTTAAACCGCACGTAATATTTGATCCAGATGGTTGGACCATACGTAGTTCTGATGCTGGCTTATCGGCGCACTTTGAGCACACAATTGCAGTTACAAAAAATGGTGTAAGAATTTTAACTTAAAAAGCAGTCATAAGGACTGCTTTTTTATTTTAACTTTTAGTATTGATTTCGTCGGCTAGTTTTTGAATAAACTCTTCTACAGGAATTGTTCCTAAGTCTACATCGCCGCGGCCACGAACTGCAACGCCGTTGGCTTCGATTTCTTTATCACCCACAACTAATAAATAAGGAACTTTTTGGGTTACGTGTTCGCGGATACGCTTACCAATTGATTCGCTTCGGTCATCAAGTTCGATGCGGAGATCGGGGATAGCGGCGGTTAATTCGCTTATGACTTTGTTTGCGTACTCAGTTTGTTTTTCTGAAATAGGAAGTATTACAGCTTGAACCGGTGCGAGCCAAGATGGGAAGTTACCACCAACGTGTTCAATTAATATCGAAAGGAAGCGTTCAAGAGAGCCCATAATAGCAGCGTGGATCATTACAATGCGTTCTTGTTCGCCAGATTCGTTAATGCAGAACAGATCAAAGCGTTCTGGCATGTTAAAGTCGAACTGAATTGTGGCGACTTGCCATTCACGGCCCAGAGAATCGTGTGACATAAAATCGAGTTTTGGTCCGTAGAAGGCGGCTTCACCAATACCTTCGTAAGCTTCGATATTCTTTTCTTTGATAATCTCGCGAAGTAAGTCTTGGGCTTTGTCCCACTGGGCTGGTTCACCTAAATAGTTTTCGGATTTTTCTGGATCACGTAAAGATAAACGTACCTTTAAATCAAAATTAAAAGTCTTGTAAAATGTCTCGATGATGTCCCAAATTTTTAAGAATTCATCCTTCGCGTTGTCGAGGCGGGTAAATACATGTGCATCATCTTGTGCAAAAGCCCGAACGCGCGATAAACCTGCTAATTCACCAGATTGTTCGTCGCGGTAGCAAGTTGTTGTGTTTGCATAGCGCTGAGGAAGTTCGCGGTAGCTCCAACGTTTGCGGTTGTAGATCTGAGTGTGGTGCGGACAGTTCATGGGCTTCATAGCAAATTCATGACCTTCACGAGTTTTTATTCGGAACAGCTCATCTTTAAATTTATCCCAATGGCCGCTTTTTTCGTACAAATCTTTTTTGGTGATGTGTGGAATTTCTACTTTTTGATAGGCATGAGGTTTTCGAAGTGACCAAACATAATCGTCTAATAAATTTCTGACTACTGTACCCTTAGGTGTCCATAATGGTAATCCTGCTCCAACTAAATCTGAGAAAACAAAAAGGTCTAGTTCTGGGCCAAGTTTTTTGTGATCACGCTTAAAAGCTTCTTCGCGCATAGCCAAGTAATCATCAATTTCAGCTTTAGTATCAAAAGCTAAGCCATAGATGCGGGTCATCATGGGATTTTTTTCATCACCACGCCAGTAAGCACCAGCCAATTTGTCGAGCTTGAATGATCCTGGATCGATCTCAGAAGTATTTTCTACATGACCGCCGCGGCACAAATCAGTAAACTCACCAGTTTTATAAAGTGTTAATACGTCGCCGGCCGAATCCAGTTCATCGATTAATTCGATTTTAAAGTTTTGTTCTGATTTAGTAAAAAATTCCTTTGCTTCACTGCTAGACACTTCCTGACGTTCAAAACCAAGTTTTGATTTGGCTAATTCCTGCATACGCTTTTCTAATTTTGGTAAATCATCAGGAGTTAATGGTTTGTCAAATACAAAATCATAATAAAAACCATTATCAATCACAGGACCAATACCTAATTTAGTATTTGGAAATTGTTCTAATACAGCACTAGCCAAAAGATGGGCGAGTGAGTGGCGTTTGTTGGAGAGTTGATCGTTGTTATTCATAGTTTGACAGGTTTAATTGGTTAGGTTATAAATAAAGGTCAGAAATATTAGGAGGAAATATGGAAGAAAATGAAAGAAAGGGAAAAGTAGAGTTAAGCCAAAATTCTATAAAACAAGTTGTAGCCATGGATGCAATGCAGGTCGTGGCATACAGAATAACTGGCCTAGTATTCTTTGCCACAGCTGGAATATTTTGGGGTGCGGTTAGTAATTTTGGAGTTCGTCACGTACCTACATTTATAATGGTGATTGGCTTTGGGATGTATTGCTCCATTTTAGCTTCTGAGTTGAAAGACAAGATAGCCAAAAACCTGCTAAAAATTAATTGAGCTAAATAACAAAACCCAGAACTCTGCTCGCTATAAATTACAAATAGCGTTCAAAATTCTGGGGTCTATATCTTGGTTCATAGATAGACGATTCCGTCCCAGTTCCCCCGTACAAACGTGCGGGGCTTTTTATTTGGTTGGCTTATAAGCTCCACGGTTGGTAGCCGTATCAAAACTTTAAGCCCTTTTATTATAAACCCTTTTGCTGATAAAAAAAAGCCCCGATTTTTTAAATATCGAGGCTGCACTTGTTTCGCATCTAGGAACGTTAGAACTTGTAGGTCAGGCAGAATTGTCGCGTACTGCCTGACCTGCGGAGGAATGACGGGTGTCACCCCTATTGTTCAAAGTGATGAACCTCTGAACAATCTGTCGTTATTAAGTTGTATGTTATGTATTGCCCTCGCTAGGGTCCGACTCCATAGCGAGGTTGCTGCCATCTCTAGTATGCTAGAGAGGATCCATGACGCCAATTTCTAGACACCATGGTTGTTGTCGTGCTTCGCGCCTTATTTTGCTCCTGCGCTTAGCATAAGTATTAAAGCATTATTGTTAAATCTTGTCAAAAGTCCATTCGATCGTATATCATGCTGACTTCTGGAATACTGCGTAGTTGTTGCACTAGTTCGCGGGTAATGCGTACATTGGTTTTTGTTTTAATAGTATTACCGTCTGCGCCGGTTCCAACATTCAAAAATACAGGAGCATCTCCAGGGTTAGACTCTAGAAGAGCTTTTATCTTATGCAAGGTTGACTGGTTTTTTATGTCGGGCAAATGAATTGTCAGTTGCTTTTGTTTTTCAATTTCGGTAATTGCCATTGTATACAGCTCATCATTTGGCAGATCTTTAAGTTCATTGGCAATTAGTTTTGGTTCACCATCTTTGTAGGAAACTTTAGCGCGTACTCGGATCACGGTATCCGAATCTAAATAAGGTATTGCGATAGGCATTACAGTCGGGAATACTAATACTTCCACTGATCCGGTTTTATCTTCCAAAGTGAAGAATGCCATTGGATCGTTCTTTTTAGTGATAGTGCGCTTAAATTTGGTAATGATTCCTGCAACTTCAACAGAACGATTATCCATTTGCTGATTTATAGTTTTAATCTGTGTATAGTCTTTTATTACTTCGGTGAATTCATCTAATGGATGACCAGACACAAACAACCCTAAATGTTCTTTTTCATATTTGAGTTTATCTGTGTCTGTCATCGGGGTCGCAGCTTGAAGCTGTAAGCGTCCAATTTGAAAAGTCTGTCCAAATAATGAATGCTGGCCTTGTGTAGAACTTCTAAAATGCTCACGTAAAAAATCGAGCACATTGTCGGTGCTGGCTAAGAGGGAAGCGCGTTCGCCAAATTTATCTAAAGCTCCAGCTTTTACCAATGCTTCCCAAGAGCGCTTGTTTAAATTTTTGGTATAACACTTAACCAAAAAATCCTCTAAGCTATCAAAAGTAATTTTGGCTTTGTGCGCGTCAATAATTTTGCGGATTACATCGGAACCCAAATTTTTAATGGCGCGCAATCCAAAGCGAATAGTTTTTTCATCTATAACTGTAAATCCACCAAAACTTTCTGTCACATCTGGCGGTAAAATTTGAATACCCATTTCTTTGCATTCATCAAAGGCTTCGTGAATTTTATCTTCATCACCGCTTTCGGCGCTCATTAGGGCGGCCATGAATTCGACAGTGTAGTTAGCTTTCATATAAGCGGTTTGATAGCTCACCTGGCTGTAAGAAGCCGCATGGGCTTTACCAAACCCGTAAGCCGCAAACGGTTCAATTAAAGTGAACAGCTCATTAGCCTTAACTTCGCTCATCCCTTTAGCCATGCAACCTTTTGTAAACTTTTCTCTTTGCTTTTCCATCTCAGCCGGAATTTTTTTACCCATAGCTTTGCGAAGTTTGTCTGCTTCTTCCCAGCTGTAGCCAGCGATGTTAATCGCAGTCAAAAGTACATCTTCTTGGTATACCAACAATCCTAATGAACGCTCCAAGTATTCTTTCATTTGCGGTACAAAAAAGTCTACTAACTGTGGATTGTGTTTGCGGGCAATGTACTGGGGGATAATTCCCATTGGACCCGGACGGTACAACGCGATCATAGCTGAAATATCAAAAATTGAACTCGGTCGTAGCTCCTTGAGGTAGCGTGTAATTCCAGAACTTCCTAACTGAAACACTCCGAAAGTATGCCCAGCAGCTAAAAGTTGAAAAGTCTTTTGGTCGTCCAGCGGTAATTTTGTAACTACTATATCAACATTGTGACGAACCTTAACTAGTTTTACAGCAGCTTCTAAAATGCTCAGGTTGCGGATTCCTAATAAGTCCATTTTGATTACACCGATTGCATGACTGTCTGCACCCACGTCAAGCGCGTACATATCATATTGAGTAATTAAGCGGTCTCCATCAGGTTCAGTTTGAAGCGGGGTGTAGTCAGTAAGTGGGGTAGGAGTGATAGCTAATGCCGCCGCATGAATAGAAGCATGACGAACACAACCTTCTAGCTTAAAAGCAATATCCATAATGCGCTTGGTTTCTTCATCAGTTTCATAAATGGTTTTTAACTCTTCGTTTAAGCCCATGGCCTTTTCGAGCGTCATTAAAAATCCTTGTTTCCCAAGAGGAATCATTTTGGCAATGCGGTCGCATTTTCCGTAAGGCACAGCCAAGGCTCGGCCTACGTCGCGGACAACCGCTCGAGCCTTCATGGTTCCAAAAGTAATAATTTGAGCAACTTTATCCTGACCATAACGATTAGCAATCCAGGAAATAACTTCGTCGCGGCGATCATCTGCAATGTCTAAATCAATATCAGGCGGAGTTGGACGATGGACTGTTAAGAACCGTTCAAACGGTAACTGGTATTCTAGAGGATCAATCGCACTAATATTCAGTAGGTAACCGACAATGCTTCCAGCCGCAGAACCACGAGTATTGGTTAAAACACCGAGCTCGTGGGCACCTTTAACAATATCCGCTACCATCAAAAAGTAAGCTGCAAAGCCCATTTGATTGATGATACCTAATTCGTATTCAATGCGTTCGGTTACCTCTGGCGTTAAATTAGCCGTCTGCTCTTTTTGATTTTTACCATCGGGTTTATAAATATTAACAGCACTTTCGTATACTAATTTTTTTATATGGTCTTCTGGTGTGGTATTTTCTGGTAGTTCAACTTTTGCAAAGTAACGCTGGTTAATTGGAATTTCAATATTAACTTGCTTGGCAATAATTTGTGTGTTGGTAATTGCTTCTGGAATGTCAGCAAATTTTTTTGCCATCTCATCAGGACTACTAAAAGATAAATCATGACTACGCATATCTAATCGGTTTGTTTCGGAGACGTTGCGGCCTGTACCAATACAAACCATAATGTCCTGCGCTTCGCTATCATCTTTGTTTATATAGTGACAGTCCTGGGTTGCCACAACAGGCACATTATATTTTTGCCCTAACGCAATCAATGCGTCGTTTGGCATTAGGTCAGCTTCGCGTTCGTCTACATTAGTGCGCTGAATTTCTAAATAAAAATTTTCTACACCAAAGATGGCAAGGTATTGTTGCAAGGCTTTGGCCCCATCAGCTTCGGAAACTTTTAAAGCCCGCGCAATCTGGCCACGCGGACAACCAGATAGAGCGATTAATCCTTCGGAGTATTCTTCAATCACAGCTAAATCGATACGCGGTTTATAATAAAAACCTTGAGTATGACCAATCGTTGCTAGCTTCATTAAGTTTAAATAGCCCTGATAGTTTTTTGCGAGCAAAGTCAAGTGATGATAATCCGCGTCAATTTTACCTTCTTTCATGATCATGCCCCGAGGTGCTATGTATGCTTCGAGTCCAATGATTGGTTTAATATCTTCGGCAATACAGGCATTGTAAAATTCAATAGCCCCATACATTGACCCATGATCAGTAATAGCAATGCTAGTCATACCATGTTTTTTGGCAGCCTTAATAAGGTCTGGAATCTTAGATAATCCGTCCAGTAATGAAAAGTGGGAATGGCAATGTAAATGGGTAAATTCTGTCATAAACCTTAAAATTTGCTATACTAAATTCATCATAACATATAGTTAATTGCTTGAGTCTATGTCTCAATTGAAAGAAAATTTAAAAGTTCAGTATAGCGGGTTAACCTTAGCAATTCAGGATGGAATTTACCGCGCAAAGCAATGGTTTACTGGCCTTCCGACTTGGGAGCGAGGTGCTTTTATTATTTTGTTAGTATTGCTAATTCCCGGTACAATAGCAGTTCGTTATGGTGGAGAATTATATTTTACAAAATCATACAGCCGAGCAGCTTTAGCCGCCCATCCAGCTTTTAATTCTCCTGATCCACTTCAAGTTGGTAGCGCTAAAGTAATTCAAAACCCTAATAATACTACTAGTGCGTATGCAGAAGTAACTAATCCAAATTTGGACCTTGCTTTAGAAGAATTAAATTACACTTTTCATTTTTTTAACAGTAATAAAGAGGAAGTCACATCTATTAGCGGCCGCACTTATTTATTGCCTGATCAAAAAAAGTGGTTAGTAGTACCGAAGATTCAATCTCTCCAATCTATTACTTCGGCTAAAATTGAAATCACAGATGAAAAACCTAATTGGCAAAAGCGTTTAGATCTTCCCGAGGTGACATTGAAAATGTCAGAACCGTATGTTTATGAAGAAGTGAATCCATTGGCAACAGTTGCCGAAGGTGCAGTTGTTAACAATAGTCCATTCGATTTAAATCAAGCAACTTTACTACTGGTTCTGTATGGAAAAAACAATCAGGTCTTGGCTGTGACAACTCGCGAAGAGTTTAGTTTAAAAGCATTTGAACGTCGCGCTTACAAACTGCAATGGCCAAGCATTTACCGTAATGATGTAACGCGAGTTGATTTGCAGGCTTACACAAACACTTTAGACCCAGAAAATATAAGTACGAGCATCCAAAACTAACAAATATGAATTGGTTGATACAAAAATTAAAATTTTACGATATTCCGCTGCTCGCTGTCAGCGGTTTATTGCTTGTAGTGGGGTTGGCGATCCAGTACGCGATTTCTCTGGGAGAAGGGGATTTAGGTTTGTTTTATCGCCAGTTAATTTACGCGATCGGCGCGATAATTATATTTGTGTTATTAGCTAATTATAATTATCAATTATTGTCCAAAAATAACCGAATTGTTTATCCTATCTTGTTATTTTTTTTAGTGTACTTAATTTTGTTTGGTGATCCCATTCGCGGTAGTGCACGTTGGATTGATTTTGGATTCTTTCAGTTGCAGCCAGCCGAATTAGCAAAAGTGGTAATTGGTTTAGGTTTGGCGCGATGGCTATATATACGCCGCGGAGAAATTAATTCCTGGAAAAATATCTTACTTACTTTTGCTTATGCTGCAATTCCAGCAGTGCTAATTGCCATGGAGCCGGACTTAGGATCATCATTAATTGTTATGGCAGTTTGGTTTGGAATAATTTTATTAAGTCCAATCAAACGTTCGTATATTGCAATTTTCATAATCGCAGGGTTGTTGTTTGCCGGATTATCGTGGCAATTCTTTTTACAAGAATATCAAAAACAGCGCGTAGAAGTTTTCCTTAATCCGGATAGAGACCCTCAAGGTAAAGGTTATAATGTTCGCCAGGCAACTATCGCAGTTGGAAGCGGGCAGTGGTTTGGCCGGGGACTCGGGCAAGGTGTACAAAGTGGTCTTAAGTTCTTACCGGAAAAACATACTGACTTCGTGTTCGCAGCTAGTGCCGAAGAAATTGGTTTGGTGGGCTCAGCTGCCATTCTATTTTTATTTTATTTATTGATGAGAAGAATTATTGCCATCATGCAATTAGCCCGCGATGATTTAGCAATGTATATTTCCGGCGGAATTTTATTCCTGTTTGCTTCACAAACTATCATTAATATCGGCATGAACATCGGTTTATTGCCGGTAACTGGTATTCCACTTCCATTTATTACCTATGGTGGTAGCTCTATGATGGTCACAGCGATTGCATTAGGAATTGTGCAGAACATTGCTAAACAATCAAAAGTGTTGCGTTTTTAGTATCTTGCACCTTCAATCTAACCTGATATAATTACTTTGAAAGGACTATATGCGTAAAAATGACATCAAAAGAGTATTGGGCTGGTTGGGATTTATGTTGCAATGCCCAGTCTGTAGTACTAAGTATCAAATTTCAAATATCAAGGTTTTAGACAGTCAGCAAGAAGATGAATTCACCGAAACCCACTTATTAATTCATTCTGACTGTGCTAAATGCAAGAGTTCGGTAATGTTCAATATCGACATTAATGGACCGGATATATTCACAGTTATTGCAAAAACTGACTTAACTAAAAAGGATACCGCACGTTTTATAGATCTGCCAGCCCTAGCTGCTAATGACTTAATTACTATCCACCAGGGAATTCAGCACTTTGACGGCGACTTTAAAAAAGCCTTTAAACCTTCAAAATAGAGTAATTCTTTAAAGAATTAGACCCTGTCTGGGGTAATCCTGGGCAGGGTTTTTGTTTTGGGTGTTAGCCCTTGCCAAAAATCCCTAGATGCTATATAATTCTGAAGTATTTATCAATCATTTTTAAACTTTTTATGGAAAAATTTCAATTAAAAACTGTTGCTCGTGAGAAGACACATCGCGATTCTAAGACTGAATACCGCGCTGGTCTTATCCCTGCAGAGATGTATGGCAACAAAGTAGATAATGTTCACTTAGCAGTTGATGCTATTGAGTTCGAAAAAGTGTTGCGCAAAGCTGGTGAAAGTACGGTTATTGAGCTAATCATGCCAGATGGATCAACAACAAATGTTTTGATTCACGATGTGCAAAATCATTACTTAAATTCTCAGCCAATTCATGTAGATTT
>CAYVOF010000008.1:0-30091 GCA_964453405.1 uncultured Candidatus Saccharibacteria bacterium | reverse complement strand
AGTATTATTGAACTCAAAAAACTTGACGTAATCAATTTCCCATACAAACAGACGCAATTGGCAAGCCAATCACTTCTCTTTAAATATAGGCGACAAATTGATAAAAAATTCCGAAGAATTTTTTATATTCTACAACCGCGATAAATCGCGGCATAGTTTTGTACAACATTTCAATCACTATGCAGTTGTCAAAGTACTGATGACTTTTTCATTCTAATTGAGGTAGCGACCGATTGAAGATGGAGGCTGATTCAATTTTTACCTGCTCTATATATAGAGTTATATGTAGTGGAGGCGCGAATGATAGTTTGTCGAATTAGGAGTATAAAAAACACTCAAAGTTACCTTTGAAGTGCTCACTTCCCAGCGTGGGCATTCGCTATAGATGATAGCAATGCGTCGTCTGGCCCTAGATAATCACCGTAGTTACATCCAGGTGGAATTGAGGTTGTTTTGTCTTTTAAAGCTCCTTATTGGATTACTGTTCAATCCTTCTACTATCTTAGGGGTTTTATAAGGGCTTGTCAAGTGTTTTTTTATAAATTATAATGTCCTTTCGAGACATTCAAAAGGAGGTGAATTTGATGGTAACAGACCTAATGTTTTGTGCTGGATTCAATCCAACACATTCTCAAAAATTGGCTGATTTGGTCAAAAAAAAAGGGAATTGTAAACTGGTGGGAAATTGAATACCAGCTATATTTAGAAAGCTACAAACGGCAAGATATCGCCAAAGCAGCAGTGTTTTATGAGATACGAGAGCCACAGGCTATCCTACCACTAAGTGGGCCTTTGGTCGTATTAACAAAACAGGCTGAAGTTTTGGATGGAATAGATATGAGCCTTGCAAGATACGGTGGACTTATCCCATTTACACAGCTGAGAAATTTTGTTTGGTCAGACGTGAATGATCAAGGAAAACAGCAGTGCAATTGGTTAAACCTGGAATTTAGAACTAACCCATCACCTGGTCAATCAGGACAGTTTAGAGCCGAACTAACTGTTCTCGATTATTTTATGAAGCCATGTCCAACAAGTTTTTAGCCCGAGTTCATCTCGGGTTTTTATTTCGGGTTTTAGTGAGCACTTGCTTCATAGCTTTGGCAAAAACTTCTGGTTCGTTTTCGTGACTAGAAAGCTGAAGAAAGTCCCAAAGCACCTTAGCATCATCAAAGGCGCGATGGCGATTACTACATTCAAAATTATAACGTTCTATTATAGCTGAGAGATTATGGCGCTTATGCTCTTTATATAGTGAACGAGACAGCCGCACCGTGCACAGCCGATTTTGATTAAAGCTTAAGCCCGCCCGGCGGAACTCTTCTTTTAAAAATCCGTAATCAAAGGCTACATTATGGGCGACAAAAACAGAATCTTCAAATTTACTAAGTAGGTCTTCGGCGATATCGACGAAAGTAGGTTTGTTTTTTACATGGCGATCGGTAATACCGGTCATACGACTAATGAACTCGGGGATCTCTACACCGGGATTAATTAGAGTTTGAAACTCCTCAACCACCTCGCCACGTTCCACTCGCAACAATCCAATTTCGATGATACGACTAAAAAACGGGCTCCCGCCAGTTGTTTCGACATCCACAATTGTAAAGTTATTTTGGTCTAACATTGGTTTTATTATAGCGGGGTTAGGCTAAGCGGGCAAAATAAAAAGACGATCTACATCGTCTTTAAAATGATCAATACCCACCGTTTACCATCACAATATAAGTAATCACTGCTGTTAACCTGGTCTTACTTGGACCCTCCGGAGTTTGCAACCAATCAACTTTTTTAACTTGTGGAGTTCTTTTTATAAAACTATTGACTTCATCTGTTAACATACCTAGTTTCACTATATTATTTTGGTCAAATTCTGTAGAAAAAATTTGAAACATTTCCATACATCCCTATCCTCCTTAGATTATTATTTAACAAGACTTGGCATTATATGCATAATTCTAGGCTAAGTCAAGGCCAGTAAAAAAGCACCAAAATTAATTGGTGCTTATCACTACCACATCATGCGGTTACAAACCCTCCTACTTGAATATCCCAAAGCCGTTGGTAAACCCCATTGGTAACTCGAAGTAACTGTTGATGACTACCCTCTTCGACTATCTTTCCATCTTCGATGACAATAATTCTATCCATCTCTTTTATTGTAGACAACCGATGAGCAATCACAATTACAGTTTTGTCTTGCATTAAATTATGCAGGGCACTCTGGATGTATTTTTCTGATTCTGAGTCCAGACTAGAGGTTGCTTCGTCCAAAACCAGGATTGGAGAATTTCGCAATATTGCCCTAGCAATAGCCACGCGCTAACGTTCACCTCCAGAAAGTTTTACCCCCCTTTCGCCAACCATAGTATCGTAACCATCAGTAAAATGGCTAATAAAATCATGGCAATGCGCAGCTTTAGCAGCAGTAATAACTTCGTCTAAAGTGGCGCCATGCTTACCGTAAGAAATATTCTCAAAAAGAGAACGATGAAACAACTCAGCATCTTGAGGCACCAGACTAATTGCTTGATATAAACTTTGCAAAGTTACATCCTTGATGTTTTGACCATCGATTAACACTGCACCAAAATTAACATCTGTTAACCGCAATAAAAGCTTAACCAAAGTTGATTTACCAGCACCTGAATGCCCGACTAGTGCAACTTTTTCTCCGGGTTGGATCGCTAGGTTTAAATCGTCAATCAAATTTCCAGAGCCATTATAGGCAAAGGTCACATTTTTAAATTCAACCCTACCTTGACTAAGTCGTAGTGGTTGAGCATTGGGTGCATCAACGATTTCCGGAGACTCCATTAACATCTCTGTCATCTCATTAGCGTTAGCCAAAGAAGTAAAAACGATTTTAATTTGCTGGCCAAGTTGCCACAAAAAGTCGGCAATCTGATTAATATAACTTTGTAAAAGTACAAAACCAGCACCACTCATCCAGTCTTTGGAGAGATAGTAAATTCCACCGAACAACCAAATGGCCTCAAGGGTTAAGACTGCAAGACTGATAAATACATCCATTAAAGTATGCATGTTCCAAGCCTTCATTCGTAGTGTTTGTAGTGCTTTAGTCGCGGTTGAAAAAATATTAAATTCAAACCCACGATTTCCGAACAGGATCACACTTCGACTATTAGTAACAGTGTCTGACAAATGTGATGTTATTTGAGACTCCTGATCTGCTACTGCTTTACCATACTTTAAAGTCCGAAATGAATACCAAACAATAAAGGTCACCAAAATAATTGCCCAGATCAAAATTATAACTCCAAAGAGTGGCCAAAAGTAGCCCACTACTGCCGCAGTTACGACCATCCTAAAAAGTAATCGCAAAAAGTTAAAAGTACAAGCATCTGCAATTGATTCAAATGCTGGAGCAAATCTATTAACTCTTGCTGCTATGCGACCAGTAAATTGGTTAGTAAAGAAGTTGTAAGAATGACCAATAATCCTTTGATAACAAAGATTTTGCAGGTCTCTCATCGCTTTAGGTTGAAAAAAAGTATTAATATATAATTTTATTCGCCATAAACCATGAATGACTGCACCCAAGACCATCAGATAAACAGCAATTCGATATAAATTTGCAACTTTATCTGGGTGATCAGAATAACATTCCTCAACAAAATATTTGAACAGCAGTGGGTAAGATACATCTAATAACACCAGCAAAATTCCAATAGCCAGAACAGTTACTGCCAGTCCACGATGTTTTATGGCAGCCTGCCAAAAATAGCGCAAAGTTTGCTTAGTCTCAACTTCAATCATATATCCTCCTAGTGTTTAATTGCGGCTGTCCGCAAAAGTTTTATTTTATAAAGAACAAAAATCTCGGCTTTTTACCGAGTTTCTTAGGGTTTCTTAAGTTTTTATTTCAAGAAATCTATTTATTACACGGTAAAAAGCTATTTGCATGGTTAGCAAATTCTGTACCAGAAATATTTGGTTGTACTAGTTTCATGGTCATGGCTTTTTTCCCTATACCATCTCCGTCCGCGAGCTGCGAACTAGAGGTCCATATAGTTGTTAATAATTAGGACGGTATAATATACCGTAACGTTACAGTTTACCAGTATTTTATGGCCTTGTCAAGAATAGAATAAAACGCTATAGTAATGAATAAAAATCAGGAGGAAAATATGAATAGAATATTCGGTACCGATATCGGTGGTGTACTTGCGCCTTCAATACATCCATCACAGGTTGATTTTGTTGATCAAGCCATGCTACGGCAATTACTGCCCCGCCCGAATGCTTTTCGAGTAATAAGCAGAATTGCCAATGAACTATTACAACCCAATAGCGTTTATGTAGTTTCATATTGCGACCAACAAACAGAGCAACACAGTAGGCTATGGTTAAAAATTCATGACTTTCATGAAATTACAAAAATTCCAGAAGGGAATTTATTTTATTGTCGTGAGAGACGCCACAAAAATATCATTTGCCAAGAGCTTGGTATCACTGACTTTGTTGATGACAATATTAAAGTTTTGCTCGGCTTAGAAACAGTCACAACCAAATTTTTGTTTCGCCACAAAGACAAGAATAAAAAACCGAAGGATATAAATATCCAAGAAGTTTGGTCCTGGACCGATATCGAACAAGAGTATTTTTAAACTAAAAAACCGCAGACATTTGTCCGCGGTCTTTTTTATATATTACTGAATAATCTTGTCGATGATGCCATACTTCTTGGCTTCTTCTGGAACCATAAAGTAATCGCGGTCTGTATCTGCTTCGATTTTCTTTAACGGCTGGCCGGTATGCTTAGCCATAATCTGATTGATCTGATTTTTAATACGGAGCATTTCGCGAGCCTGAATTTCTACGTCTGTTTGCTGACCTTCAACTCCACCCATAACTTGGTGAATCATGATGCGCGCGTTAGGTAAGGCAAAACGCTTACCCTTAGTGCCGGCAGCGAGGAGTACTGCAGCGGCAGAAGCGGCCTGACCAACACAAATGGTCGCTACATCAGCTTTGATATGTTGAATAGTATCATACATAGCCATAGCAGAAGTTACACTTCCACCTGGAGAGTTGATATAGATTTTAACATCTTCTTTGGCGTCTTCTGCATCTAAGAAGAGTAATTGGGCAATTAAAGTGTTAGCGACAGCGTCATCAATTGGTTCACCCAAAAAAATGATGCGTTCTTTGAGTAGGCGGCTATAAATATCATAGGCGCGCTCACCCATTGGGGACTTGTCGATAACCATTGGGACTAATGGCATATAGTTATAATTTCTGCTGTTAGGCGTTAATTATTCTTGGGTTTCTTCGGTTTGTGGTTCTTCTGCTGGGGCTTCCTCGACAGGAGCTTCTTCAGCGGTTTCAGCACCTTCTACGGCATCGGCAGATTCAACAACTGCACCACCTTCGGAAGCAATGTCGATTTTCCAGCCAGTTAAACGAGCCCCTAGGCGAACGTTCTGACCAGATTTACCGATTGCCAAAGACAACTGATCTTCCATCACGCCAACCTTAGCGGTTTGTTCTTCCATGTTAAGTTGTACGTTAACAATCTTGGCAGGTGACAAAGAGTTTGCAATAAACTTTACTGGGTCCTCGCTCCATTCGATGATGTCGATTTTTTCGCCACCTAGTTCACTCATTACAGTTTGTACGCGAGTTCCTTTTTGACCTACACATGCGCCAATTGGATCAATACCTTCTTGAGTAGAAGTCACTGCGATCTTAGAACGGGAGCCAGCTTCACGAGCAACAGCTTTAATCTCTACAGTACCGTTAAAGATTTCTGGAACTTCCAATTCAAATAGTTTGCGAACCATATCTGGATGAGATCTAGACAAAGTAATCTTTGGTCCTTTACTGGTTGGTTCTACGTGAAGAATCAAAACTTTGATACGCACGCCGACTTCATATTTTTCGTTACGAATTTGTTCGGAAGGGAACAAAATACCAACAGCTTTTCCGAGGTCAACTAAAACCGTATCACCTTCGACACGTTGAATGATTCCATTGATAAGAGTGCGTTCTTTAGATTTGTAATCCGAGAACTGCATGTTGCGTTCTGCTTCGCGAAGTTTTTGAATAATAACTTGCTTAGCAGTTTGGGCGGCAATGCGACCAAATTCCATACCATCGGTAGGAGTGATTTCTTTGCGTACAATATCTCCGGCCTTAGCGCCCTTTTCCCATTTTTGCGCTTCTTCGATACTGATTTCTTTTTGCTGATCTTCGATTTCTTCTTGGTTAATAGGTACCACAGTTTTTTCATCAAAAATTTTAGCAGAAAGATCATCAGTACTAAATTCTACTACTGGATTCTGACCTGGTTCGCCATAATCTTTACGAAAAGCCGCAGCCAAAGAGGCTTCGATCATTTCGATAATTTCTTCTCGAGTAATACCTTTTTCTTCGGCAATTTGCGCCAAAGCTTGTTCTAATTGTTCGTTCATTTATTCTCTATTTAATTGTTTTAATGCCAGGAGCTATCGTCACGAAAACATGCGTTCGCTACGATTTACTTCGTAAATCTGGGCTCTCGACAGTTTTCTTTAACGATAGCTACTGTCAAAAATATTTAAATAAAAAGATGAGCCCGAGCTCACCTATTCCAGAGTTACTGCATTCGTAATTATTTTAGCATATTTAACGAATTTGTCAAGATCTGTCTTGGGCACCATTTTTGCTGCCTCCACTACTAAGATAGCGCAAACATCGATGCGGGGTTGAAAAATTTGGTATTCTCTATGGCGCGTCAAAAACCAGGTCACTACTTTAATTAAACGTTGTTTTTTATGGGTTGAAAGGGCTTCTTCGGGCAAACCGTATTTGCTAGACAACCGCGTTTTAACTTCAACAAAAATAATCTGATTTTTGCCCAGCATAATTAAATCAATCTCGCCCATTTGTTTGCCTGTGCGGTTAAAAGAATTTCTCGCCAACAACCTATAACCTTGCTTAATATATATACGGGCTGCATAATGTTCGCCCCAATCTCCCAATTCAATATTTAATTTTTTACTTAGCTTGAATGTGTTAGTCATATTTTTAGACTAACACAGTGGTGTTCAAGACTGCTTTAAGATTTCCTTGAATTTGGATAAAAAAAAGACCCTAAGGTCTTTATTATTGAAGGCTCAAATAGGTTTGAGCAATTAAAAATAATATAATTATCCCAACCTTTGAGATAGTGAGATTAAAATTGTCATTCCATAAAAATGCATACGCTGCATAGTATCCACTTAAATAAGGAAGTAGTGCGGACTTCAATACCCCTATCCTTTCTGGAAAATACGAATGCGTAAACAAAGTGAGTGCTAAATACAAACCAAGACTGATCAACAGTCTAAAGCCCATAGTAGCCAGAAACGTCGGTGATTGCTCTTTTTCGTAAGACATTCTTATCCAACCTAACAAAAAGGAGCATGCAAAACCTAGGATACAAACAATCCAACTCCAAAACAAAAAGCTCATACAATTATCCTCCTTAAATTCATAAGACCTTGTATTATATTCCTGGCAATAGAAATAGTCAAGGAGTAATATAAAAACAGGCCGCAGCCTGTTTTTTTAGCGATTCATATTTAGATATTTACCTTTCAGTAGTTCTTTTCCTTGAACTTCCGCATCTTTTTTATAACTAAACAAAAAATAACGAATTGGACCAATCAAAAACAACAAACCAATTATAGCTATTAACGCTGCAGTAATTCGTGCACCCAAAACATTCACATATTGCCAACGCAGAACATACCACAACATTTCCAGTAAACCAATAGTTATAAAAGTGGAACTGATTCTGGAGAAATACGGTTTTTTGAGTTTATCAGAGCTGATAATTTTTACAACCAAGAAGATTACCCCGAGTAAAACCAACGCGATACCAGAGTATAAAATAATCTTATCTGTTAAATGCACAATGGCTCGATCCAAACCGAACCAATATTCTGATGAGATGAATACTTTCCAATTTATAGTCATAGAGATATTTTACCTATAATTTTCAGGAGCTGCAAGGCTCTATATATAAAAGAAAACTGGGTAATCCCAGTTTTAGCGCCGCGCAGGCGCAGCCTTACATTTTCTCAAAAACCATAGCGTAATGATAGACATCGCCATTGAGGTCTTTTTTATGTTTAAAACCAAGGGTTTCTAATTCTTTTCTAAGATCATGCTCCGAGATGCGCTTATCCATAGCTGGACCAAAGGGGCTATGTTCGTCTTTCCAATCTACGGTTAAGAGTAGACCACCGGACTTTAATAATGCGTACGCGTTTTTTAACAAAGCATGGCGATCTTTTACTTCATGAAGGATGCTGGCGAGCATAACCGCATCTTCTCCACCATGAGGGATCTTATCCATTGGTTTTTCTAAATCGGCTTTGTAAACTTCGACATTATGAAAACCGTTTTGAATAGTAATCGATTTTGTAGCAGCCAATTTTGAATCTTGAACATCCACCGCAGCCACGCGCCCAGTATTCCCCACCGCGCGACTCGCGGCCAAAGTATAAAACCCGCTCCCGCAACCGAGGTCGGAAACTTTGTACCCAGGGCGCAAGCCCATATGTGCAACTACATGTTCTGGTTTGATGAATTTCATTTTGTTTTAAAAACTTAAAAAATTTCTAAAAATAAAGTACAGAACCACCCATATCAAAGCTAAGGTTGCAAATGAGCTGATAGCAATAATTCCAAAGCCTTTTAATATAGAACGAAAATCTTTTTTAAAGAAGAACCGAAAAATTAAATAATAAATGAATAGGGAGAATATGAATACCAAGATGAAAAGTTGGAATTGCCAATTGATCAAAAAGGAATATTGAGAATAATCTAAGATTTCACTTATAAATGCGGATGAGAATATAATATTTACAAAACCAAATATAATTGCAACAATTTTCATTTATTTTGTTTCTTTTTGAAGTCTTTCAAAGCTTGTCACCTTACCCCCATCAACTTCTATTAGTAACGCATTCACGATTCCTGCACCCTCCTCAGGTGTCTCAAGCTTGAACTTGCCGCGTTCCAAAAATGGACTGAGAGAGTTCTCTACTATCACACCCAGTACTGAGTCTCGTGCGCCGCTCATTCCTAAGTCGGTTTGGAATACTGTGCCTTTAGGAAGAATTTTTGTGTCGGCGGTCGGGATATGCGTGTGGGTGCCATAGACAATTGTGGCGCGGCCATCAACATGCCAAGCAAAGGCATTCTTTTCACTAGTGGCTTCTGCATGCAAATCTACTATGATTATATCATCTTTTTGAGCTTCTTTTGAATAAATTTGGTCAAAGGCAAAGAAAGGGTTGCTAATATCACCGCGGAATTGTTTATCAAAGAACAACTGTCCACCAAGATTCATAACTAAATATTGCTGACCATTTTTAGCAAAGCGGTAAAAACCGTGGCCTGGGACAGTGGAGGTGTCGGGACCCAACGAAGTATAGTTACTAGGGCGAATTATGTTATCGAATTTATCAAAACACTCCTCCGCGCGTGGACCGCTATCAAAGACATGATTACCAGAAGTAAACGCGTCAAAACCCAACTCGGTTAGTTCTTCTATATGACGCAAGATAATTCCTTTGCCGTGAGTCAAATTTTCTACATTACCAATAATCACATCGGGCTTATGTTCAGCCTGCCACAAAGGCAAAACGGCAGAGATTGCTTCTCTGCCGGGTCGCCCCATGATATCTCCGAATAGTAAAATTTTTGACATAGTTTATGGTAACTGAGCTTCTTCTGGTAAGCTATTCCAAATTACGGTTTTAATAATTGGTAGGTTTTCTAAATAGGCTCGCGTTAAGCGATGTATTCCGTCAAAAGGAAAGGGATGAGTTTGTTCATCCGCATACAACCAGATTGCGCGATCTAAATTATTAATTGCATATTGAATCGAATTAATATGATCGATCCAATCGGCATGACTAACTTTTAAATCTTCTAAAAATTTGTCGACAGTTAGTGATGAATCTTCTGCGCTTTTTTGAGTCCACAAATTTATAAAGTGTGATGGGCCAAGACTCTCGCCACTTGTAGTTGCCCAATAAGTATTACCTTCGGAAACAGAATCATGAATTCTTGGATCTGATAATGACATCTCTGCTGATGTAGCTGCTTCTGGATGTTCTTCTAAATACTTTTCTAATTTAATCACATCGTAATTTACGCCGTTTACAGAAGTAGTTTCTTTACGCGTAACACTACCCTCCACTTTTGCCATTCTTAAATCAGGCGCTTTATCTTGCATACTCAATTACTCTAAAGTCACGAATTACTTGTACGCGGATTTCACCTGGGAATTTAAGTTCAGTTTCGAGGCGGTTAGCGATGTTACGAGCTAACTTTTGACAAGCATAGTCGTCTAAAGCCGTAGGAGTTACAAACACGCGGAGCTCACGACCACCTTGAATGGCATAAGTTTTTTCTACGCCTTCAAAGCTGTTAGCAATAGCTTCGAGGTCGCCTAAGCGCTTAACATAGTTTTCAAAGCTGTCTTTACGGGCACCTGGACGGCTACCAGAGATACCATCAGCAGCATCAACAACCATAGCTTCTATAGATAAAGGTGCGCGATGAGTAGCGTGTTCTGCTACGTCAGTGTCATGGTGATGAGATTCGATTGCTTCGATAACTTTTTCATCAAGTCCAAACTTCTCAGCAATACGACGGCCAATTTCTATGTGGGTCCCTTCCATGTCTTGGTCGAGGGCTTTACCAATATCGTGAAGCAGCGCACCTTGCTTACAAATCATTTCGTCAGCACCAAGCTCACGAGCAATTAGTGCAGCTATTTTAGCCATTTCTACAGAGTGAAGCAGTACGTTTTGACCATAAGAAGTACGGAACATCAAACGTCCAACTAAGTGCACAAGCTTTGGTGGAAAGTTAGTAATGCCGAGTTCGTAAACTGCGTCTTCCCCAGCTTGTTTGATTTTGTCATTTACTTCGCTCTTACTCTTTTCGTAAGCTTCTTCGATACGAGCTGGATGGATACGACCATCTTGCAACAACTTTTCTAAGGTCAATTTACCGATGTAACGGCGGATTGAGTTGAATCCAGAAACCACTACCGTGTCTGGGCTGTCATCGATTAAAATTTCTACACCCATAAGCTGTTCAAAGGTGCGAATGTTACGACCTTCTTTACCAATAATACGGCCTTTCATTTCTTCATTAGGAATCACAACAGTTGTAGTTGTGCTTTCGGCAGTAACTTCTGTAGCAATACGTTCGATGGCCTGCGCGACAATCTTGCGAGCCTCTTTTTCGGCAGTTTCGTGAGCAGTGTTAAGAAGCTTGCGATGCAAACCAAGCATTTCTTCGGAAATACTTTTTTCTGCATTATCTAACAAGACCTTGCCGGCTTCTTCTCGGGTCATGCCAGCAATTTTTTCGAGATTAGCTAACTGCTTTGCTCGAAGTTCTTTGATTTCTTCTTCGCTTTTTTTAACAGCTTCGACTTTATCTTCTAAGTCCTGAGTCTTTTTTTCGAGTGCGCTAGATTTTTGATCTAATTCTTTTTCACGACGATCAATACGATCCTCAAAACGAACAATCTGTGCTCTAAATTCCTGCTCAGACTTTTTAGCAGAATCAGTAATCTCCAAAGCTTTGGCTTTGGCTTCGATTAATAATTCTTTTTCTTTATTCTTGGCGTCTTCCAAGATCTTTTCGCTACGAGCTTCGGCATTACCAACTCGCTTTGATACGAGTTGTTGGCGCAACCAGTAGCCAACTCCAGTACCGACAACTAGGCCGGCAATTAAGTAAATATATAACATAAATAAAAACCCTTAACCGATAAGAGAGGGCTTTTTTGAGAAGATATTAAGTTATAACCAAAATTTACCTAATCTACTAGATAAGGTCTGAAAAATCTGTACTAATTGTTAGACTTCCGAAGGTTTCTACGCGTGAGGCGGTAGAAACAGCGGTATTTTTTAGGGTAATAGTGGTTAAATTCATAAGTATAGCTTCCAAAAACTCTCAAATCAGAATTTATAATCTAATTTTATGAACTTAATATACCACTTTTTTAGTCTGGGAGTCAAATGGTTGATTCTTTGGACTTCAAGAGTTAAGATAACTATATAAGCATTAATTTTATTTTTATGAATGATGAATATTTAGAAGGGTTTGAAGACCAAATGTTTGATGTAGCACCAAAAGTTGGCCAGCCTGCACCAGAATTTGAAGGGTTACAAAGCTACCACAAAGGAGAAGTTCACAAAGTCTCCTTAAGTGAATACAAAGGCAAATGGTTAGTACTGTTCTTTTACCCACGCGACTTTACCTTTATCTGTCCTACCGAAATTGAAGAATTTGGACGCTTGTACCCAGACTTCCAAAAATTGAATTGCGAAGTACTTGGCGCCAGCACAGATAGCGAACACGTACACAAAGCTTGGTACGAAAGTGATCAACGTCTCAAAGATGTTGCCTACCCAATTGTTGCCGACACCACTCAAGAACTTGCTGATATGTATGGCGTACTTGATATGGATGGCTCAGCTCAACGCGGTACATTTATTATCGATCCAGAAGGCACGCTTAAATTTATGCTAGTATCTGCCGACTCGGTTGGCCGTAATATTCCAGAAATGCTCCGTGTAGTCGAGGCACTACAAACTGGAGAAAAGTGCCCAGTAAATTGGGAACCAGGGAAAGCTACATTAGGGAAAGCATAATTAAACAAACAATAATATGTACGAAGCAAAACAATTTGAAAGCATAAATGGAGTTGAGGGTCTTTCGGAAAAGCTCATGAAAGAACACTACAAACTCTACGAAGGCTATATCAAGAAAGCTAACGAAATTACTGAGAAATTAAAAACCGTAGATTTATCTACAGCCAATGCCACCTACTCAGACTTGCGAGCCTTAAAACTTGGTTACTCATTTGCCGTTGATGCCATCAAGAGCCACGAACTTTACTTTACTAATTTGTCCGGCACTGGGGCTAATAAGGGTGGACAACCAAGCGGCTGGCTCGGCACCCAAATCGAAAAGCACTTTGGCTCGTTCGACAATTGGAAGGCTGATATGAAGGCTACCGGTATTGCAGCTCGAGGTTGGGTCTGGCTGGCCTTTGACTGGCAGGATCATTCATTATTTAACTATCTCGGCGATCAGCACGATGGCTTCCCTATATGGCATGCCACTCCGCTAGTAGCGCTTGATGTTTACGAACACGCCTACATAATGGACTATGGCGTTGCCCGCGCCGATTATATCGAAGCCTTCTTTAAAAACCTCAATTGGGATGATGCCGAAAAACACGCTTCTCTTACTGGGATGGATAAGGTTTAAACTTAATAGATAATAAAAAACACTAGAAATTCTAGTGTTTTAAGTTTTCAAGAAAAGTTTTTAACTTTCGAGATCTCGATGGATGTCGTAAATGTAATAAAGCCCTGGCTTCAATCTGCCTCACTCTTTCTTTAGTGACACCAAATTGGTCCCCCACTTCATCTAAAGTTTTACCGTTAAGATATCTTTCTTCGATAACCTTTTTTTCGCGAGGTACTAAAGTAGATAGCACTTCTGCAATCTGCACTTTAAGATCTTTATCATCAATAAGATCATCAGATGATGGATTCAATTGAAACATCTGATAACCACCCAGCATGGCAGGATTTGCATCTACATATACAGTGGCGGTTTTATCAAGGTCCAAAAAATCTTTAGAACGAAACGCTTCTGGAAATAAATCTTCCGGTAATTTTCCAGTTAGATCTAAGAGTTTTTTAGTCAACTCATCAGAAAAATGCCTAGGTACAGACTTTAAATTGATAATTTTACCAAATGTAGTCGCGTCAAGACCTAAGTATGCGGCCGCTTGAGTTTGATTCCAGCCTTTCTTTTTTATTGCCTCAAGCAAGTCTCCATGTTTTAGTCTAGAGACAATACCTATCTTTAAGGTTTGCGTCATGTATTTTCCTCCTATAAAAAATTGATTACCCAATACTATAACAAAAACCCTCGAACTTGTCGAGGGCTTTTTAATCTATATTATTCAGCTCTATATTCTTTTAGGCTGCCTTAGGAGCTTCTTTCTTTACAGACTTCTTGTTCTTGCTCATTGCAGTTTTAGACTTAGTAGTATTCTTACGAACACGAGGAGTGTTGTCGCGTAGCTCACGTACATAGTAGAGCTTGCTTTGACGAACTAAATCATCTTTAACAACTTCAATCTTAGCAATGTTTGGAGAGTGCAATGGATAGATACGTTCTACACCAACACCATTAGAGATCTTGCGAACCATAAAGGTGGCATTGGCTCCGTTGCCGCCTTTACGAGCGATAACTAAACCTTCAAAGATCTGAATACGTTCTTTACCACCTTCTTTAATGCGGTTGTGAACTTTAACAGTGTAACCAGTTTTAAACTCGGTTTGCTCTTTGAGTTGATCAGCTTTTAAATTCTTTACGATTTCCATATTATAATAAATTAACTTTCTTGCTATTTAGCTTTGTGAGTATATCTTTGAGATCTTGAGGAAACTCGCTTTCGGCTTCGATCCAAGACTCGTCAGGTAATTGAACTTCAATCTTTTTTGCATGAAGGAACTGCCGATTGAGGCCGAGCTTCATAACATTCTTCCCGCCATAGAGTTCGTCCCCCACTAATGGGAAACCGGCGGAAGAAAAATGAACGCGTATCTGGTGCGTTCTACCTGTGTGTAATTTTACAACAACTAGGGTGTATTCGTCAAGGCCGCCTGGAAGCTCGTAACTGAGGTGCTCAAGGACTTCATATTCAGTCAAAGCTGGCTTAGGTATGCCCATATCGCTCTTTTTGATGGTGTGTTTACGGAAGTCATTCTTACTTTTACCCATTGGTTGATCAAAAGTACCGTGATTATTAGGTATATTCCCCCGAACCAAGGCAATATACTCTTTTTTAACCTTACGTTGTTCAAAGGCATCCTTAAGGTGTTCATACATCGGCTGAGTAAGCGCGGCTAAAATGACCCCACTAGTGTCTTTGTCGAGACGATGTACGATACCGTGACGTTCTTCTTCTCCTACTAAATGAATATCCTTAAAATGATAGAGTAGGGCTTGCGCCAATGAGTCACCCTTAAAACCGGAGCCTGGATGCACCACCAACCCTGCTGGCTTGTCTATAATCAACAAGCCGTGATTATTATATAAAGTTTTGATAGGGATATTTAAAGGTTGAGGCTTCTCTGCCGCCGGACTAGGGTCATACTCCACCACACTATCCTTACGAATGGCGCGATGCGGCAGCGTATCAACTTTTCCATCTACAGTCACTAACCCAACTTCGATGTCACGCTGAATCTTGCTACGCGAAAAACCTTCTGGCGAATCAGAAAGTTTATCTGCTAAAAATTTGTCTAAACGAATTTTTAAATCTTCTACTGTAAATTTATGAGTTGGCATATACTATAGTTTCTTTACTTTCCACGAAGTTTAAATGATTTTACTGTGCCTGGTATCAACGGATAAGAAACATTTCGACCACCGGGGCTAGTTGCCATGCCTTGCGTCATTTGCATCTGTGAATCTTCTAAAGTAAATTTCTTATAACCTGAACCTGTCGAAATTGCTTCAAAAATTTTTACGATTTTCTCGGAGATATCTTTATTTGATACTACGTTTGTATTGTTAAACTTCTCCAAATAATTATTCATAATATGACCGGTGCCATTATACTGTAATGCAAACTTTAATGAACCGTTAACAAAGTCATCTTTATTGTTTGGATTGCGCACAGTAATTTTTTTATCCAACAATTCTTTTGACAACAATCCAGATTGACTAAGACTATCCAAAAATTCTAAATCTGCATTTAAATTTTCTCGAATTTTATCCTGCCCACTGTTGCCACCGCCAAATAATTTTAAGACCTTACCCACGCCAGATTGTTTTAATTTTATGTTTTGCTTGTCAGCGGATTCTTGTATATCTTTTTTGAGATTCTCTATCGAATCACGAAGAGCAGCAACCTCACCATCAGCAGGGCTTATATCTTTTTCCGGAGGGGGCACAAGAGGAATAACTTCTGCAATTGTGTTGCGCAATTCTGAACCCGAATCCAACCATTCTTTTACAGTACGGCCGGGCTTCTGTTTTGATAAGTAAGCTATTGCAAACTTTAAATCCGATGTTAAATATTTTTCACTAACTTCTGGGGTAAATTGATCTTTCTGAGCCACCTTTCCAACAACATCATCAATCCATTCCTCACTCTCGTCATCCAAGTTATAAAAATCTTCCAAAGTTAACTTGTCCGGACTAGGACCCTTAGCTTGTTCAATAGAAGCGGCCTCGGTTTGCTCAGCCGGATTTTGTTCTACCTTAACTTCCTGTAAATCAATCCTTTCTGGTTGTTTTGAAGCTTCTATTTTATGAACAAAGTTAACAGTCTCTGGATTAATACCGGTATGTTTTATAGATTCTGTTTCCATACCCTTATTTTAACAGATCAGGTCGACGCTTTTTAGTGCGCTTTACCTGCTCATCATAGCGCCACTTAGCTACATTAGCGTGGTGACCAGTAAGTAAAACTTTTGGGACAGAAAGTTTTTTATTGCGACCATCCACCTTAACCTCTAAAACCTCTGGTTTGGTGTATTGTGGGTATTCTAATAATGTTTCGCCACCTGCAGTAGTCGCAAAGCTTTCATTGTCCGCAGACTCATCTTTTCCTAATACTCCAGGGATCAATCGAAGCACTGCTTCGCTAATTACTAAAGCTGGTAATTCGCCACCCATCAAAACATAATCGCCCACAGAAAGTTCTTCATCAACAAATTTACGAACACGCTCATCAAAACCTTCGTAGCGACCAGAAACAAATACCAAATTATCGTACTTAGCCAAACGTCGGGCATGGGATTGGTTAAACGCTTTCCCTTGAGGAGTAAGTAAAATCACCCGGATAGTTTTTGAGCCCGAAGTCGCACGACCAACAGTCTTAGTAATCGCTTTAATAACTACATCAGGCCGAAGCACCATTCCTAGCCCTCCACCATAAGGACGATCATCTACGGTCTTGCGCTTATCCAAACCAAACTTGCGTAAATCCACAGCCGCAAACTTAACTAAGCGTGCTTTGATAGCCCGAGCAATGATTCCAAAACCGGTATATTGATCTATAAAGTCTGGAAAGAGGGTTATGATTGAAATCTTCATATATAAATAGTAACACAAAACCCGCCAAAGCCTTTCGGCTGATTGCGGGTTTTGATTTTTTCCGCTTTAAGCGGTTTGATAGATTAGTTTAAAGCTTGAAGTCATCCATGTCTGCTTGGACATCTTCGCTTCGTGGTTCAGCATGTGAATCAGAGTGAGACTGCCCGTCACCACCATGTTCACGACGAGGACCGCGATGAGAACCTTCTGGTTCGTAAATCTTTAAGTTAACACGGGCTTTGTGCTTAGCACCAACCACACGTAATAGTGTGCGAAGCGCTTTAGCTGTTTGGCCCATTCGACCGATAACCTGCCCCATATCATTTGGGTTGATGTGTAAAGTGATCAGTACGCCCATTTCGTCTACGCTGCGTTCTGTCTTTACATCATCTGGGTTGTCGACCAAAGCTTTGACTACGAATTCAACAAATGCTTGATCTTGTTCCATAGTATCTTTGTAGTATTCTGCGATAGGAATGTTGGCTTCGACCTTGCCATCTATTGCAACAATAGAATAACAAAAAACCGCCTTGTGGTCAAGCAAGACGGTTGTATTGAATACTTTTTATGGTGCTGTTTCGTTACGAACTGGAGTTCCCGTATCAGAGAACAAATATGGTGGAGTGGTTACGGGTTTATCAGGAAGATTATTAGCAGTAATCATTGCTCTATTCCAGAAGCGATGCAAAAAACCAACAGGAGGATCAGATACCGCTCTTAAAATTCCCGAAATTTGCACAGTACACACAGTATATTGCCCAGGTTGTGGTGCTGGTAGATCTCTTAATCTATATGGTCCTGTGCCACTACCACTGAGAACACAACCTCCTAGTTTGCTCTCTAAACGAACTTCGTCTAAATTATGGGCATCTGTTTCGGTGACCACGATACTCTTCATATCTTCGGTACCGCTATTACAGACATTAATATTAAAGTAAACCTTACTGCCAGTTTTAAAGATATCCCTGTTTGGAAGAACAAACACATCAGACAAATTATTACATGAATTAGGCGGGATTTGAGTATTGTTATTAACTCGAACTAAATCCTTATTAGAAAGGTTAAGGCTCGGTGCACAAGGAACCGGAATAACTCCATTACTAGGAACCAAAGTTGAATACTGGCTTCCGATAATCGCTGCTACAGCATAATAATATCTAGTATCAGGTACAAATGGGCCGCCATCAAGGTATGAATAAGTAGGACTGCCGTCTTCTGGAATTAACCCTCCAATTGGTTGGAAAGTAGAAAGTACAGTACTAGTCGATCGATACACCTGATAATTTTCTGGCGCAGGAGGAACCAATGGTCCATCCCATGTAACTCTTGCTGTCCCACAACCAGAAGATGTAGTAGCCTGGACATTATTAGGTTGCTGAGGAGGTACTGGCGTCACATTAACCAAAACACTAGAATTTACTGGGCCATACGAACCTGTGCAAGCTAGATCAAAAGTTGTATTTACAGTTAGTGGACCAGAATCTTTTCCTGGTGGATAAACTTGTGAAAGTTGATTATCCCAAACTACTCCATTCTTTCTAACTGTACAATTAGTAACCAATGATGACTCCCAACTGATTTTAGAAGAACCGTTATATGGAACTGTACAACTATTTTGATTGCTTTGACCACCACAGTGAATTCTTGCAAGAGGAGTGATTTGGTCTACCGCAACAATGACAGGAGGACAAGTTACTGTATCACTAGACTCAGAGGTGCCTGTAAAGATAATTTGATATTCACCAGGAGTAGTGCTGGCGGATGTATCGATGAGTGCACTAGTCCAATCTATATATGGATCTATTTGAGGATTATTTGTATATGGTTCTACAATGACAGGAGCATTTGGACCAGGTGGGATAACTTGTCCAGTAAATTTAACGTTCTCAGAAAAACCATTTAGTGGTTCAACTTTAAGAGTAGCGGTTGTACTACTTCCTTGGGTGATGGTTGTGAACCCTAGAGACATTAGCACACAATTAAATGCTGGAGCGGAACCCACAACAATTTGCACATTAGACGGAGGAACTGTAACAGAACCACCATAACCTCTGCAGACGATTGAATAGGTATATACACCTTCTCTAGTCATTGGACCAACAGCTTGAGAGCCGCCACCATATCCATTTTTAAAACCATCCCAGAGGGGATCAACTGGTACACCGGCGTTATTACTATTGCTTGCAGTACATGCATTACCCTCATCCACAGAATCAGTAGCCCAAGTTAAAGTCGGTCGGGAACCGAGCGGCACTGTATCATTTGTACGACCGTTTACTAACAAATTAACACTTGGTTTTTTTATTATAGCTAAAGCACTACGTGACTCCTTTGTAATTGTTATTGGACCTCCCACAATACCAGACACTTCAAAAGAAAATGGTCCCGAATAAATTTGAGCTCTAGAGGCTTCATCAAAAGCCGAGACTTCAACTGTATGCCAACCAATGCTTAGACCAGAAATATCAATAGGAAAACTAAAACTATACTCAGCAGCAGCAAATGATAAACCATCACAACTATCAGATGGCCCAATGCTCACACCATCACTGGTTCGGTTAAGAACATAGTTTACATGAGGACTGGCGCTACCATCTATCCAGTAATCAGTTACACGATTGTAAGGATAAATAGGATGGACCGAAGCAGGGACAGAAATTGGTGGTTGGGGATTACTAAACAACTGCGTAACATAAAATCCATATGCATCGGTACCGTCAGCACAAATTGTATGATAACGCTTTTCTATACCACCCTCGCCACCACCACTAATAATTGCTGTTCGAGTTGAACTATTAACAGTCACTGAACTGACCCATATTGCACCAGGAGTACGTGTAACAATACCTGTTTGCGCTTGTGCATCTACCGGAAAATACAAGGTCGAAGAAGCCATAAGGGCTATTCCTAAGGTAATTATCCATTTTTTATTTATAAATATATTTAACATGTCGATTATATTTGTCCTTGTCCTGTTACAATAATATCCTCAAGATGAAAGTCCGCTGGATCAGGATAAGTTGACTGCTGTGATTGAGGAATAACACCTGTATTGGAAACTATGACATTGGTGGATTCTCCGCAATTTAACCGAGTTGTTTGTATATCAACCCGAGCATTTATATACGTTGTTCTGGTGGTCATATTATCAACTGGGCCTGTAAAAGCACCATAACATACAGCGGAGACTCGAATAGTAACATTATCGCCAATCAAACTTCTTACAGGACTAGAAGGTGTTCCTGTTGGATCAAGAACCAAATCAAAACCACCACCAGCGGTATTAACTACGAGTTGGGTACCACAACTGTATGTCTCTCCAGTTAGAGCGGTGCCAGTAAAAGTAATGCTGTATGTTTGGCCTTGGGTATTTTGTGTTGTTTGGACTCTTGCAAAAGTTGGACCAGGGGGGATTTGACCATTGTTTGTAAAAGTAATGGTTGGTCTGTCTGGGACAACAGGTGTAGTAGTTCCTGTAAAAACAACAGGGCCGTTAAATCCATTCTGACCGCTGGTATTGATCGAATAAGTTGTCTCTCCCCCAGGGTCAACAGTTGCAGTCGATTGAGATACAGAACAAGTAAAACTAGGTACATTGGGTTGGGTCGAAACAGTAATTTTAACTCGAGCTTCATTGTTCAATAATATATTATTTCCATTAACAAAACACCAACCCTCAAAAAGCTTGCCTGTGTAAAGCGCTGTTTCTCCGGCAGCCAAATTTATTGCTGGAGCCTGATAAATAAACTGGAATGGATTATTCGGAGCATTGTCTAAAGGATATGTGCTAGAAAAATGGTTCTCAGATGCAGGGATATACTGACTATTATATGCTGTTGAATTGTAAAAAACAGGGGTATTAACAAAATTTATAGTCTCAAAAGACAAAATGTGTCCTGCTGGAGCACCAATGTTGTAGCTAGAAGAAGCACCCTCTACTACATTTCCAGATATAGGGTCGTAGTAAGGTCCGTAATCACGGAAGGTTCCCAATACAGTACCAGAGGTTATATCTGTCACTTTTATATCTAAGATTTCGTAGCCTGTACAAGAACTCCAAGCTTCAACATTTTTTGGCAACAATGGCAACACACTCATAACCAAAGCTAGAGTTAGCACCAATTGCACAAATTTTATTTTAAATAATTTCATAGTTATCGTAACTCTGAATAAGTAATACTAACAGTCTTAACGTTGTCAGTTTCGTTGTTATCCATAGAAACCAAAAGAGTTTGCTTACCTTTTATTCCAGCCACCATCTTATATGACTCTTCATCAGTTGTACCTTTTATATCCCACCCATCCTGTGTTAAAAACTTAGTATACACAGCTAAGTTTGCGGATAAAGACTGGTTGGTTTTAAAAGTTCTAGTAGCTTGTAATGTATTGTCGGAGTTAGTAGAGTTATAATTTTCGGTAACCTTTGCGCCAAGTTCGATTGGAATATTCAGCGGGAACTTGTGCGGTGATTTATCAAAATCCACATAAATTTTTTCGACTACAATCGGCTTACTTGTCACTTGTGTTTTTAGTGAGTTTGGTAAAATTTTTAAGTAAACCAGTCCACCAATAACAACAATGGTTGCAAGAAGGACTATTAAAGTTAGTTGTTTAATGTTCATTATGTTACTGATTCTCTATATAACTAATACTTACGGTTTTAATTTGTGTAGTTTTATTTTGATCTATAGAAATCTGAAAACTCTTTTTTCCCAAGCTAGCGATAACCACTTTATGGTTTGGGGTGTCTATAGTTGAATTGGTTGTCCAACCAGCTGATTTTAAAAACTCATTATATATTGTTAAATTTTCAGTTAAACTTTTTTTAGTCTCAAAAACTCTAGTTGCTTGAAACTGACCTGTAGGTGTGGTCGCGTTAAGGTTTTGGGTAATATTAGCACCAGCTTCGAGAGGAATGTTCTCAGGAAAACTTTCTGGTTTCTTATCAAGGTCTACATCTGTTTTTTGTACTTTTGCAGACTGATTAGATCTAGTATTCTTAGTCTTATTCGCACCCATTTCATGAGCCGCGAATAACAAAACTAATAATACCACTATCAAGACTCCGAACTTAAAAAGTTGATTGGGATCTTTTTTGTTTCCCATTTTGTTTCTTATTTAATAACCAGTTTTCTTTAATATACCAAACTTGATCCAAACTTCAAAATTATCTGTTATTTTCACCACGAACAGGCACAGCATCTTTTCCACCTCGAGAGTAAAGATACTGTGGAGTCGAAACAACTTTAGGAGGAAGCTCATTAGAAGTAATTAAAGCTTGATTCCAGAATCGATACAACTGAGTACCTGTATTTTCCGGGTATTTTAAGGTCGCTGAGATAGAAAACGTACAAATCGTAGCTGGGTCAGACAAGTTAGCTTTACCTGGCAAATCTTTAAGTGTGATTTTATCAAGGTTAGTGCCGTCCACTACACACTCTTTAGATTGTTCATCCCCTTCGTACTTAATAGAGTCTTTATCTAAATTCAACCAACCCACTTCGCTAACAACGATGCCAGTTAATGCTTCACTACCACTATTACAAACATTGATTCTAAACCAAACCTTTGCGCCAGCTCTAAAAATACCTGAGTTTGGCAAGTTGAAAGCATCAGATGTGTTATTACATTTAGTAGGATCAGAAAAATTATTATCCACGCCGTACAAATCTTTATCAGACTGACCCAAGCTAGGTGAACAATCAGAAGGCACTACTCCACCAGCTCTGATCAAGCTAGAATATTGAGTACCTATAACTGATTTAACTCCATAATAATTGGTAACTCCTATCTGCCATGGATTATCATCATCAGCAGAGTATTCCTTAGCTCCTGTATCATCAACCATTCCACCTACAGCATAAAAATCATCAAGATTGTCAGTCAAAGATCGAAATACCTGATAACCTTGTGGGGTTGGTCCACCTGCAGGTGGTTCCCAAGTAACGGTAACCGACTCACAGCGAACATCACTTCGTGCTGCTGCACTAAAAGGTGGTTGCGGTGGTTCGCCTTCTATAAAGACCGTCACAAAACAAGTATCTGAAGTTGCACCTAGTGCTGAGGCAGTTACCTGGAATTGATAAGTGCCCAAAGAAGTATCTTTGTTAGGTGTTAGGATAACCGATCCTGCTCCTGGAACCTTAAGCGGATTATCGGAATAACTGATGACCGGAGCAGAAGCTGGGGCAGGATTTTGGAAGCTACCTTCTAAGTTTACAGATTCAAGACTACCTTGATTATCTACGTCAACAGTTACAGTGATAACGCCTGGGGGTCCGAATTGATTGATAACAAGCGGTGAAGGTGCACACTTTGCATTTAACACTGGTCCTTGAATATTTATTGTTACCGTATCTTCGTATTTACCTTTTCCACCAACACCAGTACAAGTTAGAGTGTAAACCACTGAACTTGGTGGGGTTGATAGCGCACCAGTCGATACTCCTTTTTTCTCATTTGTACCTGGTGTGTACTTATCAATTACTGGGTCAAGAGAGCAACTTTCTGTATAAGAAGTAGACCAAAATAGCAAAGCACTAGAGCCATTAGAAATGGTACACGAATCCTGACCTTGTCCACCACCTAAGTCACCTTCACAATAAAATTCACCGGTTGGAACCTGAGGCTCACCAACACTGACAACTACAGTATCTTCGGCTTTTTCGCCAGTGCCGCTCGTGCAAGTAAGTTTAAATTCGTAAGTATTATCAACCACTAATCCCTTTATAGCGAAGTTTTCAGTTTTTTCATTAGCTGTATTTTGTTGACCCTTCCATTCATCGAGAGTTCCTTGAACCATCTCCGCCTCACAGGAGTCTGCATTCTCGGTATTCCATGTGAGTTCTCCACTATCGCCATTAGAAGGAGTAGGTGTTGTCGGCCCATCACTACCATCAAATTTTAAATCTACTGTAGGTACATTCGCTGTCACTGTTAAATTTGCATAGCAAAGTACCGGGGGAGGTGATTGAGGGGCTGGATTCTGAGCGGAAAAGATTAAAGTATACTGCGTATTCGGATCCAGAGAAGAGGTATCAATATCAGCAGTCCACATGTGATTAAGTGAATAGATTAGAGGTAAATTCTCTATTAAAACCCCGTCAGGCGAGCTGGTCACATCAACCTCTAAAGGTTGTTGTTCCCAAACTGTGACCATATTATAAGCATGGAGAGGGAAAAAAGCGGTTGTACCTTTTGGCACAACTTGATCGACGCCACAAGTAAGATCAAAACCACTTGGAGATGAAGGATATGTAATTTGACTAGCGGTACTAACATTGTTGCATGCTGTAGAAACGACTGTAGTTTCCACAGTTGAGTTTGCTAAAGTAGTGTCGTAAGAATAATTAGCACTTGATCCATTACTAGCAGTTTGATCAAATACAATCTGACCATCAATTTTAACTGTCGCTCTGACTGTACCACTTGCCCCATTTGGAGATGTAGTACCGGCCATCACGATATGAAGTTGAGTACCAGGGAAAGTAGTTAAAATAGTAGGATTAGGTGCACCTGGAGGTGTAGTCTGGCCGTTAGTAATGTTTGAGTTGTTATTTCCACTATTTCCATTATAGCTCCATAAAACGCTAACACTAGCTGTTGTATCAGTGGAAGGACTGGAATCACAAAAAGCGCTTTCTTCTCCTAAGTTTGATTGTCCCAAACCTTCATCTACCGAAGCTGCGTTATCACCTGCAAACTGATCATCAATATTTGCCCCAGGGAAAACCAAAGCAACCATCATTAAAAGACTCACTAAGGTTAAAGTATTCTTAAATTTTATTCTAAAAAATTGATTCATATTATTTATTTGCTACGACTGTTTTTTGAATCATAGTAATTTCTACAACTGTATTTTTTTCGCCAGATTCTTTATTAGCCACAATCATTAAAATATCTTGACCTTTAGCGAATAACGCTGGAGATTTGACTGGATCTTTACTACTTCTGTTCCAACCTAAGTCTTCAAAAAAATTAACATATTTGGTTAACGCTGACTGTGTTCCTAGTGTACTAGTAAACTTTTTTGTGGATTGCAACCGGCCGTCTGAACTCTTTGATTCATAGTTTTGCAAAATTGTACCACCCTCTTCTTGAGGTAAGTTAGTAGGAAACCCTGACAGAATTTGAGTTTTACCAAGTTGTTTAGTCTCAACCTTAAATTCTGCTGCTGCTTGTTGCGCCTGAAGACGATCTTCTTTAACAACGCTCGGGCTATCATTTTTCTTCATAAAAAACCAAAAAAATCCTGCTGCGACTAGCAACACGATTATAATCAGTCCTAAAACTATTGTACGATTTGTTCTCATTTTTGTTTCTTAAAGTAACTTTACCTCTTAATTATAGCATAAAAAGAATGTTTTTGCAACCCTATTTAAACTCAGTTAGCGTAATTGTAACCAAATTGGTTTTTGTAGTTGGGTTTTGCGCAACAGAAATTTGCAATTGCTGATTTTCTTTTTTACCCATTACCATTTTTAATTTTGATTGGTCGATCTTTGCTTTAATTTCCCACCCATTATCAGTTAGATATTTTGTGTAGGTCGCGATATTCTGGGCTAAAGTCTGCTGGCTTTCAAATTCTCGAGTTGCATTGTAACGACCATCAACTTCTGTGGCATTAAAGTTCTGAATAATTTTTCCGTCTTTTTCTATAGGTAAGTTTGCTGGAAATTTATTAGGTAAAGTATTTTCAGCTACTTTTTGAACCTGCAGTGATGTAGGATTAGCTTCATTATCAGACAAAGGATGAGCAGGAGAAACCGGATGCTGTGACAATTTAATTACCACAAATAGCAAAGCAAGTAAGATTGCTACCGCGATAACTACTTTTATTACCATATTATTTGTCAACATATTTTTTTGTTAATTTCGGGTTTTAATTAATTTAACTTGTAAATAAACTTTAGTAGGATTTAAAGTTGGCTCAGGTGAATTGCTGCTTCTTGGTTTTATTAGGACTCCAGAATAATCTGACCATCCGCCACCATTGCGAGCTGTTGGAGTGTAGGCAGTTTTACCTTTTCCAGCAGAAATACCAACTCGGGCATCATTTATTAAAATTCCTCTCGGTAAAGGTCGAGTTTGATAAGACAACCATAAGCAATCTGGGATTTTACTGCTGTTTTTAGAAATTGCTTTTTTACTTGAGCCACCGCCTGAGCTTGCCCACGGTGTCCACTGAATTTCTGTTCGTTCACCGGTACAGTTAGATTTTTTTTCTGCCATAGAGATCCCGATTCGAAAATCTTGGTCATATATACCTTGCTTGACATGAGTTGAGCCAACACTACCTGGGTCAAAAAATATTCTTGCGCAATCAGGATTTTCGGAGTTAGAATCAGTACCGTAACTTGAGCCACCTTGGACTACCAAGCTCGACTCTTTTTCTTGATCAGTACAATAATGATCCTTAATCCCTAGTTTAAATCCTACAGGAGATCCGATAGCAGCATCGCTATAGATTGGTTCGGGTTTACCTCCTAAAAAAGCTGTCCCAGCAGTAACAACTGCTAAAAAGCCAACGATAATTAAAACTGGTAGAACGAACTTTTGTTTTATTAGTTTCATTTTAGAAGATGGGACCTTATCACCATTGCCTATATTATACCACGCGACATGCATATTTTTATACAAAAAACCCCACTAATTATATAGCGGGGTTTTAAAATATTTATTCTGCCTTTTCTTCTACAGGAGTTTCTGTAGGTTCTGCAGCTGGTTCAGCGACAACTTCTGGAGTTTCTACTTCAGCTGGGGTTGATTCAGGATTAACTTCTTCGACAGCTACAACCATTTCTGGTTCTTGAGCTTTCACCTCTTCGGTAACTTCAGTAGTAGTTGCTTCAGCGGCTGGTTCTGCGCTAGCTGCTTCGGCTGGAGCTTCTGCTACAACTTCCTTTTTTGGAATAGTGAATGATTTAGTTTTGTCAGCCTTTAAAAGATCTTTGGTGACAAACAAATTATGAACAGTGGCAGAGAGCTCGACGTGCTGATCGTTCATCCAATAGTTAAGGCGATCATTACTACGAATTCCAAGTTCTTTGGTGTGCGGGTTGTAAGAGCCAAGGACTTCTACAAACTGTTTTTGGTTAGCGGCAGTTTTTTGTGCTAACACCACTTTATATTGAGGAGTGTTGCGCTTACCACCGCGTTGTAAACGAATAGTTAACATGAAAATTTAAAATTAATGTAAGTGTCTAGTAATAACTCGTAGCTGGTTTGACGGTCCAACATAAGTAAAAAGACTTCAATAGTCTACCACTAGAAGTCTTTTTGGTCAAGTGCTATTTAGCGTAAACTGTTGCCTGATCCATCTTGATTGATAACAACTGTGATACACCGTCATCACCCATTGTAACTCCGTATAAAATGTTGGCCTGAGACATGGTTTCGCGGTTATGGGTAATTGTAATAAATTGAGTGGTACTCGAGAGCTTACCAAGGATTTGCCCAAAACGAATCGTGTTGGCTTCGTCGAGCGCGGCATCTACTTCATCCAGAACTACGAACGGTGATGGAAAGCAAGTTAGTAAACTACACAGCAATGCAATAGAAGTTAAGGAGCGTTCGCCACCAGATAAGGATTGAATTGAGGATAGCTTCTTCCCTGGAGGAGTGGCTTTAATATCTACACCAGCGACAGACAAAGAACCTTTTTCGTACTTGGCAATGATTTTTTCTTCGGGACGAAGATGGTCTTGCACGGCTTCTAGCTTTTCTTCCGCCGCTTCTTCTTTCTCTAGTTCAACTTCTGCCTCGGTTTGATTATCATTTGATTTTACGAGCGCTAAGTGGGCACGACCGCCGTTAAACAAGACTCTAAAATATTGTTCAAACTGTTCGTTAACTTTATGAAACGCGGTATTAAATTTAGTTTTAATATGCTCGTCCAATTCATCCATGACCGAACGAAGGTCGTCCATACTTTTATTAAGATCATTGGTTTGTGACTCTAAGTTAGTGTAACGACTTTCGGTTTCGTGATATTCCTGGATTGTTAATTCGTCGACACCACCGATTGATTCAATCTGTTTGCGCAAGCGATGAATCTTATCTGGTAAATCGGAGGATGTAGCGGTAATTTTGGTTTGCTTAATTGTTTGCAAACGTTCTTGACCGAGTTGACTAATTATTTCGGACACAATACCTTCGGCTTGAGTTTCGTATCGAGCTTTTTCGATTTGCAATTTGCTTTCTTGGTCACGAATGACGCTTAATTCATCCTGCTGTCTACGAAACTTTTTATCTTCTTCGGCAATTGCAACTTTCCAAGAACTTTCATCTGCATAAATTTGATTCAACTTTTTTTCCAAGTCTTCTTGTTGGCGAGTTTTGCTATCTACTTGATCCTGAAGTTTTTTTTCATCCTCCATAAGTCCGGCAGAAAAACTTTCATCCGATGTAGCGCTAGCTTTTTTAAGTTCCAAATCAATTTGCAACTTTTGATTTTGAAGGACCACTAATTGGCTAGTCAAAAACTCGCGGCTCAATTGCGACTTAGAACTTACCAACGACAAATTACTTAACTCTTGCTGTAAAACATCTTTCTTCTTAGTAAACTCTTGGAGCTGTTGTTGTAATTGAATTAATTTCTGACCTGGACTGACAACTGCTTCATGCGTAGTAGATCGAAACTTTTCCCATGAATGACTAAGATCAGTGGCTGCATTTAACACAGGCGATACCTCAGTAGCTTGCTCCAAAATTCCCATAAAAGCTTTAAAACTTTGATCAAACGAACTGACTTCTTTTTCTACAATTACCCAGTCAGCACCAGCTGGATTATGCAGTGTGTCTTGGAGACTGGAGATCTGCGAATTAATTTCTTCGAGTAAAGCAGTTTGCTTGGCAATGTTTTGTTGAGACTCTGTAAAATCGCTTTCGACTTTGGTAATTTGTGCTTCGATTTCTTTAATGCGCTGGCTGATTTTATGATTTTCGATATTCAAACTTTCACTGTCGCCGCTACCAGTTTGCATACTGGTCATTTTACCACGCACCAAACTGATCTGCTCTAGCAAAGCATTCTTTTCATTTTGAATGATTTGAATTTGTTCTTGGAGCTTTTTGTAGTCGCCTAAAGCTTGTTCGTTATCTTTTTCGTGCTGCTCTATTTTGGAAAGATGGCCAGACATTTGCTGCTCAACTTTTTTACGTTGCTCACCAAACTCTGTAATCTTAGATTCTAAACCCGCGACTTGATCATTTAAACTCCACCACTGACTACCTAGGTGTTCTTGAAGATAAGTTTTGAGTTCAGTTTCAATTTCGGCGCGGGCTTCCATGCGCTTAGCCTGTCGTCGAAGAGACTTAACTCGTGGCTCCAACTCTCGCAACAAATCTTCGGCGCGCATAAGGTTCTGTGCGGTTTGTTCAAGTCGACGTAAAGTACGCTCACGCTTTAGATAATATGTTTTAACACCACTAGCTTCATCAATTAGATTTTTAATTTCACTTGGACCAGCCAAAATCATTTGATCAATTGTACCTTGACCAATAACTGTGTAGCGCGAAGTACCAATATTGCTTTTTAATACAAGGTCGATAATATCTAAAAGCCGGACGCGGGCGCCATTTAATAAATATTCGCTTTCCCCGCTGCGGGTGATGCGTCTTCCTATGGCAACTTCTGCGGCATCCAATGGAATCTTATGATCGCGATTATCAAACGTAGCAATAACTTCGGCAAAACCAGCGCGTCCTTTTTTATCCGAACCAGCAAAAATTACATCTTCACTTTTCTTACCACGCATCAATTTGGCACTCTGTTCTCCTAGTACCCAACGCAAACAATCAGCGGTATTAGATTTACCGCTGCCATTTGGGCCCACAATGGCTGTAATGCCTTGGCCGAATTCTAAAGTTGTCTTTTTTGCAAAGGATTTAAAACCTTGTATTTCTAGTCGTTTGAGGTACATAACTCTATTTATTA
>CAYVOF010000007.1:0-30764 GCA_964453405.1 uncultured Candidatus Saccharibacteria bacterium | reverse complement strand
TATTAAATTTTTTTAACCTTGAGGTTTTTGGTCTTAGTTTGGTTTTTTGAGTTTTGATTTAATTAGGGTATTTTAGTATTATTAGGTTTTCAGGTAATTTACTACTCTTTCTTTTTCTTAGTATATATATTACGGTGTCGTTCAGTGGATTCTCTGGTGAGATAGTAGTCAGCGGTATAGAGAGGTCTAGTGAGCAATAAAATCAATGGTTTTCTGAGCTCAACTAGTACAACCCGGGTTCAACCATCTGTTCAACTAGTTCTTCTACTAGTTCTTCATACAGTGAGGGGGTCTAGACCCCCTCACTGAAAGTAGGTTCGAGCCTCTTGAAACAGCCATACCAAGCAAAAACACCCTATCGGGTGTTTTTAGTTTAGTCTTATTGCTCAGTACTTTCGCCGGCTACTTGGCCAGTTTGATCATTCTTTTTTGGATTCTGGGCAATACCCTGCTCTTCAAATTCACGCAACACTTGCTTTACGCCATAAATCCAATTCGGGCTTCCTGGTTGAACGTATAATCCAATAAAGTCCTCAGGAGGAACATCTTTGTAGCGACGCTCTAGTAAGTCATCAAAATCTTTTACCCACTCTGCATAACTATTATACTTTCGCAATTTTGGCGGTGTCCCACCAATACCACTACAATTAAAATAATAACAATTTTTTCCAAAAGTACTTTCGACAAAAGAAATCGCCACCATCATCTTCATGTTTCGAGATTTAGCAAAAGCATCTAAAGTTGAATCTTCTTCGGCAAAAGGAGATTTTTTAGAAACAAGATAAGTTTTAAGCTTTTCTTTGCGAATCGTTAGCTGGTCAACTGGTGGGGCTTGTTCTTCACGATTTTCTTTTACCAATAACCCAAACACTGGCGACGCTACATCAATAACTTGCTGAGAAAATACCTTTACACCATCCTCGGCCATTTGAGCTCTGCGTGCCGCGGCATCGTAAACTACACTATCGGCAATCGGCGCAGACAATTTTAAAACAAACATTGTTCCAGCTGCAAAAGACACAACGGCTAAAGCAAAACTAGCCAAAAGCATACGTTCGGCAAACCAAGCCACAGTTGCAGAGTATCCGTGATCTATCCCGGTCGCCTCTACTATATTAATTAAGAATTTTGCTCCAGTTTTGTGGTTAGCTTGTTTTGGTTGCGATAATTTTTGGGTCATTTTTATTTCTTTTACTTGCCTCGTTTTGTTAATTATATTATATCATCAAAGCTAAGGTGTTTTACAAAATAAAAAGCCCGGACATAATGTTCCGGACTATTAAAATAATTCTCTACCTCACTGTAGCACGTGACCTTTGACGGCGGGATTCCCTGGTCTGTCTTTTAACACGAGCCTTATCAATCTCCTGCAACTCTTTATCATATGCTTTTACAGCTTCGAGAAAAGTGGTCTCATTACTATCAAAAAACTCAACCATAGACCCTGCTTCACCAAATATACCGTTATATATCGGACGCATATGATTGGGAATGTTAATCTTATTTGAAAAAGCTGTTGCTAAAAGAAAAGATAGACGATTCATTGCTCCAAACCTATGCATCTGACTCACCCATTCGGCCCAAGCTTTGTCATTTTCAGATGTAAATTCAAACAGAATATATTTACCATCTGTTAATGCTTGTAGTAATTTGCTTCTCAATTCCTTTTTCTCAACATCCAACTCTTTTACTTTTTTCTGAAAGATATCTAAATCTGGAGATTCCCAAACAATAACTTGTTCGGTTTCGAAAAGTTCTTTCATTATAATTCCTCCTAAAATACTTTCTGTCTTAAAAGCTATTATATACCGCTAGGTGTGGTTAGTCAATAAGTCTTCTGTGGCCTCATCCGAACGCACAATACTGGCCGTGTCACCTGTGACTACAATTGGTCTTTGAATAAGATCCGGATTTTTAACCAAAATGTCGATTAATTCTGCGTCAGTGTAAGGCTTAGTTTTAATTTGAAGTTCTTTATATACAGGCTCGCCTGTGCGTATAATATCTCTTGGACCCATATCCAATTTTTTGAGAATAGATTTAAGTTCTTTTGCCGTGAGAGGATGAGTATAATAATTAATGCTATCAAAAGCTACTTTACGTTCTTGTAAAGTTTTTAACAGATTACGACACTTACTACAGGTTGGTTTTTGGTAGACCTTCATATTACCCAAAATCCCCTCTTACATAATTGCGGGTTAGCTCTTGTGTCGGAGTATCAAACACCTGAGCTGTAGTACCAAATTCTATCAAATCACCAAGGTGAAAGAACCCGACATAATCAGCCACACGCTTTGCCTGGCGCAAGTTATGAGTCACGATTACTATTGTATAATTTTCTTTAAGTTTGAGTAGAAGATCTTCAATTTTTTTTGTTGAAATTGGATCAAGATCAGAACATGGCTCGTCGAGTAGCAAGACTTGTGGACGGATCGCAATCGCGCGGGCAATACATAGGCGCTGCTGCTGACCACCGGATAACCTAAACGCACTATGATGCAAACGATCTTTAACTTCATCCCACAACGCGGCTTCTTTTAAGCTTGAAACCACTACTTTATCTATCGGATCATCGCTAGCTTCAATCTTTGCAGGATTAATTTTTTTGTTACCAAATATTTTTTTGTGCCGATTTTTTAAACCTTGGATTTCTAAACCATAGGCAATGTTATCGTAAATTGATTTTGGAAATGGGGTTGGATTTTGAAACACCATACCCACCCTGCGACGCAAATCGATTACATCTGTATCTGAGTCCATAACATTACTGCCGTTAAACAAAATTTGTCCGTCTATGCGCGCAGTCGGCACAGTGTCGTGCATCCGATTTAGCGCCCGTAAAAAAGTTGACTTACCACTACCTGATGCGCCAATCAAAGCTGTCACGCTGTTTTTGTGAATTCCAAAATCAATGCTTTTAAGAGCGTGAAGATGATGGTACCAAACGCTGAGATCTATGGTTTGGATAATGTTTTCGATATTATTAGTGTCGCTCAAATTATTTTCATTCATATATTATTGCCAATTATTATGTTTTCTAAAATGATAACGGAAAAGAATTGCGCCCAAACTGATTAAGAATGTGACGGCAATTAACACCAATGCCGTAGCAGCTGCGTAATTCTGTGATAAAGGACTAGAGTGTTGAGTAGCTAAAATAAAGGTGTGATATGGCAAGGCCATGAACTTATCAAACGGCGACTCCGGCAGATGGCTTAAAAAGAAAGTAGCTCCAACTAAAATAATTGGGGCTGTCTCCCCCATTGCGCGGGCGATTCCAATAATTCCGCCAGTAATACAACCCGGCAAAGCCGCTGGCAGTACCACTTTATAAATCGTCTGCCACTTAGTGGCACCCAAAGCTAAGCTTGAATCTCTAAATTTGCGTGGTACTGAGCGAAGCGATTCAACAGACGCTGTAATAATCCAAGACAACGTCATCACTGAAAGCGTGAGTATCGCCGCCAGCAACGAAGTACCAAATTTAAAGAAAGTAACAAAAGCGGCTAAGCCAAACAATCCGTAAACCACAGATGGCACACCAGCTAAGTTACGAATCGCCAGTTGGATGGCACGGTTCCAAAAACCTTCGGTGCGATATTCAGTTAAATAAATTGCAGTGGCGATTCCTAGCGGGAACGTAACCAAAGTTACGCCAGCACCTAAATAAAGAGAACCTAAAATCGCTGGGAAAATTCCACCCTTGGCAATATCCTGATGCTGCCAACTTGCAGTAATAAATTGCCAACTCAACACGCCGTGCGACGAATCAATCAGCAGTACAAACACGGCTAGCAAAATTAACAAAGTTACCACCAAAACCAGGCGGAAAAAAACAAAATAAATATTTTCTTGAAGATGAGTATTAGCGAATTTCATTGCGATGAATTAATAAGTCAGCTAAAAAGTTTACCACGAATGTTATTACAAACAACCCTAGCCCAATGGCAAATAAACTTTCCCAATGCAAACTGCCGACCACAGTTTCTTTTATTTCGATTGCTATATTCGCAGTCATCGGTCGAACAGGATCAAGCAGTGAATGAGGTAGCGCACTGCTATTACCAGCCACCATTAACACGATCATAGTCTCGCCTATTATACGCCCCAATCCCAACATCACCGCCGCCAGCAAACCACTCTTCGCCGCTGGCAACACCACGCTTTTAATAGTCGTCCATTGTGTAGCTCCCAAGGCCAAACTGGACTGACGGTATTTTTGCGGCACAGCCCGTAAAGTATCTTCGCAGATACTGGCAATGGTTGGTAGCGCTGCAATGGCGACTAAAATTCCAGCTGTAAGCGCATTTAATCCATTCGACAGATGAAAAATCCTAGCTATAAAAGGAGCTAGGAAAAGTAAGCCTAATAAACCCAAAACCACTGATGGCACAGAAGCAATCATCTCGATAGCTGGCTTAAGGATTTCTCTAAAACGTGGTGAAGCGATTTCGGAAATATAAATCGCGCTAGCCACACCCATCGGCACAGCTATCAACAAGGCGACCACTGTTACAAACAACGTTCCTATTATCAAAGGCAAACCTCCCCAAGATGGTTGACCATACGCGATTGGGTTCCAGGTTGTACCTAATATTAAAGTCTTTAAACCGATTTCTTTAACTGCAGAAAATCCGCTAAAGAATAGGAATAAAAATATTCCAACTAACAAACCTACAGTTAAGAATGCCACAAGTTCTAAGATTACCCGTGGCGCTGCCTCTTTGTAGTTTACTGTCATTTAATCCTGTCTAAGAGTGCCTTGTTGGATGCCATATGAGCATCATTGATAGAGTAAAAACCAGCGTCTTCTACTAAGCTTTGAGCGACTGGGGAAACTTCAAACTGCAAGAACTTTTCTTGAGCAGAACCCTTTGCTGGCAACTGTGCAAGGTACTGATAAATTGCACGAGCAATTGGATAACGACCGTCTTTTACTGCCGTTTTATCTAGCGGCGAAATGGCTTCGCTTGCCGCATCCTTACTAACGCTGATAATTTTAATATCTGCTCGGGCTTGTTTGTTTGCGTCTTTAACATACCCCACACCCACATAACCAATTCCGTTCACATCACCTTTCACACCATCGACTATTGCTTCATTCCCTTCCATGTTCAACATTTTTGAGGAATACTCCCCTTTTACAACAGTGTCGCGGAAAAAGGTGTAAGTTCCAGAAGTGCTTTGACGACCGTAAAGAACAATCGGCGCATCATTACCGCCGAGTTCCTTCCAGTTAGTAATTTTTCCTTGATAGATTTTACTTAAATCATCGATACTTAACTTAGTTATAGAGTTAGTTGGGTGCAAAATAATCGACAACCCATCGATAGATAACACAAATTCCTGAATATCTAAACCTTTATCTTTTGCAGTTTTTAATTCTTCATCCTTCATTTTGCGGGAAGAATTAGCAATGTCAATTTCACCATTTAATAATGATGCTATACCAACTGCGCTTCCTCCTCCGGTGACAGATATATCTGCCTCCTTGTTTTCTTTAGAGAATGCTTCACTTAAATTGGAAACCAACTGCACTTCTGTATCAGAACCCTTTACTGTCAGATGCTGCTTAGTGGTACTATTCGAAGTCTGATCATTTTTGTCAGATTTCATAGAAAAATAGATCCCTAACGCTGCCAAAACGACTACTAATACAATGAGATTTCTCTTCATTTATGATATTTTAATGATTTCACCTATAGGATACTTAACGCTTTTATTTATGTCAACACAAATTGACAAAAATTTAAAATAAAAAAGACGGGGTGATTTTATACACGTCGGTCTAGCGTATAAGATCTGTAAACCGCTAGTCATTGTGTCGTCTTCTGTTGGATATGAATCCTCCAGAAACGAATAACGATCTTTTCCAACCTTGATACCTTTCTTGCCATCACTACCATCAGCCTTGACCAGTACGACTGGAATAAACTGGGAGTGATCCACTTCTTTGACAAGAAGAACAGCATCAACTTTCAGCTATGGCACAAGCAGCCGACGGACGTAAAAAGATTCCGGCTTACTTACCAGCGCAAATTCGTACACGCCATCGAAAAGACCAATCTGCAGTTTACGCCTAGTGCTGGGTTCCAGCTCGCGACGAGAAAAGGTAGAGCAATGTCTAAACAGTTCGTGGCAGCTGCCGACTTTCAGATCAGACACAAGATCAACAAAGATTGGACGTTCAACGCACGAGTGGCGCGAGAACTTCCAGGGCGTAAACCTGAATTACGACATTACAAAACGGTTTAACGCTGACATGATCATTTACACTGATTTCCAACAGCGAAATATGGAACCTCACATTGCGATTACGGCCAGATATAAATTCTAGCTTTGATCAGCAATAAAAAAACAGCGCGGATGCATTTGCACCGCGCTGTTTTTTTTTGAATTATTTAATTTTGCAAGCAAAATGTTGGATCCGTAGGCTCTGGATGATTACCCGCCAATACACTGATAATCACATTTTGCAAACAACCTGCATCAGTGGAAGAGACTATGCCAGTTTGATTAATATCTAAAAACTCAGCAGAAACACACTGTGCACCTGCAACATTTGCTTCACACTTACCGATTACTTTTGGATCATTTGTTGGATCCGAAGGGTTAAGGGGATCAAATTCTATAGCGCCATCACCATCCATATCATACCTAAGCGATGACCAATCTTTATAAGCAAAGGAGTAACCAGCCCTATACTGAGCTGAATCACGTCCTATACAAAAAGTTAACCCGTAAGAACTACCATCAAGAGAACGATACATGTATTTATTTTCTGCACCAATACAATCCCCATCTGGCGGCTGTGGAGCTACTGGAAGCTGAGAAGCAGGTATACCTAAAATAGTAGAACTCCATATACGTACAGACCCGCCAGACTTTAATGGTGATAACGGATACTTGCCATTTTTATCCTTATACAAAGCTAATTGTGTTTGGATGAATTTTATATCAGCAACCCGTTGAACATCCCTAGCTCTTACTCGAGCAGAATTAACATTAATTAAAAGGATTGTGCTCAGAAGACCAACAATACCAACTACTATTAGTAATTCTATTGTAGTAAACCCACGTTTAGTAAATCGTTTCATACATCTATAGTATATTACATTTTGATGTATTCAAAAAATTGGTTATCCCCTGTTGAATATATCTTTTAAATTTATCAAAAGTATTGGCCGTTAAGTTGTGATAGTGGCTGGTTGCCACTCTAAAGCTGCCATCGCACTCATTAATCTGGTCATACCGATTCCCCCACCGAATCGCGGGAAGAAAGGCAAAGACATAAACTCTTCTAATTCTTTTTCGACGCGGTCTCTGCCAAATTTATCGTACAAAATTTGCGCGTAACCACCATCGCTAATGGTGTGGAACAACTCCTTCATCTCCTCTGGATTACTGCTTCGCTCCGCACTGCCGATGGTTTCTTGTCCGTTAATAATTACATCAATCTTATTAGCATAATTGCCGTCTTTCTTCATATTCCAGAAGGGTGAAGTATGCTGTGGGAAGCGTTCTAAAAAGACCACATTACCAAAGTCGATTTTCATGTTATTTTCTTCTGCGTTGGTCAGTTCTTTTACGCCGTAATGAGCAGCCAAAGCATCGTAAGATTTATAAACAAAGTTTTGCCCAAAACCCAGATAGCGAAGTAAATCGGTTTCCATAGCGCGGAGGTTATCAATTGTACCTTTGGATTCAAACTCAAACATGGGGAACAAAACTTTATGTCGACCAGGAATTGGATTAGGTTCCTGACGGTAGCTGGTTGAGACACAAAAAACGCCAGGTAATTCTGGCTTTGTTAATAATTCATATTCTAGCCACATCTGGCCGGTTTGAGGCAATGGCCAAATGTCATTGCTGTAGTTAAAGCTAGCAATGGTGGAAGGGTCTTCGCAAGCTGCTAAAATGCTGAGGCGATCCTGAGTGTGCACCTCTATATATCCGCGTTGTAAAAAGAAGGTGCGCAACTTATTGACCACTTGACTGAAGAGCACTGTGTCTTCGGCTCCTCTGTAATTATTAATCATTTTTTCCTTTCATTTGAATGGACTGGCGGTTTTATTTGCCGCTGCCAATTCGTTACTTATAAAAAAACTTCCCAATTGGGAAGTTTAGAAACTAAATATTAAGCGCTGGAGCACTGATTGCCCTAAGTCTGGCTGATGCAATTGAATTAATTTCACTTTCATCTCTACAAGATTAACAGACGGAATAGGTAGGCGCAAGTGGATAAGTGCTTATGTTTTTTTAAACTCTGTTCGCATTATTTCTCGTAGCTTTTCAATTGCCTCTTCTTTAGTGCTCACTTCCTGTAAATCGCGGAGGTGTTCAACAGTATTAATATACCGACCAAATTCTGGACCTGGCTTTACTTCTAAACCTAACTCTTTAGCTATCAATACGACTTCGTCGCCGCCAATTAATTTCTTTTTCCCTTCGGTATCTAATTTGTGCTCGTCTACTAATTGAGCCATCTTCTCCCCTGGAAGATAAGGATCAACATCACAACCAGGCACAGTGCGGCCGCGGCTATCGCTTTCTGCTGCAGCCAATAAAACTTTCCAAGAAGTCTTACCAAGCTTACCGATTAATCGACGCACAGCATTAGTATAAGACTTTTCATCCATTCCGCCTTTTATGTCCTTAAGATGCTTTTCATAAGCTTTATAAAGCTCGGCTGGCTGTAAATGAAACTCTGCAATATCTACAACAGCCTTTGTAATGTCCTGCCCAAAACTCAGACGTTTACAAAGTTCTTTAGCCGGCTCTTTACCAGCTTCGGCATGACCTAGCGCGCGCCATCGGCCATCTTGTAATTTTGTAGTACTTGCTTTACCTAAATCATGAAGCAAGGAGCCTAGCATAACCTGAATTTTTTCTTGCTCAGTAAACTCACGCTCTGGCTGGCGGATAATTTTTGCCGCAGCGTCTACCACCATCATAGAATGAATCCACACATCACCTTCTGGGTGCCACTCTTTTTCTTGCTCGACGCCAATTAAATCATGAAGTTCGGAGAAATGTCTTTCTATAATTCCCAGTTCTCGAGCAGCTTCAAAGCCAATCGAAGGCCGCTCTGCTTTGAGCAATAATTTTTCCATTTCCGAAGTGATGCGTTCTGGAGGTAATTCATTTAAATCTCCTCTAGCTACCATCTCGCTCATCAAGTCAAAGCTCTCTGGTTCAATTGTTAGTTCCATGCGCGCAGCAAACTGAACCGCGCGCATTACCCTTAACGGATCATCCTGAAATCGCTCTGGATCAGTAACACGGAGTTTTTTATCTTTTAAATCCTGAATCCCACCAAACGGATCATACACTTCTCCGGTTAACATATCAGCTGCTAAAGCGTTCCAGGTAAAATCACGGCGACGGGCTGCTTCTTGGATACTCATACTTGGATCGCTATTAACCACAAAACCAGTATGACCTGTGCCGGTTTTAGAATCACTTCGCGGAATCGACACGTCAAACTCAACACGGTCGTTAACGCGAATTTTAAATATCCCAAACTGCTTACCAACTTTATTTACTTTATCTGGAAATAGCTGGTCTAATAATTCTTCTAAACGCCCTGGAGACAAGCCCAACACTTCCATATCGGCATCTTTAGGATGACCACCAAGCAAGGCATCACGAACAAAACCGCCAACCATAACAGCCTGCGGTTTTATATCAGGATATTTTGGATCAGCCGGACACGAAGCAACTTTAGTTGCAAAATCTAAAATCGGTTTTAACAACTCTGGATCTTGTTCGTGCAATCTAACTCGCTGAACATCGGGGTTAGAGATGTCGAGCTCATCCTTTTCTGCTTCTGTAATTTCTTGATTAAATTGTGAGTTTTCGTGTCTGTTCATATTTACTTAAGTATATTCTTTATCTAAATATACTGTCCAGTAAACTAGAAGCTTGATCTAGTTTTTTTACTTCGCTGTCTGGAATAAAATCGTCACAGCATAGCTCGATCCACTTAATAGAATCTTCTAACATGGTTTGACCAGACTTAGTGAGCTTAACATAACTAGTGCGGCCATCGTGTGGGCTGTCTTCTCTTTTAACTACACCGATTTTTTCCAACAAAACTAAAAGACGTGTTACGCCTGAGGCAGTTAAGCCAACCTGTTCTGCTAAGTCGGTGCGACGAATTTTTCCTTCTGGCGCTTGAGAAATCGAATACATCACAGCTAAATCTACAAAACCTAAGCCCTGACCATGAAACTTACGGCCAATAATTGCTCCAGTCTTAGACAACTGCATCATAAATTTAAGCTTATTGCTAATTTTTATCATATTGTTTGATTTAATAATACTTGACTACTCAAGTATATATCAAGTATCTATAAGGTGTCAAGCGCTGTAACTTTAATTCTCTATATACGACTAACTAGGTATGGAGTTATAATAAATATATGAATAAAAAACTAATTTCAACTATATCAATATTTTTCATCATCGCTTTGGGTGGATATATTTTATATAGTCAAACCCGTCCCACTGCTCAACCCTATTCTACTTCTTCAGTAGAAGAAAGTCCTCAAACCGATGCTACAAACGAACAAACGGCACAAACAAAATCGCCAATAACAGATAACAAATCTACAACCGAAAAAATAACTTTACCAATCAGTGACGCGAACAGTCGCATCACAAAAAAAATGTATGGTACTTATGTAACGCCTAAAAATTCTCCGGTCAGTCCAGAAGTATTTACTGGCTATCATACAGGTGTAGATTTTGAAACCACTCCAGCCGAGGCAGACACCGATGTTGCGATTAAAGCAATTTGTACCGGAAGGCTGCTTCGAAAAACCACCGCAGTCGGTTATGGAGGTTACGCAGTTCAGGCTTGCACAATTAATAACCAAGCTGTAACTGTTCTCTATGGACATCTACGATTCTCAACTATTACAACAGCGGTTGGCACTGAGCTTAAACCTGGTGAAACATTGGGACTGCTAGGCAAAGGTTACTCCAGCGAAACCAGCAATGAACGCAAGCATCTTCACTTAAGCATTCACATTGGCAGCGGGATTGATATCAAAGGTTATGTTCAAAATAAATCCGCACTGAGCAGCTGGATGGATCCGAAGGTTGTGTTGGGTTTATAGTTGAAAAAACATAATTTACCTGCTATAATAGGCAAAAGAAGTAATTAATTTTTCTACGCAAATGGCAAAGGGAAATAACTCTCACAAAAAAGAGGTTAAGAAACCAAAAAAGAACGCAAAAAAGAAGTAGTGCAAACTGCTTCTTTTTAAACTTTTAGCCTCTGCTTTGCGACGGCGCCCATTCAATATTTACATGAAGATCAAATCCACACAATTAATTGCACGCGTTACCACTGGTGACGACATCCCCCACTCTGACTCCGCTACCGAGTACCGTCACGTGGCTTTTATAGGTCGCTCAAACGTTGGAAAGTCTAGTTTAATCAATGCTTTGGCCAGTAAAAAGGATTTGGCTAAATCAAGCTCATCTCCTGGATTCACTAAATCGATTAACTTTTATTTAATTAATAAAGAATTTTACTTAGTTGATTTACCTGGATACGGCTATGCGCAGGGTTCACTTGCCGAACGCGAACGGCTTCTTCAATTAATTGAATGGTACCTAACTTATCCTGATTTAACCGACAACCAATTGATTGTAATGATAGTAGATGCAAAAGTTGGCTTAAGCAAAGATGACCAACAAATGCTTGTATTACTAAAACAATTAAAAAAGCATGTGGTTGTTATGGCGAACAAGATTGATAAACTCAAGAAGAATGCAGTAGCTAAACAGATTGCCGAAATTACCAAAGACGCAGATCCGTTTATGGTTATACCGACTTCGACTGTCGACAAAGTTGGAATCGCAGCACTTACAAAAGAAATTTTTAGTCGTAATTAAAACCGCTATTTAGTTAGCGGTTTTAATTTTACCCTGCTTCATTAATTCAAGTTTTTTTATTCGAGTCCATTTCTTAACCTCGGCTTCACGCTTGAGTGCTTTTGATAAGCTCCGAAACTTTTCGGAATAAACAATTTTACCACCGCCGTGAGCGCGGACATATTTTGAACCTAAACCAGTATTATGATCCTGTTCGCGTTTAACTAGATTTTTTGTGTAGCCGCAGTACAAAGTTTTGTCTTTGCATTGCAGAATATAAAAATAGTGCATGATTTTAAAAACCGCACCCATACCGGCGCGGTTAAATTATTATAGTGAACCTAAATCAACTTCTTGATCGATCCTAACTTGCGACACAAAGTCAGGAACGTGAGAAACCATTAGCATGGCACCTTCGTATTCGTCTAAGGCTTTGGCAATTAAAGGAAGATGGCGGAAATTAATATGGTTTGTAGGCTCGTCTAAAATTAATAACCCAGGCTGTTGAAGCATTAAACGGCAAAATGCCAATAAACCCTTTTGACCTTCGGACAATGAGCCAATCTTGCTGCCAAGCAGTTTACCGTCGAGTAAAAAGCCAGCTGCAGTTGAACGCAAAGTGTGTTCGTCAAATTCGCGCATCACGTTTTTTAGGGCATCAAAGCCAGTCTGTTCAAAATCAAAGTTACTAAAATCCTGTTTATAATAGCCGATTCTGGCTTCGGGAGCGATCTTGAACCCTTCGCCGTTACGACCTTCTCCACCTGCAGCAATGGTCTCTAATAAAGTACTCTTCCCTATTCCATTAGGACCGCTAAATAAAATGTGGGTGTTCTTACGCACGACCAGTTCTATTTCTTTACTCACGCGCTCGCCGTCTTTAAAGCTAGAGACGGAGCTAAACTCAATAATTTTACCGTCAAAAAAAGAGTCAAACTGCTGAACTGGGATAGTAAAATCACGGATGGTTTTATCTTCTTTGCGCACGTCTACCATATTTTCTTCGGCTTCTTCTACAGACTCACGCATGCGCTTAGCCACAGCACGAAGCTTCCCACCTTTATGGGCAAATACTTCGGCCTGCGAGCGCTTAGCCTGAATTTGCATTTGAGCACGAGCGTTTTGAGCGTTCTCACGTTCAATTCGTTTTTGTATCTCTTCAACTACATCATAATAGTTGCCAGTATACTGTTCAATTTTTTTAGTGAATGAATCTAAATACAACACGCCGTCCGAAAAAGCATTTAAAAAGTCGGCATCATGGGAAATTACTAAACAAGTTTTTTCATACATCATTAGAAATCCAGTAAGATGTTCAATACCCTGCTTGTCTAAGTTGTTGGTTGGCTCGTCGAGTAATAAAATGTCGGGTTCTTGGATTAAAGCATGTGCTAAAAGCAAACGTGCTTGCTGCCCACCAGAAAATTGCTTCACTTTTTTCTCGCTAAATTGTTCTTGCGGCAATTCTAAGTGAACAACTTCTAGTACACTCTTAATATGTTTATCGAGCGCGTATTCTTTTTGAGCAAAAGCTGTTGCGAAATAATCATGCACAGTTAAGTCCATGCATTCTTGCGGCATAACTTGGCGCGCGATCCCAACAGTCGCGTCGCTAGGCGTTCTATATATATCACCTTCTTTGGGACGAAGCTCACCGGTAATCAATTTAAACAAAGTACTCTTTCCTGCCCCGTTCTGACCCATCAAAGTAATGCGACTACCAGTGCGTAAAGAAAAACTAGCCTCTTGCAAGAGAGGCTTGTCGTGATGATGTTCAAAAGTAACGTCGGAAAAACGTAAGATTACATTGTCTGCCATTTGGAAAGTTTACCACGAATTTAATATTTTTGCCAGAGGCCATCAAACAAAGATCGCATCGTCTGAGCCAACTTTGGACTATTCCAAACCATAACCACATTTTCGCTACGAGTGGAGATTAACAGCACTTTATCCTTTGTAAATGCAATAGTATAAGGTAGTTGCATACTGCTTGGTAGTAGTTTAGATTCTCGATTTTCAGATCGGTCTTTTTTGACTATCTCCTGCCCATACGGCAAATCGGTGATAAGCTGATAGCTTTTGACTTTGAGCATCTTTTTGCGACCGATGATCGTTTTGATCACGTATTTTTCGCGGACATAATCTAAAAACGATTCACCAGAAGTAATGATGCGATATTCTTTATCTTTAGTTTGAAGAAGTCCTTCCCAAGCTAATTTAAAACCTTGTGGTCCGTGCAAAATTTCTACACTACTGACTTTACCGCGGCCGGCTTCTGCTTCTAGCTCAGGGAGAGCTTCGGCAGCTTCGGTTAAGCGGTCTTTAGCTAATTCTAATAGTTGTCGCGGTGCAATGGCTTGATAATACTTACGCTTTCCTAGCTGGGATTCTATTAAAGCCCCGGCGCGGAGTAATTCTTCTAAAGTATAGTAGAGGCTGGTGCGGGGTACATCACTATTAGTTGCAATATCATGCATCGTACCACCACCAAGTTTAAGAGTTGCTAAATACATTTGAGCAGCTTTGTCTGACAAGCCCAATAATTGAATCTTAGTTAATAGGTCGGTTTTCATGCTTATTTATAAGTTAAATTATTTAATTTATTTGACGAAAAGTTCGTCATTTTTTAGTGTGTTTTGTCCCCTCCTACTATATCATATAGGTAGTTCTTTTAAAACTAGCGCATGTTTGAGAAATAGCGCAGCTAGAACTAAGGAGAAAAAATGTTTACTTTGTTTTTCGTAGTTGGTTTTTTAGCCCACTTGATCGGTGACTTTCTTATTCAAACTGAATATGAAGCCACTAACAAACCTAATGGTCACTTTATCAACTGGCCATTGTTGCAACATGTAGTTAAATACACCTTGTGTTTGACTGTAGTGATTATTGCTCTTGGTGCTTCGTACTGGTGGGTGTTGTGGATCTTTGCCACGCATTATGTTTTAGACCGCCGAGTCTTTATTGTTTGGTGGAGACGAAACATCATGAGAAGCTCGGAAGAATCAATCAAGCGTGACTGGTGGTTAAATGTGGTTGTGGACCAAATTTTCCACTGGTTAGTAATCGCTGTGATTGCAGCGGCCCAATGAGACTAATACAAACCAGTCTTACAGCGTTCTATATTTTATAGAGCGCTTTTTTATTGCTAATTTAATAATTAAGTAGCTATTTAAGCAAAATCAGAGTATAATAAAGTTGTACGAAACTATCCCGAAAGGGGGTGATAAAATTGAAATTCTTACACATAATCGCTTTCATTTTGTTAGTAGTAGGAGGCCTAAACTGGGGTTTAATGGGTGCTTTTGACTTTAACCTAGTAACCACAATATTTGGTACTGGTTCATTGACCACTATCATCTATGTTCTAGTCGGCCTTTCCGCTATTTACATTGCTATCACTCACCCTAAGGACTGTGGTACCTGTAAAGGTTCTTCTTCTAGCTCAATGTAATTTATATAAACTACAACGAAAACCGTTCCTAATGGGCGGTTTTTGTTTTGTCTAAAAACAGATATAATAAGCAATATGAGTTCAAAGCTAGGCAAGCAAACAAAAATTTTAGCCATCGAAACCAGCTGTGACGAAACTGCTGGTAGTGTTTTAAGTGGTGATTTAAAAAGCACGGAACCAAAGTTTAAATTTTTATCTTCGGTAGTGAATTCGCAAATGAAGATGCACGTCAAAACTGGCGGAGTAGTACCAGAGGTCGCTGCGCGCGCTCACATGACAAACATTCTGCCAGTTGTTACCAAAACTTTACACGATGCCAAACTACAACTTACAGATATTGATTATGTCGCGGTAACCAGTGGTCCTGGATTAGCAGCAGCCTTGATTGTTGGTACTGAATTTGCCAAAGGCTTAGCCGTATCAAGTGGTATCCCATTGCTACCAACTAACCACATGGCAGGTCATTTGTATTCGGCTTTTGCCGATGCCGATGCAGAAGATGGTAATAGAATTGAATTTCCAGTATTGTCTATGGTTGTTTCTGGTGGTCATACCATGTTAGTACTTATGAAGGATTACAAAAACTATACAGTAATTGGCTCCACGGTGGACGATGCTGCTGGCGAAGCATTCGATAAAGTAGCTCGATTACTTGGATTACCATATCCAGGGGGGCCAGAAATTAGCAAATTAGCTTTGCAAGGTAAAACTGATCTTGAATTCCCACGACCAATGATTAACAGTCAAAATTTTGATTTCTCTTTTTCAGGCCTAAAAACCGCGGTGCTATATTATATCGAAAAAGTTACGCGGGCTAAAAAACTATCCGGAGAGCAAAAAGCTGACATCGCCATGTCATTTCAAAATGCAGTTGTAGATGTGTTAACTACCAAAGCTCTTAGTGCTTGCAAAAAATATAACTGCAAAACTATCAGTCTATCTGGAGGAGTTGCAGCTAATCGCCCACTCCGCGAGACTTTAGCCAAAATTTGTTTGAATAACAATATGAAGTTTATTGTTCCGGATTTTGAATTATGTACTGACAATGCCCAAATGATTGCGTTAGCGGCCTATTTTAACCTCCGAGCAGGTATAAAACCTGTTGCTCCGGCAGAGGTTAAAGCAGATCCAAGCTGGGAAATTTAGGCCTCTTTTCGTGTTATAATTAGGGCATGGAACAAAAACCATACACAGATACAGAGGTTGATTTTAGTGGCCGTGATGAATTGAAAAAAATAGAACAAGGAGACACACCAAAAGCACCAACGACATCACTAGAAACAGGGATGGACCCAAGAATCATCGTCACAAATAAACTAAAAAATTCTCGTCCAGCAATTGTTTATTTAATAATTGTGTTGATTTTAATAGGAATCCTCGTTGCAATCATTACACTTAATTAACCACCCAAACCAATTCACAGGTCTGTCCAAGCAGTTTAATAACTTTTGATAAATCAAAATATAAAATTTTTCAAAAACAATCCGTTATAGTTTACAAACCACGATATTTTGGCTATACTTTGGGCAGTTAAAGTCAATACTCTGGCTGTCACCAGAGTGGCGCAGGAAGAAAGCTATAAGCTGGAGCAATCAGCATTAATAGCAAGTAGAACCTGCCGGAGCCTCCGAAATAGGCATAATTAAGCACAAATCTAGATGGTACCGCGCGGTCGCCCAGTCGAGCCAGCGCTCTAGAGCACTCTTTTGAGTGTTTTTATTATTTAATAATATATATGAAAGAACTCGACAAATCATATGACGCTTCTATATACGAAGCTGACATCTACAAACTCTGGATGGATTCTGGTTATTTTAACCCAGACAATCTTCCCAACCAGCAAGCTGAGCCGTTTACCATAGTGTTACCGCCGCCGAACGTAACAGGGAACCTTCACCTTGGTCATGCTTTTGAAGATACAATTCAAGACATCTTGATTCGCTTTCGCCGCATGCAAGGTCGTAAAACTTTATGGCTTCCGGGAACTGATCATGCTGCAATCGCTACTCAGTCAAAAGTAGAAACAATTTTAAAAAAAGAAGAAGACAAGCGCAAAACCGATATTGGTCGTGAAGCATTCTTAGAAAAAGTTAATAAGTTTGCGCAAGATAGCCACGACACGATTATTTCTCAGCTCAAACGCATGGGCGCGTCTTTAGATTGGAGCCGCGAAGCATATACCCTTGACGAGGCTCGAGCGCTAGCCGTTCGCACAGCATTTAAAGCAATGTACGACGATAATTTAATTTACCGTGACTACAAAGTTGTTAACTGGGATCCAAAAGGTCAGACTGTAATTTCTGATGATGAAATAGTTCATGCTGAACGTGACGCAACTCTCTATACTTTTAAGTACGGCGTGGACTTTCCTATTTCGATCTCTACAACTCGTCCGGAAACTAAAGTTGGCGATACTGCTGTGGCCGTTCACCCTGAAGACAAACGCTACAAACAATATGTTGGCAAAGAATATGATTTAGAATTTGCTGGCGTACCGATTCATATTAAGATTATTGCCGACGCTAGTGTAGAAAAAGATTTTGGTACTGGCGCGCTTGGTGTTACACCAGCACACAGTATGATTGATGCCGAGATGGCTCAGCGTCATGGTTTGGCGACGAAGCCAGTTATCAATGAGTTTGCCAAAATGACACTCGCTGGCAATAACACATCTGGTCTAGAACTGAACGGCAAAAAAACTACCGAGGCACGCGATATAATTGTTGAATGGCTACGCAGCAATAATCTTCTAGAAAAAGAAGAACCTATCAAACAAAATGTTGCTACCGCCGAACGTACTGGCGGTGTAATCGAGCCATTACCTAAATTACAGTGGTTTTTGGCCGTAAATAAGCCATTTTCTATTAAGCACTCAGATATTGAAGGTATCAACACCGGCGACGAAGTCACACTAAAACAGCTAATGCGCACTACAATTGAAAGCAAACAAATTGGAATTATGCCTGAGCATTTTTCTAAAACCTATTACCACTGGATCGATAACTTGCGTGACTGGTGTATTTCTCGTCAGCTATGGTTTGGTCATCGCATTCCCGTTTGGTATAAAACTGATCCAACTACAGGCGAGGTTAGTGAGTACTGTGGCGTTGACGAGCCTGATAATGTTGGTAGTGGCGCAGGTGAATGGACGCAAGACGAAGATACTCTCGACACTTGGTTCTCTAGCGGGCTTTGGACCTTCTCTACTTTGGGTTGGCCTCACGAAACAAAAGACCTAATCACCTATCACCCAACTTCGGTAATTGCACCGGGTTACGAAATTTTGTTTTTTTGGGTAGCACGTATGATTTTGATGAGTGGTTACCATATGGGACAGATTCCTTTTCAACAAATTTATTTGCACGGGATAGTTCGAGATAAAAATGGTCAGAAATTTAGTAAGTCAGCCAACAATGGAATTGACCCAATCGAAATGTGTGACAAGTACGGCACAGATAGCCTACGTTTTGCCTTAATCTTTAACGCGGCGGCTGGTAACGATACGCTATTTGACGAACAAAAAGTAAAAGGCATGAAGCACTTTGGCAACAAGTTGTGGAACATCGCGCGGTTTGTCTTGCAAAATATTGATACAGATTTGACTGGCAATCTTAAGGCAGACACCGAAGCTGATCAATTAATTTTGAATCAACTCCAAACTACAACAGAAACTGTATCAAATCATCTAGAAGAATTCCGTATTCACGAAGCCGCACAAACTCTCTATGACTTTATCTGGAAAGATTTTGCTGATGTTTATATAGAAGCGAGTAAAGCTCAACTCGAAAATCCTGACCAAAAACAAAACACGCAAGCAATATTACTCCACGTGCTAATTTCTAGTCTAAAGCTTCTACACCCATTCATGCCATTTTTAACAGAAGTACTTTGGCAAAAACTTCTTGACGCAAAACTAGTTGAAGGCAAACACCTTATAATTGAAAAATGGCCCTTATAAATTAAAAACACCGTCTAGATAAGGCGGTGTTTTTATATCTTAAAATGTAAATTTATAACCAATTAAGACATTTTTACTATCATATACTGGCGTTACTATTATACTTGTACGCCGAGGTTGTCCTGCTTTACTAATTAACTCCCAGCGGCACTCTTCTTTTCCATCTAAAAGACAATCTGTAACCACCGCATCAAAATCCATATTCACTTCAATCCCGGTTCTTTTAGTTAAAGATTCTATTCTATCCTTTAACTCTTTTTTAGAAAGAAGGCTGACAAAATCAAGCTTATTAACTACAGAATCCTCTGTATAACCCAAAACTTGCTCAGCTTTTTTGTTAAACACTGTGATCTTACCAAGCTCATTTGTAACGATAATACCATTTTCGGAATCATCGACAATAGCGTCTTCGTAAATTAGTTTTTGAGATAATATACTACTCTGCCTACTTGCAAAAACGTACATTGTTAAGATCTTTTTTATAAACATAAAGAACATAACTGACAGTAACAAATTCAATAAAGCTACTAAATACGGGATGTAGATAAAGAACTTACCCAATTGTTGATCTGGTAATGCGGTAAATCTTATATACCAATTTGTATTTGGAAATATAATGGTAGATTTACTAGAATATCTGGGTATAAAATTTGGGGAAAGTACTTTATCATCCCCCGAGTTATACATCAAGCTATCGTCTACAAAGCTTCCTTCGGAAGAATTATCAAAGATTTGAAAATTTAAAGCAGGTGCTGCATTTAGGTTTAAGTGCTCCATTAATTGATCCATCTTCATACCAATAGAAACAAATCCGAGAATATTAGCGCGGCGTGCTTCAACAGTGCTAACATCACTACCGTTTTTATACACTGGGTAAAACATGACTAAACCTGTGCCAGGTTTTTGATCATCCTTATCAGCCACTAATTGAATTTTATTCGTTAAGGCAATACTATTATTATCTCGCGCATATTCCATTGCGACTCTGCGTTTTGGATCCGAAAACATATTAAATCCAATCCCTTTGAGCGAACCTTCTGTCTCTGGTGCAACGTAATGTATGGGTACTAATGGGGAGGTGGGCAGTTCTGGGAAAACCTTGGTATTAAACAGTTTGCGATTAATCAAACTTTGATTGTAAGCTCCTAAATCTTCTGGCTTTACTATTTTTGTATACCCAAATGCTTGAATACCTCGGAAATTTTTGGAAATGTCTAGGCTTTTAATATATTGACTCCATTCTTGATTAGTAACCTCTTGACTCGAAGCAAATAACCCAGCTGCGCCTAACAAAGCACCAGAGTAACTATTCATTTTGGCTTCTATTGATGATTTTATATCAAGAGTAGCTAACTCTAATCTATCATCAGCAACAGTCTGAGAATAATTTTTAACAAGTCTATACCCAAAAATGTTGAGAATTAACAACAAGATGATTGATACAAAGTGAATTTTATGCTGTGATGGTAGTTTCATTGATTATAATTAGTTAGATTGCGAGGGTAGATGCTCGAAGGTTTCTACCTCCCATACTTCTTTGCCCACTAATTCTTCGATGTTATTAAGATCAGCTTTGAGTTGTTGTTCTCGCACTTTTTGCTCTCCGGATAACTCTTGATTTAAATTAGCCTGACGCATTAGTACCAGTTCTGCTTCGATATCTCTACGCAAGGCAATAAAACCACGTTTGATTGAATCTTCGGTTTGACGGAGAGAATGAGCAAATACCTGACGGCGACGGCGAACTAACACCGCGTGAATAATAATATACACCGATAAAGCAAGTAATAATACGAGCAACGTTAATATCAATCCAACATATAAACTTTGGTAGGTAATTCTTGAATTACCCCAATTTATTGCAATAGGTTTAACATCAATTTGGACTTGTGGACTTGGTATTGATAGCTGATCACCGTTTTTAGTATGAGCCCATACAATATATTTACCACCAGCTAAAAAGTCGCTGCTTCGATAGGTCCAGTCCCCGCGCTTATCCGAAGTAGTTGTAAAGTCAAAGTTACCACCATCAACCAAACTTTGTAAATGTACCACTACATCACTGTTAGGCTCCGTTGTTCTACCCGAAACATAAAATAATTCATCATCTTTAATATTTGCCGAATAGCTTCCAATTACGGGCGGTGCTACTTCTTGTGCGTTAGCCGATGATGCAAAACTACCCCACACCATCAATGACCATGCAGCAATAACACTAACCAATAAGATAATCATTGTTTTACCATGAGAAGAATAACCCCCATATTTAGAACGGTACTGTTGTAGTTCGGTTAACTGTGATTTTATAGTTTCAGGTAAATGATTATCAACCAATCTACTATGAGCCAATTTATACCAACGGCGAATAATAAACGCCATTACAACCAAACCAGCCAGTAATATCATTAATATAGGAATAACGACTACCCAACCAACTTGATTACCTAATGGTAAAACCACCCCGTCTTGACTTAAAAACCACAACCAAGAGTCGGTAATTTCTAATTTTTGACTAACCTCTCTATAGTTACCAGCATTGTCATAGGCTCTTACAATCACAGAATAAGACCCGTTAAGTAATTCTGGGAGCTGATAAGGGTTTTGAACATCAACGAACAACTGATCACCTTCTACCGCTTTAGGCTTACCCTCAATTTTTAATGGGACAATTTTTAATTCATATCTATCTAAGCCTGACAAACTATCAGAAGACACAAATTGTACAAACGGGTTTTTTACCGAAGTGCGATAACTGGGAGAGATGTCAGGTTTAAACTCAGCCGGCGGTGAATTATCTACTTTTAAACTATAGTGACTTACTCCTCCCCAGTGACCATCCCGAAAAGCTTTAATATGAAAGTAGTTAATTCCATCAGGGATTTGATTATAACTAGTAGTGGTCTCTTTAGTGTCTGGTATATCATCCGGCACATCAGTAGGATTATCGCTAATTGTATAACTGTAATTTGTAGCTGGTGGCAAACCAACATCCCATAATAAATTTACATTTTTATTCTTATACCAAGTTTCTTGATCTGGGTGTGTATCCGAAATAACAATCGGACCCTGTTGTGGAGGTAGGGTCAATTTATAAGTAGCTCCTAATGTATCACCTAACACGTTTGTACCGTGGCCATCGTTTAACAAAATTTGTAAATCACCGCCAAATCTAAAACTAGCCGTTCCTATACCTTTAACTCTAAAAGTGAGTTTAGTGATTAAACCATTTGAGGTTTTAACGCCATTGGTTATTCCCCCAACGATTTCTACCTTACCACTGCTATTGTCATATTTTGGAGGAGTAGTGTAAATACTAATTACAGAATTACCAGAGGATGGCGAAACTAATTGTAATTTATCGGGAGGAAAAAATAAGTTGAACTGTAGAGCATTAACGGTTTGACCTTTTGTATCCACAAATACCGATACATCAAAGGTACTACCTACTGTGTAAGTGCCGTTTGCGGGAGATACAGAAAAATTAGCCGCGTGAGTAGTCTGAGCGAACAATATCCATAAAGCTAACATCCCCACAATACCAAAAACTCCGACAGCTAATCGTAACAATAAATTAATTATTGAATTGCTAAATGTAAAATTCATTTTTTAAGAGACTGACTTGAATGAAGCGACTTATATATGTAACCGACACCAATAATAAACAACACAACCAATAGCCAGATAAGATTGCTACCGTACCTAAGCCACCAAGATTGTGGATACTTTGGAAAAACTTTTATAATGCGTTCGTTTCCTTGTCTATCAATTGCGGTAATATAAATAAAACTATGCAAGGCCTGATCTTCTAACACAAACGGACTGGAGGCGACTTTCCACTTTCCAGAATCAATCCGACCACTCAAAGATTCTTGAATTTCGTATCGATCTACACCACTCTGTTTATCCGTTGTAGCAAAGTTAACAAACCACTGGCCATCAAAAACTCGGTCATCGCGAGTCACTTGCGGATTAAAAGTCTCGGGTGGTGTGTAATCAGGCTTTGTGCTATCAACATACAATTGGTCAGCTATTTGAGGGTCTTGGGGACTACTACCATCACCAAGGATAAACTGCTTTGTAGATATTTTAACTGGGGTACCAAAACCGTCATTAATATAACCATGAATCTGTCCCATAGTAATAGCATTGGTCAATTTTTCGCCAGAATAAGCCGGAATTACCACGCTAAATATAATACCATTTTTACCTGTATAACCCCCCGGTATAGTACCACTGTATTTAATAGTATGATTTGATTTATCATATTCGGGTCGACTGACCCAATAAGTAACAATGGATCCACTATCGGTCACGATTACATCACCCAACTCTTTTGCTATTACCACAGTGCCATCAAGCGCATTAATATTAGCCCCGTCAGTATCGATCGTAATGGTGACCGTAAATGGTTTGGGTTGAGGTAGGCTTAAGTTTTGCGGTTGAAAATTTATACTAGCAGCAATAACAGAAGTGGTTGGAACGAACAAAAACACTACTAACCCTGTAGATAAGAATTTTAAAAATAAGTTGAATTTTAATTTTTGCATGGATTTTAGCCTGTCCAAAAATACATTAATATAGAAAAGTCTATGATATTAATCACCTTGTCTCCATTACAATCAATGCTTGATGGAACAGGAGATTTTCCAAACCAGAACAATAAAATGGAAAAGTCTACTAGACCAACATGACGGTCATTATTATAATCTACACACGTTGCATACTGTATTGGCGGCTCTGGAATTTGATCGTTAGGTATATTACCTTTATAAAATAAAAGACGTATTGGTTGACTCGATTGACTGCGACTACCATTTAAACTTGCTTTTGCGATAATACTATAAATAGCCGGCGGTAAATTTGCTGTTAAGTTAAATCGGTAGAGCCCATTTGATCCTGCAGTGACAGTGCCGAGACTTACACCTGTTGTTGTTTCAAAATCAACTGAGCTATCAGAAGCAGTATAGCCAAATAAGCTAACACTTTTACCAATTTCTACCAACAAACTACTCGAACTTAAAGTTGGTGGCAATACTATCCCAGAATAAACATATGGTTCAGTCGTGAAAGCCGGTACGTTGATAATCTGGGGAGCAGACTTTTGGCCAGTTGGATCTTCGGAAAACAAAGACAGTTGATAATTTCCAAAACTAAGATTGTTTAATGTGATTCTAAAACTACCATCCGGATTAGCTATCAATGTTGTAGAGACACTACCATCCTTCAATAAAGTTAGTTTGGCATTAGGGAAAGCTGTTCCAGAAATTACAATTGTAGCAATAGAAATTGTTCCGCCACCTCCACCACTAGGAGGATTTACAATAACCCCAGGTACAACTGCAGTAACATCTACAGTATCGGAGTCGCTAACTGTATCAGCAATTACTGCTATTGTTCCAACCCCAACGCCTGTAAATAAGGTCATGCTGATAAAAAACCAAGCTAAAAAAATTAATCTATTAGCTTTTACAATAACTCCTAGTTTTTCTTTTAAAATTCCCAGAATTTTTGTGTCAATTTCAAATTTCTATGCTTTATTATACCTCATTTTGGCTTAAAAACCAAAAGATGTCTGAATAAAATCAGACATCTTTTTTATCAAAAAGTTGGTATAAATAAACTATGGTGAGCCGCCTCCGCCACCACCAGAACCGCCACCGCCACCGCCAGAAGCACAAGTACCACCAGTTGTGCCTGGGGAGCCTATGATTACTATAGTACCACCTTGGGTATAACCACTGCCTCCTGCATTAACAATTATACCAATTATTACACCGTCTGATATATTAGCAGTCGCTATGGCACCATTCTCACTGCCAGATTCTGAGTCATCAAAACAAACCAATGGAACCAAAGTATAACCAGAACCGCCATCTCCCACATTTACCAACGTAATAGCCCCGCCACGTACCGTAGCAGTTGCGGTTGCTTGAACAGAACCACTTCCACCTTGACCACCACCACCCTGACCAGAACCACCACTACCTGCTCCTCCATCACTAGAGCCAGATCCACCGCCAACAGGAACTGGCGCAGCCCAACAACTACCAGTGTTACCAGTTAACTGAACAACGGTTGCATTACCGCTAGTCAAAATCGCATCACTAGTACAGTTGGAGTCTTGGACCGATAGCCATGTTAATGAATATGTGGTTAAAGTGATAGTATATTGTTGTCCCAAATTTACACTTAAGAATGACACCGGAGATCCATTTGATCCAGTAGCTGTTAACAGACCGCTAACTGTATAAGAATTTCCATCTCTAAATTTAAGAGTTGATGCTGGTGTAGTAATAGTTAGGTTATTAAATATTGTATCGGAAGTACCTAAAATTTGTGAAGTTAAAGTACCATTATTTGGTGCAAATGTTACCGTACCACTATTATGAGTGAAGGTTCCGCTATTACTCAAGTCGCCTTTAATAGTTAAGCTTGTGGGGGCTACAAAAGTACCATCGGAAATTGTTAAATTCTTACCAATAATAGTGACTCCGGTTATAGTCAATGTACCCAACCCAGCCTTGGTTAATCCTCCTACTGAGCCAACCGTACCTGCAATACTTACATCATTACCATTAGTATCAATGGTACCCGTAGAAGCTAGAGTAATGGCTCGGTTTACCGGTGAAGTAATGGTTTGCGTTGCCTTTAAGGTGCCACCGTCTAAAACTAAAGTATTTGTGGCACTACCATTACCTATAGAAGTAGTTGAGTTAGCTAAAATTATTCCGTCTATAATTCTTGTGGGGCCAGTATAGGTATTACTTCCGGACAACGTGAGTGTCCCGGCACCATCCTTGGTCACATTACCACTGGTTGTACCCAAAACTCCAGAAACGGTTGTGTCACCTGCCCCTCCAAAAATTGCGTTAAAAGTATTACCTGTAATTGTTGGGATGGTTAATGCCCCTGCATCAGAATTAATCCTCACATTGGTTGTACCCAGAGTTACGTTGGCTCCAACCGAATTGGTACCAGAAACATTTCTAATAGCTCCCCCATTACCAACTCCTGTACCATGAATAGTTAAAGCTTTAGTACTTGGTATTGCAATGCCGTTATATAATTCTAAAGTAGCACCTCCAGAAACAGTAGTTGTATTGGCACTTGCAGAAGCACCTAAAGCGTTGTTATGACCAAGTCTTAAATAACCAGCATTAACGGCAACGGTAGCTGACGCACCGCTAAATGTATTATCACCTGTAATTGTTACTCTCCCTGCTGTATTTTTTGCAATTGCAGCAACAACAGTTCCACCGAGTACAGCGCTAACTGTTCCATTTTCTAAAGTATATGTAGCTGTAGATGTTAAGGTGGCGGCTCCACCGGTATTTACAATCGATCCATCAATTAAAGTTACAGCTCCAATATTTGTCTCGTTAAAACCATTTAAATTTAAGGTTCCACCAGCAACTGTAACAGCAGGGGTAGATAAAGCATCATTTACTCCATAAGCCAAAGTTCCACCATTAATACGAACCAAACCAGTTGTTACGCTAGCAGCACTAATAGTTAATGTTCCAGCATCTCGCTTTGTAAGTTTGGCGCTCGTTGCACTAGCACCAAACACTCCCGTAAAATTAGTAGGCCCACTACCACCTACTCCTAGATGAATAGTATTTGCGATAGTTATAATCCCAGTAAAATTAAGAGCACCACTACCAGAGTTAACTACTCTAGCATTATTGCTAATTGTAGTGGCACCAAAATTGCTTGCACCAGATGAATTAGCAGTCAATGCTCCGCCATTGTTTATACCTGTACCTTGTAGCGAGGTAAAAGTTTCATAAGTTGATGCTCCGCCTAAAGTAAAAGTACTAAGATCGAGAACAGCTCCGGCCGCCACGGTTACACCACCTGCATTTGTACCTAAAGGTGTGTTAGTAGCACCTCCCGATGCTCCAAGCTGAAGCGTTCCCGTACTCACAGTTATTGCACCTGTCATGCTATTTTGTCCAGCCAAAATTAATGTTCCTGGACCCTCTTTAACCAAAGTACCACTACCAGACCAGACGCTTGCCGAAGACTGAGTAATTCCACCCATAGCTACGGTAGTAAGAGCAAAGTTACCAGAGATGTTACCAGTCAAAGTTAATATTCCGCTACCGTAGTTTACCACACGAGAAGCCGAGCCAAGTGTAAGAGCACCACTATATGAAATAGAATTATTAGAAGTATTAATAAGTACCCCAATACCTGCCATACCCGTTCCGTTAAGAGAACCGATTGGTTCTGCGGTAGCTAAAGTATAGCCATTTAAATCCAAAGTTCCAGAACTGATTGTGATTCCACCAGCACTTGTTCCAAAAGGTGTATTTGAGCCACTACCAGCAGAGCCCAGCTTTAAAGTTCCGCCACTGATAGTAGTCAACCCAGTAAACGTACTTGACCCACCAGATATAGTCCAAAGCCCGGCGCCGCTCTTTGTCAAAGTACCACTGGTTGTGTTTAAATTACTAGCTAATGTTCCATCTCCTGTACCACCAATAGTTAGATTAAAAGTGTTCCCAGTTATATTTCCAACATTAGTAATATTAATATCGCCATAGTTAGACATAAGAGTACTAGTAGCCCCAAGAGTAATTAAACCACTATAATTAACAGCCGTGCTGGAAGTATTCTGCAATGCACCGCTGGCTAACGCTCCACTCAATGTTAAACCCTCTGCTGTTCCTAGAGTGTAACCGTTAAGGTCGAGTGCGGTATTAGACCCAGAGATTATGGTTCCAGTTGCTGTTGTACCAAGCGGAGTGTTTGTTGCTCCACCAGCTGCACCTAATCTTAAAATACCAGAAGTAGCCGTGGTTAAACCTGTATAGGTATTACTATTAGACAGCATCAAAACACCAGTACCAGTCTGCTTGGTAAGATTGAAGTCCCCACTAATCACAGCAGAAATTATAACGTCATTATCCATAAGACCATCACCGATGTTAAAATCTCTGTTGGCGCCTAGTCCTAAGTTTCCAGTAATGAAAGAGGCTACGTTATTATTAGCAATTGTGGTAACTGTTCCACCAAGAGTTAATGTTCCTGCTCCTGTAGCAATTGTTCCTGCATTGATTGATACTGCACCAATTGTATCTGAGTTTCCGTTTAAGTTATAAGTACCACCGACAATGGTCACACCACCACTAGAAATAACGTTACTTGCACCAGCTGTAAGAGTGGCTCCATTTACAAATGTTGTACTTGTGTATAAATTAGCTGCACTTAAAGTGACATTCCCTGTTCCACTTAAGGTAACGGAGCCTGTGGTGGCGGTTCCAATAATTGCCGAAATAGTTGAAGTAGCTGTGGCTAAAATAGGTAGCTCAAAAGTTGTGATACCAAGTGTTGTGTTGGCACCAGCAATGTTAGTAGCTGAGTTTATTAAAATGTTACCAGCCAAGGCTGCAGCAGCCATCGGAATAGTAATCGCTCCACCTGGGTTAGTTATTCCAAAACCATTTAAAATAAGTGAGTTGGTGTTAGTCGCTACCGCGGCACGGTCAGCTGTTAACTTTACATTAGCATTCGCAGTTTGAAGATCACCCGCATACTCTCCGCTAAAACCAGCGCCATTTAGTAGACGAAGACCATTACTATTACCTACGTTATAAGTCACCATATCACTACCGGTTCCAGACAAAGAGCTATCACCAAAAGCACCCTTGATAACACTAATAGTAGTAGAGCTAGCGCTACCACCTGCACCGGTTACAATAGGCGCGGTAGTAAATAATAATGTAGAAACATTAGCCGCCGCCGCAGAACCAAAGCTGGTTCCACGGAATAGCACTGTTGCACCGGCGGTTCTATTAAACCCAGGGTTGTTTGCAAAAGTAAGTGTTGTGGATCCGCCGGCACCCGGGGTCACAGTAACAACGCTGTGCCCAGAAACTAAGGCAAGTTGACCCATGGTCTCGGCAGATGCCCCTGCGGTATTACCAATAAAGTTAAAATTACCACCGTTCATACTTAAGACTAAAGTATCTAAAATACGACTTGCTACAGCAGTACCGCTATTATCGAGTGTTAATGTTCCTCCTAAGTTCACAGTAATAGCAGTTACCGATACGGCCGAACCAGAACCGCTGATACTAACCGTGCCTGCGTTAATTGTCATTGTACTACTGATAGTGTTAACACCGGTCATAGTAACCGTGTTGTTGGTGTTTTTAGTAACTGGGATTGCACCAGCCAAAATTCCACTCACTGTTCCACCCTCAAAAGTATACGAAGTCGCTGCTGTGAGTGCGGCCGAGTTAGTAATGGTTCCGCCAATAAGTGTTACTGTACCAATAGTATCGGCATTTGCACCGTTATTAAAGGTGCCGCCTTTGACTACTAAGTTAGTTGCTGCAAGGGTTGTTGTACCCGCATAAGCAAGAGTTCCGGCTTCCATACGAGTTTCCCCTGTATGCGTATTAGTGCCAGTTAGTGTCAACGTACCAGCACCCTGCTTGGTTAAACTTAGACCAGCCGTACCAGTAGCTGTACTAAATGTAGTATTAGCCGAACCACTAACCATCAAATTAAAAGCACCAGTAACAGCTCCGGTTATAGTCAAAAGCCCTGCACCATTGTTTGCGATACGGGAATCTGTTGCTTGAGCAACTGCACCACCCCAGGTGGTTGCGCCTCCAGAGTTCATTAGTGCTCCACCATTTCCGATACCCCGACCATTAAGAGTTAAACCTTCGGCTATACCTAAAGTATACCCCGCTAAATCTAAGGCAGCCCCACTATAAACAGTTGTTCCTGTACCTGTTGTTCCAAATGTAGAGTTGGTAGGACCTGCACCAGTAACCCCTAATTTGAGAGTTCCTAGGTATATGTTAGTAGCTCCTGTGTAGGTGCTAGCGTTACTAGAAAGTGTCCATGTGCCGGTGTCAATTTTGTTAACCGTACCAGCAACTGTACCAATAATACTTGCCAGAGTCCCCACTCCCGAACCACCTAAAGTTAAACCAAATCCAGATCCTGTTATTGTTCCGGCTGCAGTTAAGTTTATATCTCCAGAATTAGCTTTGATAGTAGAGGCGGCACCGAGAGTGATTAAACCTGTAAATGTTACGGCAGAAGCAGAGCTATTTATTATTGCGCCGCTGGCAAAATCACCGGTTCCATAACCTACACCATTTAAACTTGTTATCGGTTCGGCTATACCGAGTGAATATCCATTCAAGTCTAGACGAGAGCCAAGTGCTATAGTGGTTCCGCCGACTGCTGTACCTAGTGGTGAGTTTGTCCCACCAACTGAGACAGCACCAATCTTTACAGTTCCTACACTGATAGTAGTTACACCTGAATATGATGAGTTGCCGTTCGAAAGAGTTAATGTGCTTATTCCATCCTTAACTATAGTACTTGTACCTGACCTCACTCCTGAATAAGTTATATTACTAAATCCACCAAAGGTTAGAGCAAAGTTTCCACCAATGTCGCTACTGATTGTGAGCGCTCCAGCATCAGCATTTATTCTAG
>CAYVOF010000006.1:0-39152 GCA_964453405.1 uncultured Candidatus Saccharibacteria bacterium | reverse complement strand
AACCAAAGGTTAGTGCTTTTCTAATCCTCTGGACTTCAGTCCAGAGTGGTTTAGTATTATTTACAAAAACTTCTTCAACTTTGGATCCAACTTTATTTTAGCGATCAGCTGTTTTAGTTCGACGCTATTATCTTTATCCGCGATGAGGATGGCATCTTCAGTCACCACCACAACTAAATTTTGGGTTCCTAGGCTGGTCACAAGTTGTTTTGGGTTATAGTTGTAAACCAAACTATTTTTGGTGTCATGCTCGATGTGAAGGCCTTGTGAAACGTTTACACCATCTTTACTTTGTACATCTTTAATTATTTTCCAGCTGCCTACATCAATCCAGTCAAAACTGGCTTCGATAGTTACAATGTTGTTTTTTACTTTTTCTAGAATGCCTTGTTCAACTTCTACTTTGGGCATTTTTGGATACCATTGATCAATAGCTTTTTGTTGATTCTTGGTTCCTAAATGCGGTTCAATCTTTTTTAAAATTTCGTAAACTTCGGGAAGATGTTGTTTGTATAGACCTAAGATTGTCGCAGTTTTCCAAATAAAATAACCGCTGTTCCAAAGGTACTGACCGCTATTTAAAAACTTTTCTGCTTGAGCTTTTTTAGGTTTTTCTACAAATGAACTTACTGCGCTTAAAGGTAATCCATACTTATTAGCAATTTTCTTGCCTTTTTTAATATAACCAAAACCAGTGTGAGAGAAGGTAGGTTTAACCCCAATTGTTAATGTCGCTTGGGGGTTTTTATCTAAATATTTTTCTGCACCGGCTAACAGTTTTTTAAAATAACCTCTACTTTCGATTATATTATGATCACTCCACATAGTCATAAAACTCGATTTAGGGTTATCGTGGTGCATAATTAAAGCCGCTAGACCAATAGCTGGTCCGCGGTCTCGTAATACAGGTTCAAGAGAATAATGGTTATCAGGAATACTCGGCAACTGTTTTTTTACCGCCGATTTATATTCTGATAGCGTAGCAATATAAACCTGTTTTTTATCCACCCAATCTAGACAGCGATCATAGGTATTTTGTAATAATGTTTTATCACCGATTAGTTTGAGAAGTTGTTTAGGGCTAGATTTGCGGCTAGCTGGCCAAAGTCGAGTACCACTACCACCAGCAAAAATTAAAATATTCATGTTATGGTTGAGGACCTTTCTTTCTGCCATGTGCTTCGTATAATTCTAAGATTAAACTAGCAATCGCTCCAGGGTTAGGAACATTATTAAATTCAAATCGTTCGGTAGCGCCGGCAGTTTGAACATATACCGTACCATAATCTAAAAAGTTGCCAAATAGTCCTTGAGTTTGTCCGGTTACGTCTTCTACAGTTTCGATATTTAACTCGGACACCTGTCTAAATAATAATCCAACTTGATCGATATCTACTATACGCTGATCGCTAACAATGTGTACATTCAAGTAATAAAGAATGAAAATTATAAACAGCGCTAATAGTAATCCCAAGTAATACAATTGCAACCCCACAGTTGATAAGATCTTCAGAGTTTCGGAGTCGAATGTGATATTAAAAGATTTGAAAATCAAATTTATGAACACAGGTAAAACCATTAAAACAACCACAGCTAAAATTTTTAAAAATAACAAAAACCAGTGCTCGCGAGCTACGAGTCTGATAATTTCATTTGGTTGCTGGCTCGGGTAGAGTTTTTCCATTTGTCTATATAATTTATAGTAGTTAGGTAATTTTTTGAAGAACTGCGAATGCTGCTATGGACTGTAAAAAGAACAACGCCCCATATAGTAAACTTGTCACCACAGTTAAAGTGCTACTACGTCCATATTTAATAAAAATATAAGCTGCTAGCAGCGAAACTAAAATGAATAAAGCAATAATTACCAAAAATACGATATTGACGATTGATTGTATGTTGTCTATTTCCATATTAGAAAATTGAAATTTGATTAGAAGAGTCTTTACTCGCCGGCATTTGGTACCCTAGCAAATCATAAGCTTGTTTGGTTGCTTCGCGTCCTTTTGGTGTGCGAACTAAAAATCCTGAGCGGATCAAAAACGGTTCATGAACATCTGAGATGGTATCGGGTTCTTCTCCGGTTGCTGCGGCGATAGAATTTACACCCACAGGACCGCCTTTAAACTGCTGAATGATTATTTCGAGGATTTTACGGTCATGCTTGTCGAGCCCAAATTCATCTATTTCTAAGAGATTTAAACTTTGTGTGGCATGTTCTGGACTTATCTTATCATGCCCAGCTACTTGCGAAAAATCGCGAACGCGCTTTAAAAGGCGGTTGGCAATTCGGGGAGTATATCGGCTGCGTGTAGAAATTAGATCTACTGCTCCGCTATCAATAGAAGTGTTTAATATATCAGCTGATCGCGTAATTATTTGTGCGAGATCTTGCGGCTCATAGTAGTCTAAGTGGTAAACAATGCCAAAGCGATCACGCATCGGTGCAGATATTAACCCAACGCGAGTGGTGGCACCGATTAATGTGAAGCGTGGTAGTTCCATACGAACACTGCGCGCACCTGGACCTTTACCAATCATGATGTCCAACACGCGATCTTCCATGGCTGGATATAAAATTTCTTCAATAACTTTGTTAAGTCGATGAATTTCATCAATAAACAAAACATCACCTTCACTTAAATTAGTAAGCAGAGAGGCGAGGTCGCCAGCACGTTCGATTGCTGGACCAGAAGTGGTTTTAATATTACTTCCGAGTTCTTTAGCAACAATATGTGCTAAAGTTGTTTTTCCTAAACCTGGGGGTCCATACAATAGCAAATGATCCAGTGGTTCTTTACGAAGCTTGGTAGCTTTAATTACTACATCCAAGTTGTCCTTAAGTTGTTGTTGGCCAATAAATTGTCCTAAGGTTTGAGGTCTAAGTGATAGTTCAAAATAACCATCATCGCCAGACGGGGAGTTGTCTAAGATATTCTCTGGAATATCTACCGAGTTTATTTCTGAATCGCTCGAGGCTATCATAAGTTGAAATTATTATTGAGTTACTACTGGAGAGGTGCCGGTCGCTGGTGGTGTGCTAGTGGCTGGGGGAGTAGTTATTGGAGTTGGGTTAGAATCGGGGTTAGGTACAAATTGTTCCTGTTTGTGGAACTTAGCCGGCGGTTGATACACAGAAGCAAACTTATCGTTTTTAGTTTCGCCATCTTTAGTAATTACTGTGCGGCTCCAAGTGGCCTTCATACTGCCATCTCCTTTTTTATCATAAACCACAGGTTGGTTTAATTTTACTTGGCGGCCGTCGTAAGTGCCATAAAAATCAAATACTAAGTAATTTTCATCTTTAAAATAAGGCCATATTAAAATACTATTACCAGTATCATTTGTAAATTTTAAGTCCTGAACGCCAGGATAAATTGTGGCATCTGTACCTTGAGGGGCATAGTATTGCACAGCGTAAGAATGATTGCGTCGAGCAGTGATAGGCAAACCAGCATGCATTGCAGCGCGAAAAGTAGTGGATGATACTTGGCATAGACCGCCACCAAATTCTGGGATAGTACCTTCGGCTTTAATCACTAACTCTGGTTTAAACCCAGTTGATGCTTCGACTGGACCGAGATATTTGTTAAAGCTAAATTCTTCACCTGGTTTAACAATTACACCCTGCATTTTTGCTATACCGACTTTTATATTCCAGCGTCGGTTAGAAGGGCTACCATTAAATTTTGATTCACCGCGACCAATAAGTTCGGTGATCCCTAAGTCATTAGTTTCACTTAGTGGCTTGTTGGGTTGAGTAGTCTTAGTAGCTAAATCAACTTTATTATTTCCTAATTCTAAACTTTGAATAATTTGTAGTGTAGCTTGGTAGCGATCAAGTTGTCGGCCAATTGTCGGTGGAGTAAATTTTGTTGCACGGCCGTCTTTAACTACCAACTCTGGATCTTTTGTTTCTGTATCAATGCTGTCAGAAATGGTTTTGGTCCAAGTATAAACTTTGCTAGGACTGTAATGATAAGTTCTAGTTTCTGGAATCAACTTGCCCGGTTTTAGATAAACATTTTTTATTAGCTGATCAATAGGCCAGCTTGGAAATTTTAACATTGAATTTACTGGCAGAGTAAAATTACCTTTCCAATCTGATTTAAGATTGTCAGGAATTGTGGCGACAGTGTTAGTGTCAAAACTAGTTACAGTTTCGTATGTTGGTAGGGGAGGCTGCGCGAATGGACCATTGGCTGTAGCGCCATGAGCCACACTCGGAAAGAATAAAACTGCTCCAGCTGTAGCCGCAGTTGCGATGTAGTTTTGAATAGTATATTTTTTAATTTGTCTCAATTTCTGCATCAACGTCTCTAATTAAGTTTATGTACATAGCCTGCTTTGGAATCCGTTCGCGAATTTTGTCAGCCCACTCGATTACAGTAATGACTTCCGGACGACCCCAAATTTCTTCAAGTCCTAGTCCAGCGACTTCGGCAAAGTTTTTGGTGCGGTATAAGTCTAGGTGGTAGAGCCATAAAGGTTGTTTAGTACTACCTCTTTTTTTGGTTTTGTATTCCTGCATTAATACAAAAGTTGGACTGGTTACCGTGGCGGTAATACCAAGTTCTTTTGCCAAAGCTTTTGTAAATGTAGTTTTTCCACTACCTAAGCTGCCAGTAAGGGCTAAAATTTCGCCGCCTTTAAGGGTTTTAGCGATCTGTTTAGCTTGTTTGGAGACCTCGGAGAGGTATAGTGTATGCGCCATAATCTACAGTTATTTTAGCGGTATTGACCAAATTAGTAAACTTTTAGTATAGTAAATAACTACATACATATTATGACTATAGAAACCCCAACAAAAATAAATAAAATGATCGCAAGTAGCTCTCAGATAGCTGTGATTTTGCCAGAACATCTTACTATAGATGTTTTGTGTGCAGGGCTTGCATTACACCACAAAATAACCAATATTGATCAAAAATCAGTAAGCCTATTTTCTAGTAATAAGAAGGTTCCATCTGTTGAGTTTATACCTCTTACGAACACATCTATATATAGTAACTTTGGCTCAAGTCAAGAACTAACAGTTAAGATCAGTGGCCAACGCATTAAGCCAAAACAGCTTCGGTATGAAAAAAAACAGGATGACCTGTTTATCTATATCGCACCTGAGGTCGCGGAGGTTAAAGATGGTGAACCAGTAGCCGAGGCCAAAAACGCACAATTTACAGCGCTAGATGTAGAGGTTTTTCCACCTAGCTCAGGCTTTGATTTATTAATTATTTTAGGCGCGGATAATTTAGAAGCTCTTGGTAGTTTGTACGAAAACAATTCTGAAATTTTTTATAATACTACTAAGGTGGCTATTAATAATAAAATTGAACAGGAATACTTTGCGACATTGACTTGGGTCGAAACTGATGTACCAAGCTTGTCTCAACTTCTTGGTCAGTGGTTTTCTGACGGAGCTATTTTAAAAAATGATTTTATTTCTACCAGTCTGTTAGCTGGAATAATCAGCGGTACCCAAAGTTTTAGTGATCCCAAAACTACCCCAGACACTTTGGCACTAGCTGCAAAGTTAGTTTCGAATGGTGCGCGCCGCCAAGATATCATTAAACACTTATACAAAACTAAGCCATTCAATTTATTGCAGTTGTGGGGTAGAGCTTTAGCGCGTATTAAAACTTTTCAAGATAACACTATTTTATACACTGTACTGACTGAACAAGATTTTACTAAATCGCAAACCACACCTGAATTATTGTCGCAGGTTGTTTCGGAAATTATCACCATGGCAAATAATTACAAATTAATTATTTTAGCTGCCGAAGTAGCTAATGGCGTAGATTTAATATTTTCTGGACCACCTCACATTAAGATTAAACAACTTGCTAAAAATATTAACCCGACTTTTACCGGCCAACCCGAAGCGTTGGTGGGAAATTACCAGTATATCCAATTGAATTTACCTAACTTTAAATTGGAAGATTTAGAGCCAATGATTTCTACTCTAAGTGCTTCTGGTATATAATAGAGATAGAGTTTTTACTATCAAAAAGCAAAAAGAAACCAAAATAAAATGTCTGGATTTTTGTCCAACAATCCTGCCGAGCTTAATAGAGCTTTGACAGATCAAAACCGTCGAATCGAAGAAGCCCAAACCCAGCGCGTGGCCGCGACTTTTCAGTTGCCGTATTTAAATATGCAAAGTTTTCCTTTGGATTTAAACTCTTTATCTTTAATTACCAAAGATCAGGCTTTAGCAGCAGAAAGCGTACCCTTCTTTAAGGAGGGTAGAGAATTAAAAATCGCTACCACTAATCCAAAAAATCAATTACTAGCCGAACTGCAAAAACAGTTTGGTGTTAAGTATAAAATCAGTTTGTACTTTGTTTCTAAAACAAGCTTTAACCACACTTTGCAGTTTTATGAAAAAGTCGTATCCCCAACTTCTAAGTTCCAGGAAGTAATTCATGTTCAAGCTGGAACAGATTATTTAAAACAACTTCCCGAACTTGAACACAACATCTCCAACACCTCTAAATTATTAACCACAATTTTTGGCGGTGCTTTACAACAAGGTTCATCAGATATTCACATCGAACCAGAAGACCATATTATCAAAATTCGCTATCGTGTGGATGGGGTGTTGCACGATGCCGTGATCTTACCTAAAACTTTTCAGCGACCAATTATCTCGCGTATTAAATTAATGTCCAAGCTTAAATTAAACGTAGACAACGAAGCCCAAGATGGCCGTATCACTATTATGAATGATAAAGAAGAATTGGATGTACGTGTTTCTTCGTTGCCTTCTAGTTTTGGTGAAGCCTTGGTAATGCGTTTGCTTGGTGTGGGCGCAGTTGATTTAGATATTAAACAACTTGGTTTGCGAGGCACTGCTCTTACTATGATAGAAGCCCAGCTACATAAACCAAATGGAATGATTGTTACTACTGGTCCAACCGGAAGCGGTAAGACTACAACTTTATATTCTTTCTTAAAAGAATTGAACGAACCCGGTGTAAAAATTATTACCTTAGAAGATCCGGTAGAATATAAAGTCGAAGGTGTGCAACAAACTCCGATTGATCATCGTGTGGATTTTAGTTTTCCTAAAGCACTTCGCGCGGTATTGCGCCAAGATCCAGATGTTGTGATGGTTGGTGAAATTCGCGATCCAGAAACCGCAGAGACAGCATTACAGGCCGCGCTTACTGGGCATATTGTGTTGTCTACGCTTCATACAAATGATGCGACTGGTGCGATTCCTCGTCTGCTAACAATGGGTGTTAAACCATTTATTATTGCTCCAGCAATGAATGCCATTATTGCACAACGTTTGGTACGTAAGTTGTGTGAATTTTGTGCCAAAAAAACTGAACTTGACCCAGCACTATTAGAAAAAGTAAAACAGCATTTGGCAGAAATCCCTAAAGCCAGTGGCTATGTAGCACCAGCAGAGTTAGTATTTTATGGATCAGCTGGTTGCGATAAGTGTGGCGGCTTGGGCTATAAAGGTCGTATGGGTATTTATGAGGTTATTGAAATAACTGATCCTATGCGCGAACTTATCTTAACTGAGCCGTCGGGTTTGGCTATAAAAAAGTTGGCCTATGAGCAGGGTAGTCTAACTATGGTTCAAGACGGATTGATTAAAGCCTTGGAAAAAGTTACAGATGTGGATGAGGTATTTAGGGTTGCAGGATAAAATATGATACTATTTAAGTAATTAAATAAGCCATCTATTTATAAAGTTGGCAAGAAAAAATATGGAAAACAATACAAATAGCACAAACATATTTGAAAAATACCCAGCTTTAAAGGCTTTGGGTGGGATTGCCTTGATCGCAGTCCTATTTGTTGGCGTTCAAGCCTTGAGAGACGCTGGTAGATTAGGTGGACAACGATCGCAAGCTGGTTGTTACGGCTATAACTGTCAACCAACCTTGGTTGTTGGTGGTCGTGCGATTACTGGTGGATATGGTGGCCCATTTTCATACGGCACCTTAAGTATTCGAGCTGGTTCACCAATTGAGCTAACTTGGTATGCAACAAATGTAGATTATTGTAGAGCAGACTGGACTCAGTTTACCGGCACATATATGCCGCCAACTTATTATGGCCCTGTTCGAAGATCACAAAAGTTTCCAGTAACTTGTTATACAAATGGCCGAGCGATTACTGGTGGTTTGTTTGTGAACGCCATTACAGTTAGCTCTGGTGATCCAACAGCATCTGACACGCTTAAAGATTCAGCTACTAAATAACAACACTCAATATTAAAAACCTCTACGATTAGGGGTTTTTAATTTGCACAAGTATATTCGTAAAAGTGTGGTGATGTTTGTTTTAAGCATTCCCAAGGTTCAAGATAAAACACCGTAGCACGTTCATATAAATATAAAGGCTTAGGATATTTGTTTAAAAAAGTTTTATCTTTAGGGTTTTCCCAAAATCTTTGCCACGACTGTTGCGAATACTTATCCTCGTATAATCCTGGTGCAGCTAAGCGATTGTTTCCTTCTAAATTTGCTAATAACCATGGACCATCTTGCGAGCTTAAGGCTAAAACAAAAGCGCCTTGGTGCCCTTTGGTAAAATTTGTAATTTCTGTAATTTCGGAATCAGTGATTTGCGGTTTAACTTCGGCTTTAGTAAATGCAAAAAAGTTACTGAGCATAATCAGCAGCACTAATGCGAACAATAACTTTTGCAAATTGGGGCTGCCTTTTTGTTCATCAATTGTGATTACGCTAAAAAATATTAAAGCCAAGTCGGCATATAATATTAGACGTTGGTAAAAAGCAATGTTAAAAATAATGAAAACTAAACTTATGCCTAGTAATCCCAACCATGTTAAGTTGGTTTTAGTCGCCAAACTTTTATATACTCCAATACTGGCCAGAGGGATTAGTGGCCAGGCGTATTTTAGGTACAAGTTTGTTTGCATGAATATTCCATTGAGAACATTGGAATCCAACAACTGTTTTATATAGTGCAGACCGTTTAGTTGAAATAAAAATAATAGCGCTCCTAAGATTGCTACTCCTAAAACAATAAGTTTATTCTTGATCACTCCAAATATATAGTGCGGCACCAAAGATATTAGCGCCATGATTGAAGTAGTTTTGTGGGTGATAAATAAAATTACCAAAGGAATAAACTCCCAACGGTATTTTTTATTTTGTTGAATTAACCAAAAAATTAAAAGCAGTAAAACTTGTCCGTACGCAGCTTTCCATAAATACATATTATAGAGTTGGCTTTGTGCGATAGAAAAAATAAACAAAATTATTCCAGTGACTGTAGCTAGACGACCATATTTTTTTATAATTTCATAAAACAGAATTCCCGAAAGAACAAAGAATAACACGAACAAAAAGTTAAGTGTTGGAATTTGTGGTAAGCGTAGCCAGTTGAGAATCACAAATAGGTGATTACCATAATCATTCACTTGTCCGGCAAAGTAGGCCGGAGAATCTAAAGGCGTGTGCTGAACAGCATATGAATAAAACCCATAGTCGTAACCATAGTTATCAAATCCAAGTGGGTGAGTAAGTAATAATACTGTTACTATAAGGCCGCCAATCAGTATATATACGGGTAAATTAGAAAGAAAAAACTTCTTCATATAGTTATATTATAGGCTATTTATGAAGAAAGCCCCTAATTTAAACCATTATTACAAAGAAAACCTAGGCCGTTCGATTAATTTCGAGCGGCTTTTTTTATATCCAAAAACAGGCTAAAATTAATATAATTATGGCTAAAACTTCTCCAAAAAATCGGTATTTGTTAATTGACGGCAACGCGCTTATTCACCGCGGTTATCATGCTGTTCCTCCACTTTCTACTAAAGACGGTGAACACACTAACGCAGTATACGGCTTTACAATGATTTTGCTTCGCGCAATTAAGGATTTAAAACCAACTCATATTGCGTGCAGTTTTGATTTAGCTGGTCCAACATTTAGACACAAAGAGTTTGAGAGTTATAAAGCGACTAGAGTAAAAGGCGATCAAGAGTTGTATGATCAATTTCCTAGAGTTAAAGAAGTTGTTCGCTCACTTAATATTCCAATTTTTGAAATCGAAGGTTTTGAAGCAGATGATGTGTTAGGAACTCTAGCCAAACATATTTGTGAACAACATCCCAACGGCGACTGCGATGTAATGATTGCAACAGGTGATTTGGATACTCTACAATTAGTTAACAAGTGCGTTAAAGTTTACACGCTTCGCAAGGGTATTAACGACACTGCTATCTATGATGAGAAGGCTGTGCTGGATCGTTATGGTTTAACTCCGATTCAGATGATTAGTTACAAAGCTTTGCGTGGCGATCCGAGTGACAACATAAAAGGTGTTAAAGGTATTGGTGAAAAATCAGCTGGCGACTTGATAAAAGAATTTGGAGATTTAGAAAATTTATATAAAGCAATTAAGAGTGGTAAAGGAATTGGTAATATTAAACCACGAGTTTTAAAATTATTAGTTGATGGCGAACAAGATGCACGTGATAGTTTTTATCTATCGACAATTATTTTGAATGTCCCGATTGAAATAGAAATTCCAGAGTATAAATTTGGTTCAAATGAATTAGAAAGCACCACTCAAATTTTTAGCCAACTAGAGTTTAGAAGTTTATTAGATAAGTTGCCAAAAAATTATGCTGGGAATTTATCACAAGGGAATAATGATAACAATGAACCAGGAGATGAGTCTGGAGACGCCGAAGCTAGTGAGCTTAAACCTATCAGCGCAAACATCGGTAAACAGAATTATATATTAATAGATGACGCAAAAAAACTCGAACCACTACTTAAAAAACTAGCTAAACAAACCGAGGTAGTAATCGATACAGAAACCGACCAACTTAATCCAATTGACGCCAATATCATTGGGATTTCTTTGTGTTTTACTCAAGGTGAAGCCTACTATATTACCGCGGATGTTCTTCAAAAAAGCGAAGAACTAAAAGCTTTAATCTCTAGTGACAAGTTAAAAAAATCCGGCCAAAATATTAAATATGATTTAGCAACCTTTCAAAATTTAGGATTAAAATTATCTCCGATTTATTTTGACACAATGATCGCATCTTACTTATTAAATGCAGGCACGCGTCAACACAGTTTGGACGCACTCGCATTTAATATGCTTGGCTATCAGATGCAATCGATTACCGAATTGATTGGCAAAGGCAAAAGTCAGATCTCGATGAAGGATGTTCCAGTAGAAAAAGTTTCTTGGTATGCGGCCGAAGATGCAGACATTACTTTTCGCATTAAAGAAATTTTAGAAAAAGAATTAAAAAAAGAAAATCTAGAGAAAATCTTTTTTGATATCGAAATGCCACTAATTCCAGTATTAGCAAAAATGGAACGAGCGGGAATTATAGTTGACGCTAAACTGCTAGGGGATTTATCTAAAGAAGCCGGCACTGAACTAGTCAAACTCGAAAAAAGTATTTACAAACATGCTGGCCAAGAATTCAATATTAATTCCCCTAAACAGCTACAAGAAATTTTGTTTGATAAATTACAGTTAACAACTGGTAAGAAAAATAAGACTGGTGTATCAACTGCAGCCCGTGAACTCGAACGTCTTAAAGACGAGCATCCAATCGTAGCCGACATTTTATATTACCGTGAATTAGCCAAATTAAAATCTACATACTTAGATAGTTTGCCAGAGTTGATTAATAAACGCACTGGTCGCATTCACACAAACTATAGTCAAATTATAGCTGCTACTGGTCGGCTTAGTAGTACAGATCCTAACCTCCAAAATATTCCTATCAAAGGCGAAGGTATGGGTTCCAAAGTACGCCAAGCTTTTGTGCCTAAAAAAGGCTTTAAATTAGTGTCATTGGATTACTCCCAAATTGAATTGCGTATTGTCGCGCATTTGTCAGGTGACAAAAATATGTCCGAAATCTTTAAAAACGGTGCGGATATTCATACTCAAACCGCTTTAGCTGTATTCGATGTTAAAGAAAAAGACGTTACGCCTGACATGCGTCGCTATGCCAAAACCATTAATTTTGGGATACTGTACGGACTTTCTAGCTTTGGTTTTGCTGATCGTATTAGTGGTGTTTCTGTGTTCGAAGCCAAGGATTTTATCGATAAATACTTTACTGCCTTCCCACAAGTTAATGACTTCTTAGAAAAGATAAAGATGCAAGTACGTGAAGATGCTCAAGTTAGTAATCAAATTGGGCGTGTTCGTAAGTTTCCGGAGATGAAGTCGAGCCAATACTTTATCCGGCAGGCGGCAGAACGGGCAGCAATTAACTTTCCAATCCAAAGCACTAACGCAGATATTATCAAAATCGCCATGATTCAAATTCACGATTTACTAGAAGGGCATGAAGAAGAAATTCAAATGCTGTTGCAGGTTCATGATGAATTAGTTTTCGAAATCGCCGAGAGTAAAGTAGAAGATTGGGTCAAAAAAATCAAGCCAATCATGGAAAATGCTGTTAAATTATCAGTCCCAGTAGTTGTAGAAGCTAAAGCAGGGGACAATTGGGGAGAGATGAAATCAATTTAATTCTGAAACTTGCAAAGTAATAAAATCTATGATATAATAACCATATAAGTTAATCATTTTCTAGAAAGTTTGGTCAAAATAATCAAATTTTCTAGAAGAAATAAAAACAAAAATACAAAAAAATATGAATGAATACAGCCAAGACCTACAAGTAGGTCAAGTTAGTTTGGTAAAGAAAGTTTTAGGCGCTAAGGTCCATAAATTATTAGCGTTCTTTTTCATTGCCACTGGGACAGCGTTAACTCTTAGCCTTTCTGCTCAGGTTGGGCCAGAATCTGCGATTAATGATGCTTTTTATTCTTACCAAGCGTCTATAGTTAAGAGTACTCATGCCCGTGGATCCGTAGAGGGTGCAGCAATTACCAATGGTTTAATTGCTTATTGGGCTTTTGATGAAGGTACCGGCACAACCGCTGGTGATGGTTCTGGAAATGGTAAAAACGGTACTTTAGTTAACAGTCCAAGTTGGATTGATGGTAAGCTTGGAAAAGCTCTTCAATTTTCTGGCACAAAAAGAGTAAATGTTCCTGATACTAATTTAGGGAATACTTCTTACACGTATGCAAGCTGGGTTAAAACCACTTCTACCGATGGTTGGGTGGTTGGAAACGGTGAAGGCAGTGATCTTAGAATCGCAAATGGTAAGGTATTATCTCAACTTTACACCAGTTCTAATTTTCAAAACACTTATAGCAACACTTCAATCAATAATGGCCAATGGCATCATGTTGTTGTAACTCGTTCTGGTACTAGTATTATTATTTATATCGATGGGGTAGTTGATAAAACTGCTGCTATTTCCGGTACTCCTGAAAGTATTGGTTTTCTAACTTTAGCATCTCGTGATGACAACGGTGCTTCTGGTTATACTGGTAGCCTTGATGAAGTTTATATTTTTAATCGGGCATTATCAGGAACCGAAGTCTCATCTTTATACACTACAGGTACTACACCTACTCCAGACACCACTGCTCCAACTGTTAGTATTTCTGCACCAGCTGCAGGAGTTACAGTCTCTGGTACATCTACTGCAGTTACAGCCACAGCCGCTGATAATGTTGGCGTTATCGGTGTTCAATTTAAACTTGATGGTGCAAACTTAGGTGCAGAAGACACTACTTCTCCATACTCATACACTTGGAATACCACTACAGCTACTAACGGTACTCACACTATCACAGCCATAGCTCGTGACGCAGCAGGGAACACAACAACTTCTACCGCTGTTACAGTGACAGTTAGTAACCAAGTTCTAACTGCCCCTGTTATCTCATCTTTCTCAGCTTCTCCTTCTGCTATTACTGCAGGACAAACTTCTACTTTATCATGGACAGTAACTGGCTCTAGCCCAATTACTCTTACTCTTAACGGAGCATCTGTTACTGGCACTTCTACAACAGTTTCTCCAACTGCGACAACAACTTATACTCTGACCGCAACTAACTCTGTTAGTTCTGTTTCGGCTACAACTTTGATAACAGTAACCCCAGTACCTCCAACTTCTGGTTTGGTAGGTTATTGGGCTTTTAATGAAGGTGCTGGTACTACTACAGCAGATTCATCTGGTAATAACCGTAACGGCACTTTAGTTGGATCACCAACATGGGTTGCTGGTAAATCTGGCCAAGCTCTACAGTTTGGAGCAGGTAAAAGTGTCAATGTTCCTGATGCTTCTGTAGGCACTACTGCTTACACTGTTGCAGCATGGGTTAATACCACTTCTGGTGAAGGTTGGATCATGGGTAATGGCGAAGGTAGTGACCTTCGTCTCTCAGGTGGTAAGGTGTTATTCCAACTTTACACCAGTTCTAATTTTCAAAACACTTATAGCAACACTTCTATCAATAATGGCCAATGGCGTCATGTAGCTGCAACTTATTCTGGCACTACCGTAAGTATTTATATTGACGGTGTACTTGATAAGGCTGTGAGTGTTGCTGGTACTCCTTATGGATTTGGATTTTTAAGCATCGCCAATCGTAGTGACTCAAACAGTGGTGATTTAAGCGGTAGCCTTGATGAAGTTCGAGTTTACAATAAAGCATTAACTGCGTCAGAAATTTCTAGTTTAGTCGGTGTGATTACACCACCATCTGACACTATCCCTCCAACAATTTCTATTACTGCTCCTGTGGCTGGTAGTACTATTAGTGGTACACCACAAATCACAGTTAACGCTGCGGATAACGTTGGCGTGGTCGGAGTCCAATTTAAAGTTGACGGCCTAAACATAGGTTCAGAAGTTACCACCACTCCTTTCTTGGCAAACTTTAATACTACAACCGTTAGTAATGGCGCTCATACCTTAACTGCAACTGCTCGAGACGCAGCAGGTAACATTACTACCAGTGCTGGTGTAAATATCACTGTCAGTAATCAAGTGGCACAAGTAGCAGCTCCTACTATTTCACCAGTTGGTGGTACTTATACCTCGGTACAAAGTGCAACTCTTACAACCACCACATCTGGTGCAACTATTCGTTATACAACTAATGGCACTGACCCAGTTTCAACTTCGACTCAATATACTGGTCCATTAACAATTGCTTCTTCTGGAACAGTAAAAGCTAGAGCATTTAAATCTGGCATGACTGATTCTAATGTCACTACCGTAAACTACACAATTAATTTACCTCCAAGCAATACTCCACCAACTGGTTCTTTGGATGGTGTTAATACTACTACCAGAACTATTTACGGTTGGGCTAATGACCCAGATAACTTAAACCTTCCAGTTTTGGTTCACCTATACTTTGATGGTCAGACAAACGGCACGCCTCTAGTAGTAACAGCAAGTGACGTACGTTCGGATGTAGGCGGTCACGCATTTAACGCATCAATTCCTGTTCAATATTTAAATGGTCAAAATCATACAGTTTATGCTTGGGCAATAGACTTAACTGATACAACAGGGGCAAGTAACCGCTTGCTGTCTGGCTCTCCAAAAACATTTAATATTCTTAACTCAGACACCACTGCTCCAACTGTTAGTATTACTGCTCCAGCTGCAGGAGCTGTAGTCTCTGGTACATCTACATCAATCACAGCAACTGCTGCTGATAACGTAGGTGTAGTCGGTGTTCAATTTAAATTAGATGGCACAAACTTAGGTGCAGAAGACACCACTTCTCCATACTCGTACACTTGGAATACGACTACAGCCGCTAATGGTAACCACACTATCACAGCCATAGCTCGTGACGGAGCAGGGAACACAACAACTTCTACCGCTGTTACAGTGACAGTAAATAATTCTGTTTTGCAAACTGTAGTTGCTCCAACTGTTTCTCCAAATGGTGGTAGCTTTACTTCTCCTCAGAGTGTAACCTTGGCTAGTACTACCTCTGGTGCTAGCATTCGTTACACTACTGATGGTTCTACTCCTTCTTCTACTGTTGGTACTTTATATTCTTCACCATTTACACTATCTTCTAGTGCCACAGTCAAAGCAATCGCTTATAAGTCTGGTATGCTAGATTCTACTGTGACCACAAGTAGTGCATTTACAATTAACACACTTCCAACCGGGTCTTGTACTGGCAGCAACTGTGTCAATATCATTCCTACTACTACTTATCAGACCATGACCGGCTGGGAGGGTACTGACTTCTCTGGTTATAGATATTTAAGCACTACTGCCTGGAATAACCTTAAGAATCCACTGCTGGATGGTTTAGTGAACGACCTTGGTGTTAATCGCGTTCGTTTAGAGATAACCAGTGGTGTGGAGAATACTACAGACTATTACACCCAATGGTTAAATGGCCAGATTGATGAAAATACTTGGGTAGCTAAGAGTTATCAAGTAGTCAATGACAATAGTGACCCTAACTCATTAAACCCAAATGGCTTTACTTGGACGTCTTTTGACGACAAAATCGACAATGTCATATTGCCGATGCGTCAGAAAGCGCAAGCCCGAGGTGAGCAACTGTACATTAATGTAAACTTTATTGACTTTAAGCGTGCAGCTACAGGTACTACTTACCAACATAAATCTAATCCAGCTGAATATGCCGAATTTGTTCTAACAGTTTACCAGCATATGCAGACTAAGTATGGTTTTATCCCTGACGCTTGGGAAGTAATTTTAGAACCAGACACCACTACTGCTGCTTGGTCTGCTTCCCAAACCGCAGCAGCTATAAAAGCTGCAGGGGACCGTTTAACTGCAGCTGGTTATACACCTCACTTCATCGCTCCTTCTGTCACCAGTGCTGCTAACGCTACTTCATATATTACTGCAATTGCCAACACTGCTGGAGCTATGCAATACGTTGATACCTTCTCTTACCACCGTTATAATGGTCTATCTGCTAGTGAAGCCGCTCAAATCAAAAACTTAGCTACTCAGTACAATAAGAAGACTGGGATGACCGAATTCATAGGCGCCAACTACCAGATGTTGCAGCAAGATCTTAAAGATGTTAACAACTCTACCTGGCAACAGTTTACCTTTGACGGCTTTGCTGAATGGGGTACTAACAATGGTGATGGTTATTATGATGTTAATTCTACTACTGGTTCACTTACCTTAGAAAACCCTGCTAAATTCCTCCGTCAGTACTTTAAATATGTTAGACAAGGCGCTCAAAGAATTGGCGCTACTAATACTGGCAACCCATTTATTGATCCTTTAGCCTTCCGTAACGCGGATGGTAAATACGTAGTAGTTAGTCCAGTTAGTGGTGCCGCTAGTCCAGTTAGTTTTGGAATCAACGGGTTGCCATCAGGTACTTATGGCGTGTTCTATACCACAGGTGATTCTAGTAATGCCACTACAGTTCAAATGGCTAACCAAACAATTTCTACTGGTGGTGCAGTCAATGTTACTCTTCCGCAAGGCATGGTTGGTGTTGTAACTATTTATGACACTGGCTCAGGCGTTCCTATTGGCGACACCACTCCTCCAGTGGTTAACATTACAGCTCCGATTGCAGGAGCTACAGTGTCTGGATCTAGTGTTGGAGTGACTGCTACAGCAACAGATAATGTAGGCGTTGCAGGGGTTCAGTTTAAAGTTGATGGCAACAGTTTCTGTGCAGAAGACATCACAAATCCTTATTCTTGTAATTTAAATACTACTACACTAACCAACGGTTCTCATACTCTAACTGCAGTAGCTAGAGATGCAGCAGGAAACACATCTTCAGCAGCTATCGCTGTTACTGTGAGTAATCAAGCACAAACTGCTCCGGTTATCGCTTCTTTCTCCGCATCACCAAACAGCATTACAACCGGTCAAAGTTCTACTTTATCTTGGTCAGTAACAGGTGCTACTTCATTATCAATTAATCAAAGTGTTGGTAGCGTAACACCGCTCACTACTGGTACAAAAGTTGTTTCTCCTACAACCACAACAACTTATACTTTAACCGCTACTAATGCTACTGGTACAGTGACTGCTAATACAACAGTTACAGTTGGAATAACCCCTCCTCCAGCAGCAGGTTGCGATTATTATGCATCTTCTAGTGTGACCTCTGGTGGTAGTGGAACAATTGCCAATCCTTGGTCTTTGCACACTGCTTTAGCTCAAACTAACACTATCACTGCTGGTAAAACCTTGTGTTTACAAGGTGGAACTTACCGAGGTAAATTCCTCTCTAATCTTAGTGGTGCTACTGTGCGTAGTGCCCCAGGGGAGTGGGCGATCATTGATGGGTACCAATATACCACTTTACCCGCAGCCATTACTGCCACACAGATGTCCTTTACTGTAGCTGATGCTTCTAAACTTGCTCCTTCTATTCAGTCAGGTGGTACAGCAGATGTGGTTATTGATGGAGAAACATTCCACAACGTAACCTTTAGCGGTAATACTATATCATTTGATAATCGTGCAGCTGCGGGAAGTAGTACAGGTGCAGTTGCTCATAACGCTGGGTCAATTGTCAGACTGGCGTATAGTACTTTTAATGCTTTGGGTAATAATTCAATATATAGAGATATGGAAATTACTAACAGTGATCCTCTACGCAACTGGGACACTGATGGTCAAGAAGGAATCAGAGGAGCAGGTGTGCTTGTTAATGGAAATGCCAACAAGTTTATCAACTTGGTTATTCATGAGAATTTAAATGGTGTATTTTCTGGCAGCGCTAGTTCTAACAATGATTTGTACGGAAACATTGTATATAATAACGGTGTCTTTATTCCATCACGCAACGGTGGTGGTGGTCACGGGCTATATTTAGAGAACCAATCAGGAACTTTAAGAGCCTTGGATAATATTGTGTTCGATAACTTTGGGCTCGGTACTCAGGTATACGGTCGTTCGGCTTGTGATCCTGGGGTAACGATTGAAGGAAATATTTATGCCAACAGTGCTTCACCTGTGGGTGGATTTGAACGAAACTTATTAGTTGGTCCAGAAACTTGTCCAATTAATGGTATCTTAATTCAGAACAATTACTTCTTCCATCCAATCAATAGTATTGGTACAAATATGGTCTTGGGTTACGGCGCAGGTGTATCCAATGGGCAAGTATTAAACAACTACTTTGTCGGTGGTCGTGGTGTGGGTTTGGCTTCAGAAATAGCTGATCATGCCACAGTAACAGGCAATAAGTTTTACATGCCAGGATCAAGCGCTGTTAATGTACAGTCATTACAAGGTGTTGGGCATACTTGGAACAACAATACGTATTATGCCACCGGTATTAATGATGATAAGTTTGGAAATCGTTCTACAAGCAACAACTATATTTTTGCTGACTGGAAATCTATGACCGGTTTTGATTCTACCAGCACAATTTCTGGTGGGGCGATGCCTGATACAGTAGTGGTTCGTCCAAATGCTTACGAAGCAGGTCGTGCTAATGTGGTTGCGTACAATATTTCTCGAGCCGGTTCTATTAATGTCAACTTATCACAAGCCGGTTTAACTAATGGGCAAACCTTTAAAATTAAGAATGCAATTAATTGGAATGGTGGAGATGTAATATTTAATGGTTCAACCTCTGGTACATACAACTCTAGCAACCCAACGATTAATATTCCTTTATCAGGAAATGCTTGTAGTGTTGCTACGCCAGTTGGTGGTACTGCTATTGCTCAGCTATGTCCTGATTTTGCCTCCTTTGTAATAATGCCGACAGGAACTTCTGGTGGTTTTGCTGCTCCTACAACTCCTCCGTCGCAAGTTATTACCCCACCAACTAGCCCAACACAACCTGTAACTTTGACTCCTGGCACATCTAACTTTAAGTACGCTTCCAACTCTACTATTTATTTCTTAGATGCTAACGGTATGAAGCAAGCTTATACCGAAGCTGCAGTATTCTTAGCTTGGAATAGCGACTATAGCAATGTAGTGACTATTCCTGATTCACAAACTTATCCTGATAGCGCAACAACTGTTCGGTTACCAGAAGGTAAATTGGTAAAGGTTGCTTCTAGCTCAACTATTTACATTACAGAAGGTGCTACGGTCAGACCGTTTGCTTCCTTATCGGCTCTTACTAGCAGAGGTTATAAATCGTCTCAAGCAATTACAATATCAATTGATTATCTCCACACCTATTCGTTAGGTGCGACATTGAATTAATATAGAATAAAAAAACCGCCCGATAAATTTGGGCGGTTTTCTTATTTACTTAGTTTAGCAATTGCTTTCGCAAGGCGAGACTTTTTACGGGAAGCTGTATTTTTGTGTAAAACATCTTTTTTTACAGCTTTATCTATAGCAGACATAGCTTTTTTTAAGCTCTCTACAGATTCTTTGATATTACCTTCGGTAATTAAAGTGCGAGTTGCTTTGACTGCGCTTTTGAATTTAGATTTAGTTCGCAAGTTAATAGTGTTGCGGCGGCGAGATTGGCGCATGGCGCGTTTCGCCGAACTGGTATTTGGCATGTTAAATTTAAAATTTAATTGATTGTGCTTTCTACGCCCTTATCTAAAGTTGACACGGCAGACAGGGAACCTAATAAGCTTAGGAAGCATAACAAAATATGCGGTTTTTGGCAAGGGTTATAATAAGAAACCCTCTATTAGCTGGTGCTGATAGAGGGAATTATTACCGATGTCGGCCTTCTAATGTATCGCAACGTCTTTCCTGGCAGATTGTTAGAAGATACTTTCCAGGCGGGAATTGGCTGTTAATATTAGCCTCTAGATTGAACTGAATCATTCCTGGTGCGGTTTGGGTTACAGTTTTTGGAGACACAAATAAGTTGGTATTGATTAAGATTAAACTTGGGATGGTGGTATCAAAAATCCCACGCGCTAGAATCTGATATGGAGCATTATAACCACCAGTTTCTGTGATCGAAGTGATCATCGGCTCCTTGTACTGCTCTCGATAACCAACCGGTAGCATAGTTTGGCAATAATAATTTTCTGTAGAGTTGCTAACCTGTACCCAAAAATATAACCATGGCGTGGAGTTAAATATATTTAACTCACCATTATATATGGGAATGATTTGCCCGCGTTGTAATCCAGTAGGGAATGAAAGTGGTGTAAATCTGTTAGTTATTCCTTCGTTAGTGTAAGTAGAAAATTCTACTCTGGTTGGTCCGGCAATATCTTTAGCCATCACAAATATAATTTGTTTACGACCGGGGGATAACAAACTATCTTCGGTGACAATTGCACCTGCATCGCCCTCATTTGATTGAGCATTTACATTAAACGCAAAAAAAATGGACACACTTAAAAACATTCCCACAAAAGTAAATATGTTCTTCATAATTCTCTCCTTATAATTGAAAAATTCTATTCAACTAAAATAGTGAATAGAATTTATTATAACTGAGGGGTGGTAAAACCGGCTTTAATTTTTTCTCGAAGTGCAATCAAAAAATTATCAAGACTTGAATAGAATTGCGGCGCATGTGCTGTTACTTCTTTTTTCGCATCTTTTGAATTTGTTTGATCTCGGTAATTTGATCTCGGAGTTTAGCTGCCAGTTCGAATTCTAAATTTCGGGAAGCGAGATCCATCTGATCATTTAGCTCTGCAATATATAACTTTACTTCGTCCATGCTCAACTTGGTTGGATCGAGTTCGTTCGGATTAACAGGCGCCACTTCTTTATGGCTTCCTGCAAGGCGCGAGTCGGCAATTTTCTTTTGAATACTCTCCGGAGTAATACCGTGCTTGGTGTTATAAGCTTCTTGAATTTTGCGACGACGAGTAGTTTCATCTATGGCGGCTTTCATGGAGCGGGTGATGCGGTCGGCATACATAATGACATGACCGTTTAAGTGACGCGCTGCGCGACCCATGATTTGCATGAACGCAGTTTCACTGCGCAAAAAACCTTCTTTGTCTGCATCTAAAATTGCCACCAGAGACACTTCGGGCAAGTCTAAGCCTTCGCGTAGTAAGTTAATCCCGATAATTACGTCGAATACGCCTAGGCGTAGGTCACGTAGGATTTCGAGTCGATCAAAAGTGTCTACTTCACTATGGAGATATTGCGCTTTGATTCCAGCTTCTTTAACGTATTCAGTCAACTCTTCGGACATACGCTTAGAGAGAGTAGTAACAATCACGCGCTGGCCGTTTTTAACTCGCAACCGAATTTGTTCTAGTAAATGGTCGACCTGGTTTTTAATGGGTTGAATTTCTATCGTCGGGTCGATTAAACCAGTAGGACGGTTGATTTGTTCTACAATAGTGATTTTTTTAAGTACGTCTGGCTCAGGGAGCTTTTTCTTACTCTTTGTAAGGCCTGGGCTAATAAATTCATTTTCAACTATACTCTTATTGATTTCATAAGGTCCAGGAGTAGCAGAAACATAAACCACTTGATTCACCTTGCCTTCAAACTCGCTAAACTGAAGGGGACGATTATCCATAGCGCTTGGCAAACGAAATCCGTAATCAACCAAAGTAGTTTTGCGCGAGCGGTCGCCGTTATACATGGCGCCGATCTGTGGGATGGTTTGATGCGACTCGTCTATAAATAGAGTGAAGTCATCGGGGAAGTAATCGATTAAAGTTGAAGGCGGGTCGCCGGCGTTGCGCCCGTCCATGTGTCGGGAGTAATTTTCTATCCCTGGCACGAAGCCCGTGTTGGTGAGCATTTCTAAATCAAAGTTTGTGCGTTGTTCGAGGCGGGCGGCCTCAAGCACCTTACCATCGCTGCGTAGCTCAACTAAGCGGGCTAACAGCTCGGCACGGATTTTATCCATAGCTACATGCACTTTATCTTCGGTGGTCACAAAGTGCTTGGTTGGAAAAATCTTTACGTAAGTTAAGTCTTCTAACACTTCGCCGCTGATCATATGACGGCGCTGCATTTCTTCAAGTTCATCACCAAAAAAACGAAGAGTGACAACAGTGTCTTCGGATGCTAATACTATTTCTAAAGTATCACCTTGCGCTCGATAGGTACCGCGGCGCAAATCATAATCGTTGCGACCATACTGCATGTCGGTTAAGCGGCGAAGTAACTTATCTCGCTTGTAACTTTGACCAACCTTTAATTCCATGGATAAATCTAAATAATCGGCCGGATTACCTAAACCATAGATGCACGATACTGACGCCACAATTAATACATCTGACCGAGTCATCAAACTTGTGGTAGCGGCATTGCGCAACCGATCAATTTCTTCATTGATCTGCGTTTCTTTTTCAATGAATGTGTCGGAGCGGGGGATATAAGCCTCTGGTTGATAGTAGTCGTAGTAAGATACAAAATAATGCACTGCGTTATCAGGAAAAAATTCTTGAAACTCACTGGCTAACTGAGCCGCCAAAGTTTTGTTGTGGCAAATAATTAAAGTCGGTTTTTGGATTTTGGCGACAATGTTGGCCATAGTAAAAGTTTTTCCCGAGCCTGTGACCCCGAGCAGTGTTTGGTGCTTATACCCAGCATCGAGCGATTTTAACAGACCCTTGATGGCCAAAGGTTGATCGCCTGCCGGTTGGTATTTGGTCTCGAGTCGGAAGTTCATAATAAGTATTATAACAAAAAACCGACTTTATAGTCGGTTGGGGAACATGCTCAGAAAGAGCAGAAATAAAACTACGAACGGAGCAAAGATGTCTCCGGTGTGAGCATTGGAGCTCACGGGAACAAAGTCGCGGTCGCGTTTGCCTGTTACGGCAAAGGTGTTTGGTGTTGAGTTAGTAGTGGCAGTAATTCCCGCAGGGGTGCGGTGTCTGTGCCGGCGTCGATTAGCGCCGCGCTGGTTGTGCCAAAAAGGGTTGGAACTTCTTTTAGATCTAGTTGGTTCGTGCTCTTTTTTCATATGACTGATTACTCTCCATCATGATGTACTGGTTCTCCGTTTTCTTCTCTTGCACGTCTGGGTGTATTTATCCATAGTACTACCCCAAAAACATTTAAGAAGATACTTATCCATAATAAAGTGCGGCCTCCAATGGTTTGATCAGTCCCATAAATTGGCCATAATGTAGCATAGGCTTTGATCAAATAAAAAAGTACCGGCACTAAACTTAATATATCAGCAATAACTAGATTTTGTTTGTCATTGACTAAGCTGTTACGATTCATTTCCCACGGGCAAGACAATTTTTCTAATAACCACCCCAGCCGATGTACAATTGTATCAAGGCGAATAATTGTACCCAAAAGTGCTATCGATAGCGCAGGGGTGGCAATAATCAGAGCGGTTATTCCTGTGACATCGTAAGCAATTCCAAGCCCGACAATAATTAGTCCAAGGATGAACGCAATACTTTTGTGAAAATGATCGTTACTGTCAACTTCTTTTCTGTAGATAGCAATCAAATTACTCTCTTCAATTAAATATCTTCGTATACTCTTCATTTTAATCCTCCTACTTTGTCTAAAATAGAGACTCCCTAGTATAGAACATTTTGACCAAAACGTCAACCTGTGGCAAAATTAGTACATGTCACAACAGCCTCAGAAGGTAATAGAAGTAGCGCATCTAACTAAAACATACCAACTTCCTAAGCAAGACCGCCATGCTGGTAAAGCCACTTTTCAAGCCGTTCAAGGGATTTCTTTTGATGTTCTTGAAGGTGAAATATTTGGTATCCTTGGTCCAAATGGTGCAGGTAAAACCACAACTCTAGAAATAATTGAAGGACTTAATCAGCAGACTTCTGGCACTATCAAAGTGTTGGGGTTAGATAACATCACGGATACTGCAGCAATCAAAAAACAAATTGGTGTACAATTGCAGTCCAGCGAGTACATGCATTTAATGACTCTTTCGGAATTATTAAAATTGTTCGGCGGATTATACGGCATAAAAGTTGATGTGGAAAAGTTGTTAGGGTTTGTGAATCTCCAAGATAAAAAAAATTCTTTAGTAAAGGATTTGTCGGGTGGTCAAAAACAGCGTTTTACTTTGGCTTCCAGTTTGGTTAATAACCCTAAGGTTTTATTTTTAGATGAACCTACAACCGGTCTAGATCCTCGTGCCCGCCGCGACGTATGGGATTTGGTTAAGAATATTCGTGAATCTGGAATTACCGTTGTCCTTACAACTCATTACATGGAAGAAGCCGAATATCTTTGCGACCGCGTAGCAATAATGGACTCCGGTACAATTTTAGCTATTAATCACCCTAATCAACTAATTGAGGATTTATCTCACACAACTCAGATTTCATTTTTAACTGACCAAGAAATTGACCAAACTGTGTGGCAGCAGCTTCCTAATATCGAAAAAGTTTATAGCAATTATCCTAAAGTAGTTTTAGAAATTAAATCTTTGGATGTAGTCGGGGATGTAGTTAAATTGTTAAGACAAAAAGAAATTATTTTTAGCAGCTTTACAGTCCGGACTGCCAGCTTAGAGGATGTATATCTCGACTTGACCGGTAAGGAATTTGAAACTTAATTATGACAAACACACAAGCAAATACATCGTTTACCAGTGGTGCGGTTTTCCAATTATTCTTGATGAACTTGCGATTAATTTATCGCAATCGAGCAGGACTGTTTTTTACATTGATTATGCCAGTAATAATTTATGTGGCCTTATCTATTTTACCAATTGGCCATTTAGTTGGAGCAAGGGTGAGCTATTCACAGTTTGTACTCCCTGGAATTATTGCAATGACCATTATGCAAGGTGGTATTTATACGCTGGGTTACTGGATGATAGATTTAAAATCTCGAAATGTAATCAAACGATTTTTAGTTACCCCACTAAAACCAGCTGAATTTTTAGCTACGGTATTATTTAGTCGAACCCTAGTGGCCTTGGCTCAAGTTTTATTTTTAAGCGTTGTTGGTTGGATATTTTTTGGCGCTACCGTTGGTGGAAGTTTATGGTTTGCTTTAGGGTTTGCAGCATTAGGTGCGCCAATATTTTTGTTAATGGGTTTATTGATTTCTACTTTTGCGGATTCTTATGAGGCTGCCGCCCCGGTTACTGCTGCAATTGGTATGCCTCTAATATTTTTGGGCAACATATTTTATCCTATCGAAGTACTACCCAAAATTTTTCAATCCATTGCACGATTATTACCGACGACTTATTTAGCTGACGGGATCCGCAGCGTCTATCTAAACACCGGTACTTGGGGAGACTGGGGTTATAATGCAGGGATATTGATCATTTGGTTGGCAATTATGATCGCGGTATCCAGCTGGTTGTTTAAACTTAAAGAATAAGGTATCATTCTATGAAACCCCGGTTAAGTTTTAGGGGATTTTTGAAAAATATAGGAGGTAAAATGATCTGGAATATAATCAAGATATGTTTTATTGTGCTTAGTATCGTAATTTGGACCAGTTATTTTATGGGTAGCCTTCAAGCTGCGCAAGTAATTTATTATCACGGGTCATTAACCATGATCACAGCCGCTTTTATTGGAGTGTTCACTGGACTGAACTGGGAACCAAAGATTGTTTTTTCGGAAATCATCAGTTGGCATTTATTAGCCTGTGCTGTATGTGCTTTAGTATTTTACCAGTTTGGTTTTTTGATAGGGACACTGTCAATCGCCATTCTAATTGCAGGTTCGTGGCTGGGAATTTTCCTTTTAATAATCATTTTTGATAGGATTAATCCACGTACTTGGGATGAACGAGAATCTAGAAAAACTCGAAATGCAGAACAAAAAGTTTCAAAGTTGAGTATATACAAAACGCGTTAGCATTAATTGCTTACGCGTTTATTTTTTGACTTAGTAATTTTGGGCTTTTGTCCGTAATTGAGTCGTAGTTTTTTTGTAGTCGTCGTGGTTTTGGTTTTTAGTAAATCTTGCAAGTGATCCGGAACTTCTTTTTTCGGTATTGTAACCACTGGAATACTGAGTGCAAATCCGATTGCGGTTGCCAATGATATTCCAACTCTGATTCCAGTAAAAGATCCTGGTCCTGAGCACACAACTATTTTTTTAACTTGTTTGATATTAGTTTTTTGTTTTGTTAAAAACTTTTCCAGCCAGTGTAAGGTTTGATAATTTTGGTTAAAAGCTAATTGTTTAGAAAATTCTTTGACTTGCTCAGAATTTATCAAAGCGAATTTTACACTATCAAAATCAGTTGTGTTAATAAAAAGCATCATATTATTTTTTCTAATACTTCTTTAACCACTTGGCGATCATCCCATTTGATGCGTTCATTGTTTGGTAAAATCAAGAATTGCTCACTTCCTTTTCCTGTAATCAAAATCAAGTCATTCTTCTCTGCAGTTTGAATGGCGTGCTCAATTGCAGTTTTTCGATCTAGTACTACTATTACTTCTTTCGCAATGTCCTTTGCAATGTTGCTCAAAGAAGAAGCTGATTGGTCAATTCCAGCTTTAATATTATTAGCGATTTCTTGCGGGTCGCTATCATAAACGTCATCATTTGTAATAATTATTTTATCAGCAAACTGAGAGGAGATTTTACCAAACTCAAAGCGCTTGGCCACATCACGATGTCCGCCTGTTGCACCAAACACATGCACTAATTTGTTGTGCGGAATCATTTGCACAGCACGAAGAGATTCCTCCAACGGTCTTGGTTCTGGAGCATAATCAACAATAATAGTAATGCCTCGATCGTTTGGAATGGTCTCCATGCGTCCTGGGACAGTGCCAAAACTACTTAATGCGCTGCTCGATTCAGCTAGACTAATTCCCAAAAATTGCGCTAACCCAATAGCTAGTAGAGCATTGCTAATATTAAACGAACCCTTAAGTTCTAAATTAAAGTGAGTTTTTTCAACTTCAAATGTTAATGCGTCCTGAGTAACTTCTATATTTGTTGCGCGAATGATAGGTACCTCAGTTTGTGTAGTTTTGTCTTCGCGCGTTGAGGTGCCAAATTTTTTACCAACACTAAAATTTAAAAAGTATTGATAATTAGGGTCGTCTGTATTTACGCCAATAATTCCGTTGCTATTTACGCTACCAAACAATTTTCCTTTAGCCGCGCGATAGTTTTCAAAACTTCCATGAGTATCGATGTGGGCAGGGGAGAGGTTGGTAAATAGTGCGGCAGCAAAATTAATTCCTCGATGTCGGTTCTGGGCTAAACCTTCGGAGGTGGCTTCGACGACAGCGTATTTACAACCATTATTAACAAGCTCACGTAAAGCTTTTTGAATAATCGGCCCCGAAGGCATCGACAATCCTTGCTTGTTCACAATTTCTCGATCACCATCAAAATTACCAACCGTAGTAATATACCCAGCCTTATGATTGGTATGGTTAAGAATGTGCGCCAACATCATCACAGTGGTAGATTTGCCCGCAGTACCAGTTACGCCAATTACAGTTAATTTTTGGCTAGGATGGCCGTAGTAATTACTGGCCAAGCTAGCGGCTAAGCCATGATAAGTTGGTTGAAGAGCCTTAAACAAAGGGCGTGGAATCACGCCTCGGCCAATAGTCTTTAATAAATCAAAAATTGCTTTCATACTCTTATTATACGGTAAATGGTTGACTTTGTAATCAACAAGGGCTATTCTATAAAGTATCAAAAAATACAGGAGGTATTATTCAACATGAAGATTTATGTAAGTGATCCAAGTGAATCACTGGAAGATGTATTTAGACGGATGATAGCCTCTGCGCAAACCAATGTTCAGATTTATTATCCGTACAAAGATATGGTATTTGTAGCCCAAAAAACTACAACGATCGAAGATTTGCAAATGGCCTTAGGCGACAGTGATTCGCGATGCCGTCTAAATGAAGAAATGGCTAGAAAGTTTTTTACTTTTTGGGAATCATTTAATAAACTAAACGCATTCAGTTTGACTCTTTCTCATACTCACCGTCGTGCAAACAGGGAATGGTTAGATCTAAATAGTCATTTACATACTGCTTACACTAATTTAGATTTAGGTGGGAGGCAAGGTGCAAATTTTGTTATCTATTTAGTCTCAGCCACTAAAAGTACAAGAGCGTTTTATTAATAGGAGGTAATAGGAATTGTGAAAGTTTATATCCCCAGCCCAGGTGAAATAGTCCAACAAATCTTTAGGCGAATGGTTATTTCTGGACACCAGAACTGCATAACATACTTACCCTTAAAAGACCGAGTGCTTCTGGCTAAGAAAGACACTACTGTAAGAGAGTTAGGGAAGGCTTGTAGGGGTGAATCATCAACAGCTCGACTAGACCCAGAAGCCGAAATTAGATTTCTAAAATTTTGGGAAGCCTTACAAAAAAGAAAAGAATTAGATCAACTAGTTCCTCCAGATCAACGCCGTACAGATCCAGAGTGGATTAAGGCAAATCAAATTCTACACTCATTATATATGAACCTCGATTTGGGAATTCTAATGACTAATCGTATCATAATGCATTATGCAACAGCAACAAAAACCACAAGATCCACCTTTTAGATGGATCTTTTTATATTAACCTGTTTAATTTACGAAACAATTTATAAATCCTATACCAACCATTTTTATTTATCACATCCACAGCAGGGGGGTAGGTTACTTGCTCGCCACCCCATTTAAGTTTAAATTGAACAAATCCTGGGGTTTGGCCAGTGGCGGTTTCTATTCCCCACCAATCATATTTAGTTAAACCGGCCTTTTTAGCATTTTGCATGGCTCGCCAATGCAGAGCATAAGGAGCCATCAGATTACGGTATTGATCATTGCTACCACCAAATAAATAAGTGCGCGTTTTGCCATGATCAATCATAATTGCTCCTGCGACCAACTGTTTATTATAGAGCGCTTTATATAGACTGACTTTGCAATCAGTGGCGCGAGAATGTAGAACAAAAAAATCAATCATTTGCTGGTAGTAATCTTTGTCATAGCTACGAAATTTTTGACGACTGCTGGTCTGTGTTAGTAATTCTACTAGTTCGGCAATATGAAAACCGTGTTGAGGTGAAACACTAATTTCTGATTCAATTATAATATTATGTTTGTCTGCAACTTTGATGTTGTATCGAGTCTTGGGATGCATTTCTGTTTGCATGTCGTCCGATGATTTATTAAGATCAGTAACTAAAGTTTTACCAGGCTGAGTGCGAATCGTAGAAACACCGATCAGGTTTAAATTCTGTTTTGGTTCAAATCGTATAAACCAGCAATCAGCCAGCTCAATTTTAATTTTTGTAATTAAGTTATCAAATAAAATTTTGACATCCACATCTTCGATTCCAATTTTTATAACAGGTCCATAAGGGGCGTAAAGATAATAGCCCGGTAAGTGAGGGATTCTGATTTTTAAAAATTGAACAGTACCAGTTAGTTTACTTGTTTCAAAAATTCCATAACGAATTACTTCCTTACCAAGTTGAGTTTGAAATTCACCCCAACCCCAACTCTGCAAAAAAGAACCGCTTGCGTGGGCGGCTACAAAACTTTCATATTCTTTTTGGTGTTGCTGCTCTAATCTAACAATTGTCATAAATATTTCTCGTATAATCTATTACGAGACTCGATCAAATAAATAACTAGGTTTTAGAAATTAACTTTAGGGCTTCTTTAATTTGCGTAGCCGTATCTAGCGAACTATCAACTTTAGTAACAGCATCCCGCACTTCGCGTGGGTTGTAACCAAGAGAAATTAGCGCATCAAATAAATCACTGCTGCCGCTGCTGGCTCCAGATAAGACACCACCAGTCATCTTGTTTTTGAGTTCCAAAATAATGCGTTCAGCAGTTTTTTTACCAACACCAGACATTCGGGTAAAAATGTCGCTATCCGCGTTTATTATTGCTTGCTGGAGAATATCGATCTTTGAACTGGAAATTATGGTTAGCGCCATTTTTGGACCAACCCCGGTTACAGATATAAGCATTTCAAAAAATACCAAAGATTCAAAATTAGGCATACCAAACAAAGTTTGGCCGTCATCCGCACTCTTGTGGTAGATATATAACTCTATATTACTGCCGAGCGGAGCTTCTAAAACTTCTGGAATTACAAAAACTTTGTAACCAATACCTTCATTTTGTTGTAAAACTATGTATTGTGTAGTTTTTTGAAGAATTTTTCCTGATAAATAAGCAATCATATTAACTTTATTATATCACGCTCAAAAATTATCCAGAATCATATGGGCAAATGGGCAATACAGTGTTTTTGGTCTTGATTTATTTCTTTAAATATGCTAAAATAATATTAAGTGAAGTAGAGTTCCGAAACAAAAATAAAAATACAATTAAATCAGCAAAATGAACGAGAGTCAGTTTATTGTCCCTCCAGATAATGGATCAGGTAATAAGAGTGTTGCTCCAATCCAGCCAATTCAACCTAAGCCAAGTCAGCCGACTGGGCCTAATTTAGGTAAACCAGGCAAAAGCCGTAAAGGCTTGATCGCTAGCTTAGCCGGTGCCGCGATTATTGTTGGGCTAGTTGCAACAGTATTGATTACTAAGCAGCCAGTAAATCTATTTGGTTATCAGCTAAATCCATTAGCTCCTCAAGCTGCATGTCCTATCGACAGTAATTGTGTGCCTGACGATGGCGGTGGGACTGGTGTCCCAACCACACCTCCGTCTACTCCTCCAGTAGCCGATTCTCCTACAGTTCAATTGATAATGGGTGATAGTAATTCTAGTTCACCTAGTTTACCAAACTCATGTAACGCTGAAGTTAATGGACCATCTAACAACGTTACTATTAATGGCGATGCTGATTGTTTAAAAGTAACAATCGCTAATCCACAACCTAATTACTTAAAAGATTTTCGAATTTGTTTTACATTAGATAATACAGGCGAACAGTGTACAGGATGGGCTAGTACTAACGGCGGTCCTTCTGCACAGGTTATGAGCGGTGGTCAGTTTAGTTCTGCTCAAGTTCGAGTCGAGACAAGAAATGCACCTACAGGAAAGATGATATCCGGTGTAGAAGTTGGGGTCCAAGTCTTTTATCAAGACAACAATAATGCTTGTGGTGAAACCTCTGGTTTAAATTTCGCAAAAGCGATCGCAGGACAAAATACATCTAACCCTTGGTCTTACGGTGCGCAACAAGATGATGACCCAGGTTGTGCTTTAATGTCTTTGCGATCACAATTAGTGGATGCACCACCAACATCAACAGCTATTTCTATAAACGGTGAACTTACTCCGGGAACAGTTGGTGTTCAAACTTCACAACCTCTAACTTTATCAGGAACACCAAATACACCATGTACTTGGGAAGTTCGCAATACTACCTTACCTCCTTTTGCCGCAGCAACGATGGTTACTCCTGCAGGAACCGGAACAACAAGTAACTTCCAAGCTACTCCTGGCGCAGCCGGAACATATACAGTTACAGTTCAAACAACTTGTCAGAATGCCCAAATCGCTACCAAAACTTTTAACTGGGTAGTTAACAGTGCTCCGGCAGGTGCAATTAATATCGAAGGTACTCTTACTCCGGGAACAGTTGGTGTTCAAACTTCACAACCTCTAACTTTATCTGGTACAGCCAATACTCCTTGTAATTGGCAAGTTCGTACTACTACTTTACCTCCATTTGCTAACGCTACTATGGTTACTCCAGCTGGCGGTAACGGTACTACAAGTAACTTCCAAGCAACTCCATTGTCAGCAGGTACTTTTTCAATAAGAATTCAGGTTACTTGCCAAAACGCCCAAATTGCTGATCAGACTTTAAGCTGGTTAGTAAACGCAGCACCTACTGGTTCAACACTAAGCATCGCTGGTTCGTTCCCTAATGGAACAGTTGGTCAGGCTTACACTACTAACATTAGTACTGTAAATGCTGGAACTTCTAATTGTACTTTTACTCTAACCGGAATTAATCCAAGATTACCAAGCGCAACCATTACTCGAGTTAATAATGTAGCTAATGCTACTGAGACATTAGGATTATTTAGTGCAACACCTCCTAGTGCGCAAACTTATGTTGTTAGCACTTCTGTATCATGTCCTCCAATAGCAGGTGATGGTACTAATGGTCCGACTCGAACAGCTACTAAAGACTTTAACTGGGTTGTTACTGCTGGCGGCGGTGGACCTGGCGGCGGTGGAGGTACCGCAGCCAACTGTACTGATCCTGCCAATCTACCATTCTTAACTGCTATCTATCGTTCATGGAGCCCAGCTCGTGGTGATCACTTGTATACAACAAGCGCTACAGAAAAACCAGCAGGCTATCGTGCCGAAGGTATTGCCGGTTATGTTTACAACCGACAAGTTACGGGTACAGTGCCAATCTATCGCAGTAGTCAGCCACAACTTGGCGCACATTACTATTCAACTACTAATGATGCAACTAACTATGGTTACACTAACGAAGGTATTCTAGGATACACATTTGCCAGCAGTGTAACCGGTTCTGCACCTTGGTATCGAATGCACAAAGGTGGCGCAACTAGCGACTACGTTCATACAGTAAGCTTGGAAGAAAAAAATGCAATCGTAGAGTTGGGATACGTAGACGAAGGTGTGGTAGCGCAATTATGTGGTACACCACAACCAACTGCATTACAGCCAATCTTTAGAATGTACAACAATTCAATTAAAGAACATTTTTATACTACTAACCCAGCAGAACGTGATGCAGTCTTAAATCAAGGTTATATATCCGAAGGTATTACTGGTTATATGTATGGAGTTCGCAAACAAGGAACTTCTGCGGTTTACCGTTCTTACCACCGTACCGAAAAGCATCACTACTTTAGTTTAACCGAAAACGAAGCAACTGGTTGGGGTTATACTGTAGAAGGTATTGTTGGTTACGTTTGGCCAAGCTCTCAAGCTAACACTATTCCGTTGTACAAGTTATTTAATGCTCGTACCAGAGATAATTTGTATACTGCTTCGCAAGCAGAAGTAAATAGTGCGGTAGCAGCTGGATATGAGAATCAAGGTATACTTGGTTACATGTTCCTCACCGCGCAGTAGATCTAGAATTTCACACACCTCTATATAAAAACAAATATCAAAAGCTAAAACAGCTCTGCTAACCGCGGCGCTGTTTTGTTTATTGACATTAGCAATCAACTAAGGCATGATACAAAATCACATAAGGAGGAAAAAATTGACATGTACGAGACTAAAAATGTAATTATTGACGAAAATCGTGCACTTGAGGTTTTTACTCTCTTGTGCGAGCAATGGGAGCAAAGATCTTGGTTGTTCAAAGATATTGTTTTACCAGAAGATCAGTTTGGAATTTGGATGGACGGAGTTAGTCCAGAGCTTCGTGCGCACTGGCTTTTTATTGCAGCATTGCCGCAGCGCGGCGGTGTGATGGCCGAAGATCCTTTTACCCCACTATGGGCGCTGTTCCAAAAAAACCGCGGACTGTATATGCCCGAGCAATTTGTGGATCCAAAAAAATGGACTGTTCGCAAAATTACCAATGCTATTAATAGAGTGGCTCCATTGATTGGTAAATTAAAACCAGCTGGAGAAAAGCAGGCTCACGCTTTAGGGTACAAACTTGAACAGCACGCTGCTGCTTGGAAACATAACATGACTATGGTGGCTAATAGATTTGACTGCAATATTTTGAATCTATTCAAACAAGTTGAGCATGTTCCCAAAGAGCTGCGTTTCGAAGCCGCGTTTGCGTTAATCGATAACAAGATTCGCGACGACGGAATTATTGGTATGCGCCGCAAGATTTTTTCTTTGTTCATTATTTGGCTGCAAAAAGAAAAACTGATTGAAGATTTTCCTTGCCCGATTCCGGTTGACTTTCATGCTTTGCGAGTTTTGTTGGCTACTAATATCGTAACTTTAAAAGATCTCAAAGTTGTGACTGGTGTAGATGATGGTACGGAAAAGCATCTTACTGCGTTAATGGGTTCTGAGTACAGGCGAGTTTCGGATGGAATCATTACCGACATTGCTCAATGGACCAATCAGTTTTTGTATAAACATAATCTCTCTCACCTCAACCTCAATCCAGCCTTATGGGTGTTGAGCAGAGAGTTGTGCGCAGCGCACCCGCAAAATACAGCTTACAAAAATAACACATTGTATCTTTTTCCCAAAGATTTTGAAAACGGATTAAAAGCTTTGAAAGTAAAAACTTCTAAATCACTTTGTGGCTTTTGTCCAATTCAGGGTTATTGTGGATTTGCTGTGCCATCTAAGCCTTATTATAAGGCCGGTAGTTTGGTAAAAATCGAAAAAGTGAAAGATTTGCCATGCTACTCTGTACCGCCAAATTTGTTTGGGTCACACCAGGACCTCTACGATTTTAAGGGTAAAAAACATTCTCGGAGCAAAGCGCAAAACATGTTGCAGCACATTGGGAACAGTACTGACTTAAAGTATGATATTCTTCAAGTTCACCGAGACTTGGCCGAAACTTATGTTCAGGCTGGATTTTGGGACGACTTTGTTGATTAGTTATTAGACCACGCTATTCTATATAGAGCGTGGTTTTTTATTGACTTTTTGAGTAGGTATGACTATTCTAATATGTAAAACATATCTTTAGGAGGAAATATGTCGTCAATAGGTGTAGTAGATATAACTAAATATTCACGGGATGTGGAATTAGTAAAAAAATATGCCCGTTGTTGCATATATATTAATCCGCACAGTACCACAGATAAGGTTAGGGTTGTGGAAAATCCGAATTTTCGAGTCGAAGTTTTAGCAGTAATTGGTCCTTATAAAAGTGAGGCATTGAATTTACCAGAAGCAGTGTTGCTAGAGGTCGGTTTGTTTCGTTGTAAACCATATGTTCAGGCCGAAGGCCTTAAGCATAATCGAGATGGTTATCCGACAAATTATGCACGTCGTCATACTCATCTCAGCATTACAACAGAGCAATATCAATTAGTTGCTCCAGAGATATTTAAATTTTTGCAAAGCTATGCCTTTGATAGAGTATCTGCATGGAAAAGTAATTGGTTTGACCCGTGGTGGGTTAAAGTTCATGTGGGTAGTCATAAAAATAGGCTTAGCGGATTAACCACTGAGTATAAATGGTATCCTGCCAAGCGTTCTGTAAGATTTGCTATTTCGACCCATGATGAATTACTAGCGAGTGATGTGTATTGGACTGAATTATTTGGCATCGATAATCTTCATGAAGAATTAAAGAAGCTGATAATTTATATGCAAGTGCGTTTTGGTGGTTTTAAGCAAAATGGACGTAAGTTTGTTCCAAAAAGTTGGATGGTTTACCCAAGGTTTGCTGCGGCCGTCACCGCATTAAAGAGGTTGCCGTACTATCTCCAAGTCTTTATTTGGAAAAAACACTTTCCACCTCATCATTATTTTCATTACGAAATTATGGAGGAGATTAAATACGAAGGTGCTGAGTTATGGGAGGAGAGGATACTTAACATGGCCTTGCCGGATCCGATTAGTAGAGTAGGGGATGTATCTTTACGAATAGTTCGACGTACCGAAAAGTATGTAGTATTTGAAATTACACCGCCTGCTCCAGAGCAGAAAAATGGTAATGGTAATTATGAATACGAGGATGAAATCCCGTTCTAACCGGCTGTAATAAAGCCGGTTTTTATTTGCCTCAATACTTAAACATTGTTATAGTACAAAACTAAATATTAGAGGAGGAAAATCAATGAATGCTTTAGAAAATATAGTCAGCAAGACAATGTTGTCTTTAGAAATAGAGCATGAAGGCACAGACTTTCCTGCTTGGTATCGAATGCGTTTTGTTGAACCCGGAACAATTGTGTTTTTGGTCCAAGAATCAGTTATGTCGTGGTTTGATTTAATTAGACCAACCACATTCAATTTAGATGAAAAAGATCTTAAAGAATTTGGATTCAAAAATTTTGTCCCACCTAATGATTCTGTTTGGGGTTACGAGCAAACCATTCGTACTGCGCCGAGTAGTGAGAGCGGGTGGATTCAATATGAAGTTGAGCTACCGGTAAGTGATAATTATCATCGCGTTTGCGCGGCGGCTTCTTCAATTTCTATATTGCTCATCGCACTTAACGGGGCTAGGTATGACCATGTAAAAGAATATCCTGTTCCACAATTACTTACTCTTCAGAATTTTGTTTCTAAAAGGGATATGAGTGGAGCTATGATGGGTGCATACTATTCGAGACATATAATGGAGTGGACCCAGCAACAAGCTCGGGACATGGATAGTAATAGTCAAGACGATCTTAGAAAAGTTGAAATGGCCATGAAAAGGGCATTCTGCCATATGATCCCTAAACGTAAAATTTCCCACGACCATTTTTCTCAACAGGAATGGCAGGACAAATTTTATGACAGTGACGAAGACATAACTTCCATGGGTCCATTTAGGCTTGAAATATTCGGCGACTATTTAAATATGGAAGTGAGCTTTCAAGTCAGTTTATATTCTGACGGATCCAAACGAAAGAAAACTGATATTGATCGGGGATACAAATTAGATGTTCACAATCCAGATAGTGTTGTGGATCAACTAAACTTGATTGCGGGCGTGGCCAAATTGTATGAAGTTGTAGAGAAGTGGTATTTGGCTACTCACTGATGACCGTTTTCCTAGTGAAATCGGTCTTATTTTTGTTTTCCCCAGGTCTCCTTCAAGCTTTTCCCAATTTTTGTTGTAATCAGGAAGTATTTGAACGAGCGTAACTCTGAGCCCAGTAATTATTCGCCAAAAAAGGCGAATAATTACGTAGCGAAGCTGGAGCGAGTTAAATACTTCCTGATTCTTCACTACAAAATTGAAAAAATCTTGAAAAATACTTGACAAGATTTCCTTGACAGTTATAATGAATTTGTGAGAAAAATCATAGGAAATTAAGGCAAGTTTTACAGCCCTTTTTTGCTTTTAGCAAGAATGGGGGTCTTTTTTTTCTAAAAACTAAATATTTTACCTTTTTCAAGACTTTTGGCGGCACCTCTTCTTTTATATATTTTCACGATTTAAAACAAAATCCCGCTTATTTTAGTCTTTTTTTGTCTCTCAGTTAGATTTTAGCGTTTTATCTATATAATTACGCTGTTTTAAAGACTAAAGTAATTTTTACAAAAAATTTAGCATTAAATAACCCCTTTTTGACAAAAAAAGTGGGTTAGGAAGACATACTCTAGATGCCTACCGACAAAAAGTCCAAATCCTCTGCAAAAGAGATTGGTAGCGTAGTTGTGCCTGGTCAAACTTCAAATCCGCGCAAGTTTTTTAGCAAGCGACACGACGCTGTCAAAATGCCGAACCTAATTGAGGTTCAGCTCAATTCATACAAATGGTTCTTTGAGCACGGACTCAAAGAATTATTAGCCGAAATCAATCCTATTCATGATTTCACTAGCAAGAACTTAGAACTTTACTTTGGTGATTACTTCTTTGATAAGCCAAAGTACGATGAGATCACTGCTCGTGAACGAAACACCACTTACGAAGCTCCTCTATATGTAAGCGCTAAGTTAGTAAATAAAGTTACCGGTAAGACCAAAACACAAGATGTGTATTTTGGTGATTTTCCGTTGATGACTCCTCGCGGAACTTTAGTCATTAACGGTGTAGAACGTGTAGTCGTTTCTCAGTTAATTAAATCTCCAGGTGTATTTTTTACCACTGAATATTTAAAAGGTAAAGATTTGTATGGTGCAAAGATTGTACCTAATCGCGGTGCGTGGCTAGAGCTCGACACCGATAACGCCGGCGTGATCGGTGTAAAGATTGATCGCAAACGTCGCATTCCTGTAACAGCTTTACTTAGAATTTTTGGTTTAAAAACCAATGAACAAATTTTGGAAGCATTTAAAGATGTTGATACCAATCCAGAAATCAAATACATTCAAAATACTTTAGACAAAGATGCTTCTAGTAATGCTGACGAAGGATATAAAGAAGTTTACAAGCGTATTCGTCCAGGTGACTTAGCGACAGTTGATAACGCGCGTTCTTTAATCGACGCGATGTTCTTTAACTTTGACCGTTATGATATTTCCGAAGTTGGTCGTTACAAATTTAACCAGCGTTTAGAATTTCCTGCTGACCATGATTCTCGTATTTTAGATCAGGCCGACATGGTTGCTGTAGTTAAAGAAATTATCAAACTTAATAATAGTGGTGCTCCTGCTGATGATATTGATCACTTAGCTAATCGTCGTATTCGCGCGGTGGGTGAACTTATTCAAACTCGTTACCGTGTTGGTTTGGCGCGCATGGCTCGTATTAGCAAAGATCGTATGTCTTTAGCTGATCTCGAAACTGTAACCCCAGCTCAACTTATTCACGTTCGTCCAATTGTGGCTGCTACTCAAGAGTTCTTCTCTTCTTCTCAATTGTCTCAGTTCATGGACCAAACCAACCCGTTGGCTGAATTGGAACACAAGCGTCGTCTTTCTGCGATGGGTCCTGGTGGAC
>CAYVOF010000005.1:0-48056 GCA_964453405.1 uncultured Candidatus Saccharibacteria bacterium | reverse complement strand
TTTGGTGGGTCGGGCGGGGCTCGAACCCGCGACAAATGGCTTAAAAGGCCACTGCTCTACCAGCTGAGCTACCGACCCATGGTAGTTGAGTATTTATAAATACTCAACAATTCTACCTTACTTAAGCTTTTTCTTCAAGGGGTGCGGCAGCGATCGGTTTAGCAGCTTTTTTAGTAGCTCGTTTTTTAGCAACTTTACGTTTAGCTTTAGGTTTTGGCTTTTTTGATTCTGCGTATAACTCTATCAATTGAACTTCTGATTCAGGTTTAACATTTAAAATTAAAGTACAGTCTGGCCAAAGTGTACAAGCAAAAAATGGTTTGCCACGACCACGACTCTTTTTTTCTACGACGTCGCCAGGGTTTTCTTTTCGATCCGCGGACTCTAAACACATTGGACATTTAAAGCCGGTCTTATTCCAAATTTTAGAAATACCTTTACACTTTGGATAATCAACACATCCAAGGAAGAATCCAAAGCGTCCACGCTTAACATCCATACTCTTACCACAGATAGGGCAGACGTAGTCGCGAGTCTTAGCTTCTAGCTCTGCGATCTGTGCGGCTTCTTCGGGCATTGGTAAAGTCACTTTACTGCCTTCTTCTGGGCAAGCTAAGAATTTACCCATGCGGCCATACTTGATTAACATCGGCTGTTGGCAGTGTGGGCAAGGCGTGTCGGACAGCTCAATGGTTTTTTCTACACTAGCTTCTTTTTCAATTAAATGTTTTTTGAACGGACCATAAAATTCTTCTAGTACTGGAACCCACTTACGCTTACCTTCGGCGATGTCGTCAAACTGCTCTTCGATTTGCGAAGTAAAGTTAATGTCCACGATTTCGGGGAAGTTGGCGACCAACATGTCGGTCACTAAATAACCCTCTTCGGTAGGCGAATATTTTTTATCTTCTTTAATTACATAACCGCGATCCTGAATTGTAGTAAGTGTTGGCGCGTAGGTAGAAGGACGACCAACTCCAGCGGCTTCTAAAGTTTTAACAAGAGTCGCATCTGTGTAGCGCGGAGGAGGTTCGGTAAAGTGTTGTAATGGCAAAAGTTCATGCAGCTTTAAAAGTTCTTCGACATCTAATTCTGGAAGAACGCCTTCGATTTCGTCTTCTGGTTTTTCGTCGGTTCCTTCGGTGTAGGCACGAATGAACCCATCAAACTTAACAACCTGACCGTTTGCACGAAAAGTATACTTGGCTTCGTTGCCTGCGGCTGTTTGGGGTCCAGCAGCGATATCAACGCCAGTTTGATCAAAAATGGCTTGCTGCATTTGGCAAGCTAAAGTACGCTTCCAAATTAAATCGTATAAGCGCTGGCCATTGCGTTCACCTTTAAGATGATCTGGTAAATGTGAAAGATCAGTTGGACGGATCGCTTCGTGAGCTTCCTGCGCGCCTTTGCTCTTATTGGTAAAGGTTCGAGCTTCACTTAATCCATATTGCTTACCAAATTGCTGTACAATTACTTCTTGCGCTTGCGCCAAAGCTGATTGAGCCAAGTTTAAACTGTCGGTACGCATATAGGTGATGAAACCTTTTTCGTATAGACCCTGCGCCACAGCCATAGTTTGCTTGGCACTAAAACCAAGTTTACGGGCAGCTTCCTGCTGTAATGTCGAAGTGGTGAATGGGGGAGATGGGTTGCGTTTAACTTCTTTTTTAGAAATGTCGATGACTTTGTAAGTTGTGCCGTCGAGCTCGGTGGTAATTGTTTTTGCCTCTAGCGAATTTGTGATGCCCATCTTGCCCACAGCCTTGCCATCTATTTTAGAAAGCTTGGCAGTAAATATTGGTGTACCACTTTGTTTAGAAAGCTGCGCTTCGATGCTCCAATATTCTTCTGCTTTAAAAGCTTGAATCTCTCGCTCGCGCTCTACTATAAGGCGGACTGCCACACTCTGTACCCGTCCCGCGGATAAACCATAGCGAATCTTGCGCCATAAAAACGGCGATAATTCATAACCCACTAAACGGTCTAAAACGCGGCGCGCTTGTTGGGCGTCGACTAAATTCAAGTCAATGGCGCGTGGAGTTTTTAAGGCGTGTTCGATCGCGCCCTTGGTAATTTCGTGAAAAACAATGCGCTTTAATTTGGCGTCATTGTACTTCATGCCCAAGGCCTCTACTAAGTGCCAGGAGATAGCTTCTCCTTCGCGATCTTCATCAGTTGCCAATATAATAGAGGAGGCAGTCTTAGCCATCTTCTTTAGTTTAGAAATAACTTCTTTGGCTTTTGGTGCAATTTCGTAAACTGGTTTAAAATCATGCTCAATATCAATCGAAATCTTTGATTTAGGTAAATCGCGTACATGACCAAAACTGGCTTCGACCTCGTAGTCGGAGCCAAGAAATTTAGAAATTGTTTTTGCTTTAGTAGGTGATTCTACTATAATAAGTTGCTTGGACATGAAAAATTAAAAATGTTTTATAGATACAAAAGGGAGTTTATACGATAACCTGTAAGCTTGTCAAATAATGTTGTCTTTGTTATTATACCAAACCAAAGCGAAAATCATTTTAGGAGGAAGAGATTATGATTAAAACTACAATTCCGAGTTATAGAGATTTGTTTGAGGTGGTGTCGAGTAATCGTTTGTCTGGTTCTGTTCCACCTCAAAAACGTGAACGCATCGAGGAATTTTTGGACTATGTAGTCTCGTATGTGAGGAGGAATTTTCGTCCTGATCGATCTGTGATTCGTCACCCTTTTGAATTTGATAGAAATCAAGATATAAAGGATGATGTGACAGAGATTTTAAGGAGTTATGGGTACAGATTTTCTATTGAAAAATATGACCTCATCATCGGTTGGTGTTGGAAAATGGAATTTTACGTGCCAAAATAAGTTGAGCATTACGGCGTGATCACATTTGTGGTCACGTCTATTTTTTTAAAGATTTTTTGTTTCTCGACCTCGTTAGCTAAACGGGGAGTGGCGTAATTTTCTATAATCACTGGGATAAGTTCAATCTGTTTAATTTTTGCGGCTACTGGGTTGCCTTGGACATCTGTGCCGCAAGCTGCGCCAGGGGTTGCACTGCTGGTGCTGCAGCCGCCAAGTTTGTTCAAAGTAATTTTTAAAGTTAAACCCTCTTTTGTGTCCTGACTCCATTCCTGATCAAAAACAAAATTTCCTAATGAATAAAAAATCTGTTTGCCTTTGTAAGTTTCGATAGGTTGAATCCAATGAGGGTGCGCACCGATTACAATATCTGCACCAGCATCAATTGCACTGTGCGCAAAATCTTTTTGGGCTTGAGTGGGTTCGCGGGTGTACTCTTCGCCGGCGTGCATAGTGATGACAATAAAATCACTGCGCAATTTTAAATCATTTATGGATTGAATTAATCTGGTGGTATTTTGAATGCGGGCGACATTGTTATTTGTGACTGCGCCTCCGTCATTCAAACTAGAAAAAGATGCCCCGATAAAGCCAATTTTTATTCCTTTGACTTTTATAACTTTTCCTTGCCAGGCTTCATCTAAATTATTACCAACACCCACTGTGGTAATTGAGGTTTGTTCTTCTAAATGCTTTTTAGTATATAGCAAGCCATCTAATCCTTGGTCAAAGATATGATTATTGGCTAAATTTAAAACTTTAAAATTGCTATTTATCAAACCGGCCGTGGTCCAAATTGGCGCATTGAATTGTAGCGAACTACTTGGGTTGAGTGTGTCCTTTCCAGAATAAGGTGATTCCAAATTACCAAAATTAAAATCTGTTTCTATTAATAAGTTGGCCAAATTACGAAATGGATAATTGGCGTCTTTGTCGTTGGCAATCATAGCTCTGGCCACATCTCTGGATAGCATAATATCGCCTACTGCTAAGAAGTTTACATTAGGACCATCATCAGTTAGAGCTAAATCTTGACCAGTTTTATAAAAGTCTTCAAGTGAATCATGGCTCGATTTATTTATGGTAATTTTGTTTCCAGACAAGTTTAAGACGCCGGAGTAGAATAAATATCCGCATGCGGCAATTATAATAACAACAAACGTTAAAATATGAGGAAGAAATTTTTTCATAATTTTTGATACACTTGTGGTCTTGGCTGCGCAACAACTTTATTTAATTCTAATTCAGTTAAAGCTGAGAGCACTTGCCCGAGTTGTAGCCCAGATTTTTGAACTAGATCTTCTAGTTCAATGGTTTCGCCACCGCGCCTCATACATTTTAGCACAGCCAATTGCTCGTTAGAAAATTGAATGTTTGTTGCTGCGACAGTTTTGGGATCAATATTAAACTCATTTAGTAGATCGATTTCAGTAGAAAGCATTTGCGCGCCCTGCTGAATTAAATGATTTGTTCCAGCGCTCTGCGGTGAAAAAATTTGTCCAGGCACCGCAAATACAGTGCGGTTAAAATCCATCGCAAAGTCAGCGGTTAGTAAGGCGCCGCTACGGGCGGCAGCCTCAACTATTACGGTGGCTTGGGCGAGACCAGCGATAATTCGGTTGCGGGCAACAAATTGATAATTCATTGCCGGCGTGTAAGGTGGACATTCCGACACTAACAAACCCTCATTCATTAAAATGTCTTTAGCTAGATTAAAATTAGCTCTTGGATAAATTGTCTCATCATCAACACCACTTCCTAATACTGCGATAGTTGATAGTTTATTTTTCATCGATGCTTGGTGGGAGAGTGAATCAATGCCATATGCCAAACCCGAAATAATAGTCAGGTCGCTTCCTGTCAAACTACCTACTAATTTATCAACTACTAATTTTCCATACCCACTAGCACGGCGACTACCCACCATGGCAAGTGAAGTTGACTCGAGGAGTTTAATATTATTACCACGTACGTATAAAATTAATGGCGGATCAGGAATTTGTAACAGCTGAGACGGATAGGAGAGTGCGAATAAATTTATAGCCTGAATATCATTTTGCTCGAGCGATTTAAAAAACTCTTCTTTTAGTTGTTCAGTTTCTGCTTTAGTTTTAAAGTGGCTTAAAAATTTAGCAGTTTGGTCTTTATTTAATTGAAGAGTTTTGCAAAACTGAACCGGTTCAATATTAACTAGATCAATATTAGGCGAAGTAGTTGGCCAATCTTGCAATGCTTCGATGAGCGCGGGCTTAGGGTGACTGATGGATCGGGATAATATATAGAGTAAAAATGTCAGGTGTTTCATAATTAAATTTTGGCACAATATTGGTAAAGGCCAGTTCAAATTTTGCCAAGTAAAATTTCAATTTTTCCTTAATTTTATCTAAAATGCTTAAAATAGGGCTAAATCATGGCTTTTATAGGACTCTTGACAAATCCCTAAAAGAAGTGTATAATGTCTTTAAAGCTTGAATTGGGATGAACGAGCTTTTAAAATTTGTCTTTAGTGCCCTATTTGCAAGTCACGAATTCATAGATCATCCCTCCTATTCTATGATACTAGTGGTTAAGTAGCGTTGTTGAGCTTTTGTTCGGCAGTTCTCACTTGCAGATAGGGTAGTGAAGATAAAACAAAAATCGCAGCGGCTTTTGCCAACGCGGTTTTATTTTCATCAAAATCCTGTTTTATGGCAGGTATCTCTGAGGAGATTATTTTTTTAGTTTATAGGAGGTGCTTTATGGCACTATTGCTACCACGAACAGAATATGAAATTGTCGATGGTCCAGGAACGCACAGTTTTCAACAACACTTTATGAACAAATTTCAACGTAAAGCCGAAAACTTGCATTTCACCATCAAACTGAACTTTGGTCCACATAGTAAATTAAAAGGAAGGACCAGGTTGGAAGTACGGATCGATATTTTAGAGTCTGCAGACAATTCGAATATCGGACTTGGAGAGTGTTTTGATTTTCAGGGTCGCTGTCTATCAGGAGATGCTAAGGATCAGCTCATCTATGGACATTACGATTCTAAAAGTTGCAAAGGTTGGCTCAAGCATATGAGACAATACTCGTGGCCGGTAGATTAATCGGTCTATATAAGAAACTCGCACACGCAATTTTGTGCGGTTTTTATTTTTTCAAACATAAAACCGCCTCAGCGGCGGTTTTATTTCGGGCCTGATGGCTCTTAGAATGGCTAACCGTGTGCATCATACCACACACATGAATCCTTTTTCAAGGATGGTGGACCGGACGGGAATCGAACCCGCAGAGAATAGGTGGTTAGCCATTCTTGTCCAACCAGGAACCCGGCCCACATATCCTTATCATTACATAGGGCTGTTCAAGACCACTTTAAGATTTTATAAAGTTTTGTATAAGTTTTGAGGTTTTTGGCAGAATATCTGTGTATAAGCTGTTTATTTCTTCATCAGTAAACTTTTGCAGAACAAAATCAGAGGTACTCATAGGTGAGTCTGCTTCCCGTGCCTCGACGCCAATGCGGATGCGGTGAAAGTTTTTAGTGCCGAGTTGATCGATGATATTTTGGACGCCGTTTTGACCGGCACTGCTACTTCCTTCGGTCATTTTAATTTTTCCAAACTCTAAATCTTTGTCATCGTGTATTACTAGCAAATCAGTAGGCACGCCAATTTTATAAAAATTAGCAATTTCACTTACTACTTCGCCGGACAAATTCATAAAGCTCTGAGGTTTAACAAAAAACACTTTTATTCCATCTTCATGATATTCACAAATTTGAGCGTTAAACTTACTTTGGCAGGTGATGGCTTCGTGGCTTTTTAAAAAATGATCAACAGCCAAAAACCCAGCATTGTGACGGGTGTGTTCGTATTGTTTTCCTGGATTTCCTAATCCGACAATTATTTTCATATATGGATATTATAGCCTGATTGACCAATTTTCAAAAATCGGTTATTATTTTGCGATAAGTGAAAACAGGAGGAATTATGAGAAGACATAAAAGAATTACTATCGTTGAGGAAAAGGATCTCACTCGAGTCCCTGCCTTGTATTGGCTTAAACCTTTCTTTAGTTATAAATGGTTTGTAATCGATTATGATCGTGAAAGAGATAAAGAAATTTCCGATTGGATTGATAAGGTAATTACTTTGGTTAATATGAATCGGATCATGAGTCAATATATTGTAGTATTGGCAGATTGGGGACAATTTAAAGATTATGAGGTTCCTCATTTAATAGGCCGCTATGCGGAACTTGGCGCTTCATTTATGGATTATGACGATGAATCAGAACCCAGGCCTCAGACTTTTGAAGAAGCCTGTGAAGTTTTGGATCAAAAACTGGATGAAGATCATAGGTTCAGCGAACAATACGAAAAGAAATAAGTAAAAAGCGATCGCACTATAATTAGGCGGTCGCTTCTTTTTTATTTTTATCCCTTTTTAATCAAATGAATCTTAATCGGTGTTCCCCAGAAGTTCATCTTTTTGATAATTTCTTTTTCGAGGTAGCGCTTGTATGCTGTTGAAATTGCGGCAGGATGATTCACTACCAACTCAAACAATGGCGCGTAGGTGCCAATTTGGCGCAGGCCATGCACTTTTGGTTCTTTTTGATCGAGCATACGACGCGGTGGATTCTTCTTAAGTGTGTATTCCAAGAGGCGATCCAAGTCTTCTTGCGGCATGATCTTTCCTCGAGTTTCGTAAATCGGCTTAATAGCTTTTAAAGCATCATTTAAGCCGTCGCCAGTTTGCGCAGAAACAAAGAACACAGGTGCAAACCATAAGAACGGAAAGAATCGCGACACATAATCTTTAAGTGCCTTGTCTTCACCGTCGTACTTATCCATTTTATTTACTAAAATAATGACGCCTTTGCCTAGTTCTAAAATTTCGCCGGCAATTGCCATATCCTGTTTAGTCACTTCTTCTGTGGCATCGACGACAAACATCACGATATCGCTTTTGCGAATAGCCTTAAAAGTTTGAAACACAGAAAACACATCCGGCTGAGCTTGGCGGTGTGCCTTCTTTTTTAAACCAGCAGTATCAATAAAAGTATAGTCGTCGCCTTCGAATTTAACAGATACATCAATGGCAGTTCGGGTAGTTCCAGGGATATCAGATACTATCACACGATCTTGTCCAAAAATTTTATTAATTAAACTGGATTTTCCAACATTAGGCTTACCAACAATAGCTACAGGGATTCCAATTACTTTTTCGAAAGCTGGGATTTTTAATTTTTTGAGTTCTGCAGTGATGTTATCTAAAAGATCTCCAATACCGCGTCCTGTTGTGCTAGAAATAGGGAAGACATTCTTAATTCCTAAGCGTGCAAATTCTGGTCCAAATTCACGCAACTTAACAGCGGAGTCCAATTTGTTTACGGCGAGCACTACCGGCTTCTTGCTTTTGCGGAATTTAATTACAGCTTTGCGGTCAATAGTACCAGCATCAAGCTTGCCGTCAGCAACGAACAAAATTAAGTCTGCTTCTTCAAAGGCGTAATCAATTTGTTCTAGTAGCTCTCCTTCTAATTCCTGCTTGGAACCAAAAGTGATTCCAGCGGTGTCGACCAATGTAAAATCAACGCCGTTCCAGACGGTGTCGACATACTGACGGTCGCGTGTAGTACCAGCAACTTCGGAAGTTACGGCAATACGCGTACCAGCAATTTTATTTAGCAAAGTTGATTTACCAACGTTTGGTTCACCAACAATTGCAACTATAGGTAAGCGTTTGTTCATACTGCTATTTAATTTACTGAGCTTCCTCTCCAAGAATGATAATCACATCCACTTTTTTGGGGTCAATTTTGATCCCAGGCGGTGCTAATGATACGCTGCTTGCGTGAAGTTTGTCTTTAATTAAGTTAATTGTAGCTTCTTTCTGGTTTACTGGATACACCACGCTTTGAGTCAGCGGTTTGCCGGTATATATGACTTTATAGACTGTGAGACCATTTGCAACCAATTCGGCTTCAGCTTTTTTATAGAGCTTGCCTGCAACAGTGCTGTCAGCTAGCCAGACTACGGCTTTTTCGGTACTAAACTTGCTGCTGTCAAAGCTGTTTTTAAAGTAGTCTTGAATGTCCTGTGTGCTTTTGCCAGGGCATGGTGTTAACACATATGCACCATTGCTTTCTAAGATTTCTGGACAGATTAAATTGGTTTCTGGGTCTAAGCTAAGGCTGCTAACTTGGTCGCTACCAAAATCTTTGGTTAAGGTGTAAAGGCGGATCAATTCGCCGGCGCTTAAATTAGTATGAAAATGATCGCCGACAATAGTAAACAGCTCATTGATTTTACCGGCGTCAGCAATAATGTTTAATGACACCAATTTGTTTTTCGCAGCTTGAATAATCTTTTGTTGGCGCGCACTACGGGCAAAGTCAGTTCCTTCGGGGCCAGCGGCGTGACGAGAGCGAGCAAAAATTAAAGCGCGTTCGCCGTTCATAGTTTCTGGTCCGGCTGTAAATGTTACTGCAGGTATGTAGCCTTCGGTGGTGTTAGGAAAAGTGTAGTCAGTAAAAGTGTTATCAATTGTCACATCAACACCGCCGAGAAGATCTATTGTTTTTTTGAATCCTGCAAAGTCGACAACTGCAAAGTAGGGGATATCAAGACCTGACATTTTTTCTACAACATCAATTGCGGCTTGGCCTGATTTGTCCCAGTCTTTAGTTTTGGCAAAAGTTTCGGCAAATACCGAATTGATTTTACGCTGACCAAACTCTTTGGTGTTAACTAAATAGTCGCGGGGGATAGAAATCATAGTAGCTTTATTGTCGCCTGGACGAATTTGCGCCACCATCATGGTGTCGGATAGATACGGACCGTCATGGCCGACTCCACCAATACCTAAAATCAGTACGTTAACTTGGCCGTCTTTTTCACCTAATAGTTTGTTGCCAGTTTGACTTCCAATTAGGTCAGAAATTTGACCAAATAAACTATGGTCAGTTCCCACAAAAATTTTGTCAGCTAAATTAGTAGCTTTAACCACTACATAACCGCCCAGCCCTAAAATTATGATAGCCATAAAAGCCAACACCAATTTTAAATTGCGGCGAGGTCGTTTTGGAGGAATTAAGTCCTGCGTTACTGTCGGTTCTTGATTGTTATTTTGAATATTAGTGCTGTAAATTTTAGGCGCGTCCATAAAACTCCGATTAATATCTTGGTAAATACTAGAGTATTATAGCGAATTAAACCTGTTTAGTTAAGGGGCTGTTTGTTTATAGATTTAGCCCTTGCACAGCTGATTTGGTGGTGTTATAGTTCATATGTTATAAAATTATTTGAAATCAAAATGTCGGATCAAAAAATAGTCATCGAAGACGTCCCCTTAGACGAGCAAAAACCATCAGTAAATTCCTTTTTGTGGGAATTAATAAGAGTAGTCGTAGTGGCTGTAGTACTAATGTTTGCCATTCGTATTTTTATTGCTGAACCATTTGTGGTATCAGGGTCTTCGATGGTGCCAAATTTTCATAATCGAGAATATTTAGTAGTCGACAAAATTAGTTATCGTTTTCATGAACCACAGCGAGGCGATGTAATCATTTTCCGATACCCAAAAGACACTTCTCAGTATTTTATTAAACGCATTATTGGTTTGCCAGGCGAAAAAGTGCAAATTGTAGATGGCGGCCGTGCCAAAGTTTATAATGCGCAGCATCCAGATGGAGCATTAATAGACGAACCTTATTTACCAAGCAATGGAATTACTTTTGGTAAGGACGATATTATAACTTTGGGTAGCGACGAATACTTTGTAATGGGAGATAACCGATTGGCTTCGAGTGATTCCCGTGTTTGGGGAATTTTACCTAAGCATGATATTATCGGCCACGCTTGGCTGCGCGCCTTTCCACTTGACACCTTTGGCTTTCCAACATATCCATCACTCAAATTTGAATAATCTAAACCTCTCATGACTAAAGTCGCTAAAAAAATTCCTACTGCCACTAAATCCGGAAGCCTTAACGGCCTTCGAGATATCTTTACCCAAAGCGGTCCTTACTGGAATAGCATCATCAAACAGCTTCATGATACCAGCCGCAGTTATGGGTTTTTGCCTATCGAAATTCCGATAGTAGAGGAAGAAAAAACTTACACCGAAATCTTCCGTGACCAGCCTCACATCTTACAGCGTACTATTTATACTCAACTTGGGAATAAGACTATGGTCTTACGCTCAAGCGTACTGCCTTCTGTGTTACGTTACTATGTTCAAAACAAAGTATCCGAAACTCAGCCTCTCTCCAAGTGGTTCTACCTTAATAATATTATCGAACAGGATGAACGTCAGGCTGGGCACTTAAGCTATCAGTTTGGATTCGAGGTCTTAGGTAGTTTTAATCATTTGTCTGAAGCACAGGTCATCAGCGCAATATGGGAATTCCTCAAAGCCTTAGGTTTGGAGGAAGGTATTCAGATTGAAATTAACATGCTCGGCGATGTTAACGCACAAACTAGTTACCAAAATGTTTTAAAAGATTATCTCAAAGGCAAAGATTTTGATTTATGCGAAGATTGTATCGAGCATTTAAATAACCGCGTTTTGAATGTATTGCGTTGCAAGAATTTGTCCTGCCAACTGGTTGTAGCAGAAGCGCCAAGCGTTCTAGACTATTTGGATCAAACTAGCAAAACCCATTTTACTAATGTATTAGAGGCGTTAGACGAATTAGGCATTCCATATCAGTTGAACCAATACTACGCTGGCAAACAGGGGACTTCGTTGACTAATTTTGTCATTAAATTTGTGAGCCCAAAAGAAACTTTAGTTATTGGCGAAGGTGCTCATCACGAACAAATGGTTAAGCATATGGCTGGCAAGCCAATGCCCGCATTTGGTTTTGTGGGTAACATGGCAGCCGTCGCCCGCGCCATGGAAGTTTCGGAGATCGAAGCGCAGCGCGATTTTAACAGCGAAGTATTTTTAGTTCCATTAGGTGAGTTGGCTGCTAAAAAAAGTTTACGCTTATTCCGCGATTTGGTGTCTAATGATATTAAAGTTCACGACCACTTTGGGAGTGAAGGAGTAAAGAACCAACTTAAAGCTGCTCAGGAATACAAAGCTCCAATCGCCTTGATCATGGGCCAAAAAGAAGCAATGGATGAAATGGTGATTTTACGCGATGTAAAAAGCGGTATGCAAGAAATATTCCCTTACGAAAAAATTATCGAAGAAGTTTGTAAGCGGTTGGGGCGTTAATAGCCGCCGCGCCGTTGGAGTTTAAATATATGGACGACTGTATTTTTTGTAAAATAGCTGTTGGCGAACTGCCGGCTTCCAAAGTGTGGGAAGATGATAAGCACGTTGCGTTCTTGTCTATTTTTCCTAATACCGAAGGTGTGACCGTGGTTATCCCTAAACAACATTACCCAAGTTATATTTTTGAATTACCTGACGATGTAATCACTGATTTGATTTTGACTACAAAAAAAGTAGCTCAGCTCGTGGACGCCGCTTTCGAAGATGTTGGCCGTAGTGGTTTGATTTTTGAAGGCTATGGAGTTAATCATATTCATGCCAAGCTTTATCCAATGCATGGCACCAATATTCCGGAATGGAAGCCGTTAATCAGCACTCACGACAAATTTTTTGAACAGTATGAAGGATATCTGTCGTCACATGACGCGGCTCGCGCTGATGATGCGGAGCTCGAAGCATTGGCTAAGAAGATTAGGGGGGAGTAAGAACTAGAAAAAGCAGATATTGACAAATATCTGCTTTTATGTTATACTTAACTCATTCAATATTTATGGAGGTAAATATCATGATTGGTGGTCTTGTTTTAGAGGAACCTGAATTCTATGAAAGAGAAGAGAGTGAAATAGATAATTCATTTGATCCTCCTTACCCTTCACTCGATGATTTGATTGAAGAGGAAGAGATGGAAAGAGACTTGCAGGAACGAGCTGATTTCCTTGACCAGCAGGCTCACTTGGAAGATGAAGGCGTTCCATATGGTCGAGAATATCTTGTTGAGTCTGGTCAGAACGGAATTGAGTCTGAGTATGACGACGACGAATCTTATTAGGCTTCATTATCATTCATTAAACCTTACTGTTTTTGTTTAAAAAAGCGGTAAGGTTTTTTATTTTGACCGTTTGACCAAACCGGCTATTTAACGTACAATGTTTTGTTGTGCGATTATTTTATTTAGGAGGATTTATGAAAACAGAATCTTTAGCTTTAACTATTGATGACAAAGTCGGGAAGCTTATCGATTTAGCACCTTTGGATACAATTGAAGCCAACCATGGTAAAAATATTGATCAGTTATTGACTCAGCTGAATGTGCCTGAATCTTTGCCGGAGCAATTTCGTTTTTGGCGAATTGCTCCTAAATGGCTAAAGCGATTCATTATAGCCAAACAAGGTAAGGCCAAGAATTATATGCATGGTATGGTTGTTTTGCCGGTTATACTGTCGATAATGTTGGTCGGTATAATGTTGTTACTGGGTAGTAATTTTGATAACCTTTTTTACCTTTTAATACCAACTTTATTTTATGAAATTTTTGTAATGGTTCCGGTTATGGTGTGTCTTGATAATATTTTAAAATCAATAGAAAAAGTTTTAGGATATTCGAATCAAGATAAAGAGCAACTCCTGTTTAACTTTTACAAAGAACGAATTAAAAAGTACCAACGTGATTTATTCGATCCAGAAGTTGGAGAATTCGCTAAACTTGATGGTGTTTTTCAAAATCAAGCTTCTCAAGCAGAAACCGTTTATTCTAGGCTATGTGGGATAAAGAAGAATGTTCCCAGTGATACTGAGTTGTATCTGGAGTTGGAATCAGATCTTGGTGAAGCAGAGAGCCGTTGGTTTCTGGTTCAAGCTGAGCATGAGAAGTTTAAGGTACGGAGAGACAAGGTTAAAAAAGGCTTAGATCAATATCAATCCAAATTGGATACGATTTCACATGAGCAGGCCTACATTGATATCAAACGAGATATGTTCAAGCAGCAGAGTGAAGTTGCAGATCTAATTACACGCTCTACCGATCGTTATTACCAACTAGCTGTGGCACTTAGCGACGACATCGCTGTGTTTGATTCAGTACAAAGAGTGTTAGCTCCATACTCAAGTTCTGTAAGTGAGTACGACCCAAGTCGGCTTATTTCAGAGGTAGGCGACAATTCACTGATCGTAGCAGAGATTCACTCTGAAGAGTTGGATAAGGTCATTGCTCAAATTCCTCTAGAAGCAGTAGCCTAACTAGCAGTTTAAACCCGCGTTAACTATTTGTTGCGCGGTTTTTATTTGGTCCGATGGCCGGTTTGACCAAATCGACAATTTAACGTACAATTTAGATATTATTGGTCGAATGCGCCCAACTTTAATGATAGGCGCATTTATTACGTTCGCCCTAGTAACAGCCGCGAACTATCTATAGGAAAGAGGTGAGTGTAATGGTAGAAGTAAAACGTAAAGAAAATGAATCCTTCGATAGCTTGCTCCGAAGGTTTAACCGCAAAATTCAACAAAGCGGTGTTTTAATCCGTGCGCGCAAAACTCGTTTTTTTGAACCTGAACCAAGTCGTAATCTACAACGTAGCACTGCTATTCGTCGTGGCGAACTTCGCGAAATTCGCGAAGAAATGAAGCGTACTGGTAAAGCTGTAAAACCTGTTAAAAAGCGTCGTTAATTAATTCATTCAAATGGATTTATCCTTATCTCAAATTGAACAACTTCTAGTCGAAAAACTTAAAGCCAAAGATCAGTTGGCTGTCGACACTTTGCGCGGTCTAAAAACTCGCATTATGAATGACCAGATCGCCAAAGGTAGCGAGTTAACTAGCGATGAAGTATTAGCAATTGTTAAATCCGAAGTTAAACGTCGCAAAGAAGCCGCCGAAGCATTTACAACCGGAGCTCGACCTGAGGCCGCAGCAAAAGAATTAGCCGAGGCCGAAGTGCTTTCGCAATTCATGCCTGCACAGGTTTCGGAGTCAGACATCGAAGCTGTTATTGACAGCAAGATTGCGTCCGAAGGTTGGACAACAGCGGATTTTGGTAAAGCTATGGGTGCGCTTAAGCAACACTTTGGTAATTCTGCTGATGGCGGAACTGTATCAAAAATATTGAAAGAAAAGTTAAAATAACAAAATAAAAAATGGCTCGAGAACAATATATCGTCGGTTTAGATATCGGCACTCAAACCATCCGGGTAGTTCAAGGTAAAGTAGAAGACTCTGGAACAATTAATATTATTGGCGCAAGTTCGGTACCTAGTATCGGTCTTCGTCGTGGGGTGATTGTCGATATCGACGAAGCCGTTTCTTCGATATCAGCTGTATTGGAGCGCGTAGAGCGTATGACTGGCGTGCCAGTGCGTAGCGCTAATATCGCTGTTGGTGGCAACCACATCGCTTGTATCGACTCCAAAGGCGTTATTGCTGTATCTCGTGCTGACGGCGAAATTAGCGAAAGTGATGTTGTTCGAGTCATTGATGCCTCGCAGGCGATTTCTATCCCACCGAACCGCGAGGTTATTCATGTTATTCCAAAAACTTTTACCTTAGATGGTCAGGCTGGCATTAAAGATCCATTGGGTATGACCGGTATTCGTTTAGAGGTTGAAACTATTTTGATTCACGGCGCAACGCCATTCTTAAAAAATTTGCAAAAAGCGATTTTGCAAGCTGGTTTAGAAATTGATCAGTTGGTGTTGAGTCCGGTGGCTGCCGCACAGGCCGTGCTATCTAAGCGTCAAAAAGAACTTGGTGTGGCCTTGGTTGATCTTGGTGCTGGGACTACAAGTTTGGCAATTTACGAAGAGAGTAATTTACTCCACACTGCAATTATCCCTGTTGGATCTCAGCATATCACAAATGATATTGCGATTGGTTTACGTTGCACAATTGATACTGCAGAAAAAGTGAAGTTAGCTTTTGGTGGCGCATCTCCAAAGTTGATGGATAAGAATGCAGAGATCGATATGTCGAAAATTGATGATGAAGAAACCGAGCGCATCCCTCAAACTCTTGTCGGCGAAATTATTGAAGCTCGTCTCGAAGAAATTTTTGATATGGTCAGCCGCGAATTAAAGCGTATAGATCGCGATGGTAAATTACCAGCCGGAATTGTCTTAACCGGTGGGGGAGCAGCACTTCCTGGTGTTGTAGAATACGCTAAGCATCGTTTTCGATTGCCTGTTGTAATTGGTGCCCCAACCGAAGTTAGTACTGTGATCGACCAAGTAGTTGATCCGTCTTTTGCTACAGTTGTTGGCTTAGCTTTATGGGGCGGACACTACTCCAGCCCGGCTTCTGGCTTTAGCATGAAGAACCCTTTCCTAGGGTTGTGGAATCATCCAATTGTGCTAAAATTGAGACAGTCCGTTAAGTCCTTTATGCCGTAGTCTAAAATACACGGCTAAAAGTGGCTTAAAATGGGCGAAAAATAAAATCTAAAACGCAAAATAACAAATTAAACTGATCCCTACCGAATCTCTGGTGAACCCTCGGTATTACTTGTTATTCTGTGTTTTATTTTTTATACTAATTAGACGTGGCTGTGGCCGTTCGTCCTGCAAAATTATAATATTATAAGTCATTATGAAAAAAGTTATGGAAGTGAAACCAAAAATCGAAACATTTGCACGTATAAAAGTTTTGGGTATCGGCGGATCCGGTACTTCTGCCGTGGATCGCATGAGCGAACTCGGTATTAAAGGTGTTGAATTTGTGGCTATCAACACTGATGCACAAGCTTTGCACAACAACCAAGCAGATCGCAAAGTCCATATTGGTAAAAGCATTACCAAAGGTTTGGGTAGTGGTATGAATCCAGAACTTGGCCGACAAGCTGCCGAAGAAAGCCAAGAAGAAATCGAAGACGCTATCAGTAACGCTGACATGATTTTTATTACATGCGGTCTTGGTGGTGGAACCGGAACCGGTGCAGCGCCAACCGTTGCTGAACTTGCCAAGAACCGCGATATTTTAACTATCGCTGTTGTTACCAAGCCGTTTACTTTTGAAGGCAGCAAGCGCCGCGAAATTGCCGAAACCGGTTACGAAAATTTAAAAGACAAAGTTGACGCGATTATCACTATTCAAAACGATCGTATTTTACAAATTATTGATAAGAAGACTTCTTTGATGGATGCTTTTCGTACCGTGGACGATGTACTTCGTCAGGGTATTGCCGGTATCTCAGATTTAATAACTACCCATGGTTTGGTTAACGCCGATTTTGCTGACGTCCGCACAATCATGCAAGATGCTGGTACCGCGATGATGGGTATTGGTACTGCTAGCGGTGAAGGCCGTGCTGAGGCTGCTGCCAAGGCTGCAGTAAACTCTCCATTGTTAGATATGACCATCGATGGTGCTCAAGGTGTATTGTTTAATATTACTGGTGGTCCTGACCTTGGCATGTTCGAAATTGATGAAGCTGCAAAAGTTATTACTAAAAATGTTGACCCAGACGCTAAGGTTAAGTTTGGTACTGTTATTGACGAAAACATGGGTGATGAATTGCGCATTACTGTTATTGCTACCGGCTTTGACGAAAACAATCGCCGTCCAACCCCAATTTCGTTTGCATCTTTGGATGAACCAGTAGTTGCCCCACACCGCCCAACTCTCCGACCGATGTATGACCCTGAGCCTGCTCAAAATAATTTTAATACCGACAATAATCGTGATAATGATGAAGCTCCTGAACCAGAACCAGTCGCGGTTCGCAAGCCACTGTTTAAGCCAAAACCAGTTGAACCTGTCGGCACTACGATGAACGACGACGATTTAATGTCCGGCGATGAATTAGATATTCCAGCGTTCATCCGCAAGAAGATGAAATAAATTAAATCCCCGAGAGGGGATTTTTTTATTATTGACTCAACTATTACAACGTGATATCATAACAAGTTATTTTATTTTTTAGGAGGATTTATGAAGCAAACAAGGAAATCAAAAGATGACGTCGATTTACCAAAAATAATTCTAGAAAAATTGCACAAAATTGATAGTAAGAGAAAATAAGCTTTGTGTAAGATAATGTTGTGCCTTATTCCAATAAGAACCTCTGCAGATTATCCATTATTGGCTTTGCAAGCTATTAAGACAGTTGCTGATAGCCTCTTTGATGATCGGGCCAAAAGATCTGACGCACATATAGACTTGGGAGCTTTGGCCATGATGCTAAGAGAGCTTCCCAATCGAAAAGCTGCTGATCAACTCACTAAGCTCTTATGTGAGGCTTATGAAAATTTAGACAACGAAAAGTCTCTGGAAGCTTTTTTGATTAAAAAATTCTCTGGCAAGAGTGATAACTTTCTCCAAAAAATGGTTGATAATGACCCTGGTTGGGCAAGGCAAAATCTAAGTATCTGTATGGCAGATATGTTTATGCTTACCGAACATGGTGATCGCTTTGAGATTAATGTTGATAAGACCGTCTCTGATCAGGAAATTTTTGCGGCGATCAAGGAATTTTATATTGCCAGGCGATGTCAGGTTCGACAAGACAGTGACATTACATATGTCTCAAAAAAAGGAGCACCTCTTTATGAAATATGCTTTACTAATTTCAGCGGGTTTCCTGTTTTAAAAAGCATTATGGTTTCTATGAACCCTTGGTAAGTGACCAATGGATTTAAAAACACAGATTTACTCTGTGTTTTATTTTTTATAACCGTTGTTTTTCCCATAGTTCGTAGAAACGACCTTGTTTAGCTGTAAGTTCGGCAAAGTTGCCGGACTCAATTATTTGACCGTCTTCGAGCACTAGGATTTTATCCATTTCTTTAATTGTGGTCAGACGATGAGCGATTACAACCGCTGTGACACTATGAAAGAATTGATGTAAAGAGTCTTGAATTTTTTCTTCGGATTCTAAGTCTAAGTGAGAAGTGGCTTCGTCCAATAATAAGAGCTGAGGCTGCTTATATACGGCTCTGGCTATGCCTAAACGTTGTTTTTCGCCACCAGAGAGGCGTACGCCTTTTTCGCCAATAGCCGTATCTACACCATCTGGAAGCTTAGGAATAAAATCGGTAACATGCGCGATCTCTAGGGCTTTTTGTAATTCGACTTCTTTATTTTTTGTACCAGGACCGGCTAAATAAATATTTTCGCGTAATGAAAAATTAAATACTTCTGTTTCCTGTAATACTACAGCCACATGTTTAAAGTAATCGTGTTTGCTAATTTCTTGAATTGGCACACCATCAATTAATATTTCACCTTCAAAAGTTTCATATTCCTTAAGTAGCAACTTAAACAATGTTGATTTGCCAGCACCAGATAAACCTACCATGCCGATCCTTTCGCCGCGCTTGATAGTAAAACTCACATTATTTAAAACTTTATTTTCGCCATAAGCAAACGACACATTTTTAAGTTCGATAGTTTGCCATTTAGTAGGGAAGTGCTTTTTATCGACTTCGCCATCAATCAGTACTGGTTCGTTCATAATTTCTTTTAATCTCGAAATTGAATAGCGCGCCACCAAAATATCCTCGCTTACGTCCGAAAGCTCTGACACAGATTCCCATGCACGATTAAAATAACCATTAAACAATATTAGGAGTCCAACTTCAAGATGACCTTTAAGTACGCCATTGATAATATAGACAATCATGGTGAGCTTAAAGATAAACCCGACGATTGCTGAACCGCTTGAACGGTTCATTATCCAGAATACTTTGATCTGAGTTTTTTCATACCATTTATCGGAAAAGAACTGCAGACGGTCAACTAGGGTCCCGATCATAGACATTATTTTGATGGTGCGAATATTGTTAACTGCTTCGTATTGCAAACCGGCAATATCTTCACTGGCTACATTCACGTTATAGCTAGCAATGGCAGTTCGTTTGAGTAATACTTTGCTAATTATAAAATAGACCAGCAAAAAAACAGCGGTGTATCCTGCGAGTGGTTTGTTAAATAGATAAATAATCGCAGTGATACCAATAAAGTTTACAACAATCTCGATAATATTATTAACCCAAATATGTAAGAGGCGATTATAACCACTAGAAGCATTTTGAATACGCTTGAGCTTGTTGCCGGTATTTTCCTGTTCATGCCATGCGATGTCTAGATGGAACATGTGGGCGATAGCTTCCTGCTCTGTTTCAATTTGAATCTTATCCGACAGGTTAAAGATTTGTTTTTTAGCTATATAGATCGATACCTGTCTTACTAACGCCGCTCCAATCCAAAGACTCACTAGCAGCCAGATTTTGTGACTATACTGCGCGATATTACCTAATGAGATTAAAGTGATTATGGTAGCTAGGGCATAGTTAGGGTAGAGGTTGAGCAGGTCAGCTATAAATCTTAAAATTGTCCCAGTAAAAAAACGCCCCTTGTAGGGTGCAACGTGCTGGGCGATGTCTTTAACTAGCTGCCAAGTAGAATAATTTTCAATTTTTTGACCTGGTGATAAAAATCTTTTTGCCATATACATCATTATACTAAATAAAAATCATTTGCTCGACCTTTTTAGTGTGTGATGTCTAAATTTTTAATCCAAATTCGACAAACCAAAAATATTATGCTATAATAACTACAGAGAAATAAATTACCGGCGCAAAATTGGCCGGTTTTGAAACAAATACCAAAATAAATTTAGTTCATGTCAGAAAAACCATATAAAACATATATGCAAGATCATAAGAGTTTAATCTTGCGTGATTATTTAGCTATTGATCGTACCATTCTTGCTAATGAGACATCGTATATGTCTTATATCCGCACTTCATTAACTTTGATTGCTGCTGGAGCAACACTGTTAAAATTTTTTAGTAGCGACTATACTCAGGTGGTTGGTTGGTCTCTAGTAGCGATTGGTGGTTGGTTGGCTTTTCATGGTTATCGTCGTTATAACAAAGTTGATATGATCATGCATCAGGTTAAAGGCGATTATATTAACCAGCATTTAGAGGGTACGAGAAAAAATTCCGAAGTTCGCCTATGGGTTAATAAATTGATAGGAAAAAGCATAGAATAAAATTTACAGCCGGCTCTTGAAGAGTCGGTTTTTTTGTGATCAAAATTTGGTATAATTGAGGGAGAATGAAGTAAGGAGGATACTGCCGCAGAAAATAATCTACCGAACTCAGTCAATATTGAGTTTGAAGCAACAACGGATGATTTTCGGAAAGAAGAAATCTTTTTTAACTTAATGAATGCAATTGGTACTTATTGTACCGAAACTTACCCTTTTACTTATAAAGGTGATCCTGCTTATCCTGAATTTTATTGTGTTGGGCCAGATTGGGTAGAAGGAGATTCTACTTTAATTCTTTGGGTGGACTTTGCAGATCACCTCCCTTGCGATATGGCCACTATTTATCTTGACGGGGTAAATGATGGAAGTATTGCCTGGTTCATTAACAGTATTTTCTCTTTGGGAACAGCAGTAATAAAAAGAGTTACCATTTGGGATGATGAAAAAGCTGATATGCAAGTAATTTCTCAAACGAGCAAATATGCTCACTAGTCAAGCCGCACTATGTATGCGGCTTTTTAATTTAAACTCATCCTGATATAATTCCCTTATGGATAAAGCAACTTCTAAAATTGAACCACGCTTACTTAAAGGCTTTCGTGATTATGGTTTGCAAGAGCAGGCTAGTCGGCAAGCGATGTTTGGTAAAATTCAATCTGTGTTTGAACAGTTTGGTTTTTTACCTTTGTCTACACCAGTACTGGAGTACAAAGAAATTTTAATGGGCAAGTACGGCGATGATGAAAAATTAGTCTATTCTTTTAGAGATAACGGCGACCGCGATGTTGCTATGCGCTACGATTTAACTGTTCCTTTAGCACGATACGTTGCTCAAAATTTAGGCAGTTTGCCATTGCCGTTTAAGCGTTATCAAATCGCACCTGTGTGGCGAGCTGATAATCCGCAAAAGGGTCGTCTTCGTGAGTTTTATCAATGCGATGTTGATGTGATTGGTACCGAAAGTGAATTGTCTGACGCCGAAACAATTGCCTGCTGCGCAAAGGCGATAGAAGTACTCGGCGTAACAAATTATAAAATTCGCATTAGCGACCGCGCGATTTTAAGTACTTTGAGCCGAGATGCAGTTCGTATTTTAGATAAAGTTGATAAAATTGGTGTCGAAGCAATGGCTAAAGAAATGACAGACAGGGGAGTAACTGAATCCGAAATCACGATGGCTAAAAAATTAGTTAGCGGTGATGGCGTTACCATGCCAGAACGATTAGCAAAAGTTGTAGAAAATTTAAAACAATTCAATCTTAAAGGTCAAGTTGAATTTGATGCGACAATTGCTCGCGGCCTAGACTATTATTCCGGCACAGTGTTCGAAACTGTATTACCCGAAAAACCTGAGTACGGCAGTATTTGCAGCGGCGGCCGCTATGATGGCCTAGTAGACCAGTTTTCTTCACAATCACTGTCCGCTGTGGGTGGGAGTATCGGAATTGACCGTCTATATGACGCCTTAATAGAATTAGGATTGGTTCCCAAAACTGCCGGCGTTCAAGTTTTAATTTTAAATTTGTCTAGCGATTTACAAAAAAACTATATTGAACTGGCAGGACAGCTTAGAGCTGCTGGCATCAATACCGAACTATTTTACGAAGCCACTAAGCTAGATAAACAATTTAAATACGGCGAACGAAAAAATATTCCTTGGGCAATAGTGATGGGTGATGAAGAAGCCGCTAGTGGAAAAGTAAAACTGAAGAATTTCGCAACACGCGAGCAGGAAGAATTAACCCAATCAGAAATTATTAACAAGCTAACCCTGAGTTAATATAAATAATAAACTTTTATTAAAAACCCTTAAATATAAGGGTTTTTAATTATATTGATTGACAAAAATACTATTTTGTGGTATTATTCTGGGTTCTCATATTGAGAGCTGTGTTAGAAAAATAAATCAAAAAATCGAAGGAGATCATAGAATAAATGAAAAGTATTGTATTTGCATTATTTTTGTTGTGCGCATTGGGTATTTCATCTGTTTTCGGTCAGGCATTAACCGCCTCACCAGCAACTTCATCAGCCGCTGAGTATGACACGAACATACCAGTTTTCAACGGCAGCATGGACGTCAGTCTGGTCCCGTCTGAATCGACAAACCGTCGCGTCGTAATTGTGCCTAGTAACGAGTTTCCGACCATCCAGTCGGCAATCGGCAGCGCCGAGACAATCCTGGTTAGACCAGGAGTTTACCACGAAAATATCCATATCAACGGGACGACGACAATTCGAGCGCTTTTCCCTCGGTCAGAGATGTTCCCTTGGTTGGCAACAGTTATCGACGGTGGAACCACCGGCAATACTATAAGTCTTAATACATATTCACGAGTGACCCTCCAAGACTTGTATATTATCAACGTGCAGCCGAGATCATACTATAGTACTGCTGCCGTCTTTGGTTGGGGTGGGGTAGCGTTTTCGATCAAAAACTGCAGCATCAAATCCGCCAGCATTGGTTTGAGCAGCAGCTATGCTTTCTTCACCAACGTAAAGGACACTACTTTTATCGGCGGCGGAGCGGATACGGTCGGAGCAATGATAAGTCTGCAGGACTTCCTCGGCGATAATTTCGGCGCAAGGATCGAGAATAGCAGTTTTAGGAATCTAACAACCGGCGTTCATCATTATGAGCTAGGTAATAGCCCGTCGGAGAGCTATCTCAAGCTGCGTCGCAACACCTACAGAGATGTTGTTCAAAATTTGTTTTACACACACACCGAGTAGTTTCGGGCCGCACCAAATGAGTGCGGCCTTTTTTTATCTTTATAAAATCTTAAAGTGTCCTTGAACACTCATTTGCAATAATAGTGATATGCTCGCAAAGTATATCGCTATTTTTTTATGGTCGTTTTTGGTTGGGGTTGTAGCGGCTCATAGTTTTGTTATACCTGCACAAGTTGTGCTCGGAGTTGTAATAGTTGGTTTGTTATGCGCCGGATTATTAATGACAAGAATTGTAAGTAATCTTTTAAAATGTTTTGCGTGTATTTGTACAGGGTTAAGTTTAGGAATAATGATTTGGGTGAATAATCAGCAACTCAACCAATACCAAAATTTTGTTGGTCAAAGAGTTTACACCGAAGGTGTTGTAGTTGGATGGCCGAATATTACTTCTTCTGGAAATCAAGCGGTGCTAATTCAACCAGATGGATTTACTCAAGCCATGCGAGCGAGTTCACGCGTACCAATTAACTTTCATCCTGGTGATAGAGTTTGGATTCGCGGAGCTATCAAGCAACCGGAAAATTTTAGTGAATTTAACTATGTAGCGTATTTGGAAAAGAATAATGTGTTTGCTGAACTTGATAAACCTCGCGTAATAATTATTAAACCTGCCGCAGTTAGTAGGTTTGCGTTTTTGGATAGTCTCCGACAGTGGGTGATTAAGCAATCTTCGGACAAACTCGACCAGTCCAGTAGCGGATTAGTTTTAGGAATGTTGATTGGTTATGGCGACAGTGTTCCTAAAACCTTGGCAACGGCTTTTCAGAAAACTGGATTAACGCATATTTTGGTTGCGTCCGGATTTAATTTAACTATCATAGCCAGTAGCATTGGATTTTTAGCGTGGGTGCTGGGACGGCGCTGGAGCGACATCACAAGTATGGCGATCATTTGGATGTTTGTGGTGCTCACTGGCAGTTCGGGGAGCGTGGTGCGGGCGGGGATAATGACCAGTTTGATACTCTTGGCGCGGAGCGTAGGACGAATGCCTACAAGTTACTTTACTTTGTTGTTCGCAGTAGTTGTTATGGTGATATTAAATCCTATGCAGCTATTTTATGATATTGGTTTTCAGTTGAGTGTAGGGGCAACCATTGGCGTGTTAGAAGCCAACAAGCTTCGTGTGCATTTAGAACGAGACGGCATGCTCACCGAACTACTTTGGCCAACTATGGGCGCGATTGTATTTACTGCACCAATCATTTCTCATTACTTTGGAACCTTTAGTGTTATCGCGCCCTTAGCAAATCTATTGGTTTTGCCAGCTGTACCTCTGGTGATGTTATTGGGGCTGCTCTCATTAATTCCATTCATCAATTTATTTACCATTCCGGTTACGGAATTAATAGTGAAGTTTCAGGAAACAGTGACTATATTTTTGGCCAACTGGAAGTATAGTTCAATTTCTGTAAAATCAACTTTAAGTTTTGTGATCGGTTATTATGTGATTCTATTTTTAGTTCGCGAAGCATTTTATTTTCGTGGTCGCACTTCTTCAACAAACCAAGACCGAAATTCTGTTAAAATCGTGATTTGAAAATTATATCTATCTCTGTTAAAATAACAAAGAAATCATTTAAAATTAAACAAGTTATGAACAAAAACATTATTTATGGATTAATTGTTTTCATAATCTTAGTGGTTGTAGGTTGGTTCTTTTGGAAGCAATCCACTAAAGATAATTCGGAACAAAAATCTTCAACTGAGCAATCTCAAACCAGTAGTACTAATACTGAGCAAACTCCGCCAGTGGCCGCTGATAATGGCAAGTGCGAGAGAACATTTAATAATTCAGATTTAAACAAAGTGACTGTAAATTCAACTGACAAATTTGTAACATTGAGCGTAAAAGGTTTTGGTGATATTAAAATCGAAGTTAATAAAACTGACGCTCCAAAAACTTCTGCGAACTTCTTAAAATTAGCCAAGGCTGGATTTTATGACTGTTTAACTTTCCATCGTGTAGCTAAAGGTTTTGTAATTCAGGGTGGTGATCCGTCAGGTGATGGAACTGGTGGTCCAGGTTATAATGTCCCTGCCGAAATTAAGTTAAAGCATACTAAATACTCAATCGCTATGGCTCGCCAAGGCGATGCAGTAAATCCAAATCGTGAATCATCCGGTAGTCAGTTCTATATTTCTTTAGAAGCTTTACCAATGTTAGACGGTCAATACACAGTATTTGGACAAGTAGTGGCTGGAATGGATGTAGTTGATAAGATCGGCGCAGTACCAATTGATGGCGCAGGTGATGGTCCTCCAACAGAAAAAGTAGAAATCACTAAAGCAGTAGTTTCTGATAAATAATTATTTATAAAGCAAGTTATGAAGCATGTTAGACAACAACAAACTTTAGCCTTAGTTAAACCAGACGGTGTGATGCGTGGTTTGGTAGGGGAAGTATTATCTCGAATCGAGCGCCGCGGTTTAAAAGTCGTTGCGTTGAAGATGGTTCAAGTTGAACGCGACCATTTAGAAAAGCATTTTCCAAGCGATCCAGAATGGGTAGCACGATTGGGTGATAAAGGACTCAAAACTTTTGCCGAATACAATTTAGATGTAATCGAATACATGGGCACAAACGATCGAGCCGAAATTGGCAAGAAAGTTAAAGAAAGCCTTTACGATTATATGACTTCTGGTCCAATTGTGGCGATGGTTATCGAAGGACTCCATGCGATTGATATGGTTCGCAAGGTTGCTGGTAACACCTTACCGGTGTTTGCTGAGATGGGAACTATCCGTGGAGACTTTTCTGTAGATAGCTCAGCAATTGCTAATACCGAAAATCGTGCAATCCATAATATTATGCACGCATCTGAAACTCCAGAAGAAGCAAAAAATGAAATCGCACTATGGTTTACACCAGAAGAAATTCATTCTTACAAACGTGCTGATGAAGATATTATGTTTTAAAAATTGAAAACCGCCCTAGTAATAGAGGCGGTTTTTTGTTAGTGGTTTATTTCTTTCTAAAAAAAGTTGGCAATCCTGGCATTCGCGAAGAGATATCCTGTAGTTTAATTTCACGCACGCGCTGGAAGATGCCTTTGTCGTTTTCTTGTAAGTACTTGCGGATCATAGAGCGGGCATGACTAGTTTTAGCAACGGCTAACCAGTCTCTCGATGGGGTAGCAGCTTTTTTAGATTTTAAAATTTCTACCACATCACCTTGGTGTAACTCGTCGGTAATTTTGGCGATCTTGCCATTCACCTTAGCACCAAGCATTTGGTAGCCTAGATCGGAGTGAATGGCAAAAGCAAAGTCAATTACACAGGCACCGACAGGTAAGTCTTTTACATCACCTTTAGGAGTAAGCACAAAAATACGGTCGCGGAAAAAATCGATTTTTAAGCCTTCTAAGAATTCATCTGGATGGGCTGCCATTTCTTCTTGCCAGGCACGGAGTTCGGCGAACCATTTTTGGCCACGTTCGAGTTGCTCTGGCTTGCCACGTTCTTCGTAGAACCAGTGAGCAGCGATACCTCGTTCAGCAGTTTCGTCCATTAAGTCAGTACGAATCTGCACCTCAAATACTTCTCCGGTTTTATCAAACACTGTCGTATGAATACTTTGGTAGCCATTTGGTTTTGGGGTAGCAATAAAATCTTTTACACGACCCGGAACCGGATTAAAGTGTTTGTGAATAATTCCCAATGCTGCATAACAGTCAGCCGTGGATTTAGTAATGATGCGCAAAGCATGAAGATCATAAATTTTACTAATGTCACCGTCGTAACGCTGCAACTTTTTAAATAATGAATAGATGCGTTTGGTCCGACCAGTAATATCTTGGAATTTAATTCCTTCTAACTTTAATATTCCCGAAAGCTCTTTTTGCATTTCTTTGATATTTTTTTCGCGCTTGGCAACCTCAGTGTCTAAATATTCTTGAGTTTTTTTATAATTTTCTGGATCAACAATTTTAAATGATAAATCTTCTAATTCATCTTTCCAAGAACCAATACCTAAACGCCCAGCAATTGGTGCGTACATTTCCATGGTCTCAGTTGCGATTTTTAGTTTTTTATCATCAGGTAAGTGATCAATAGTGCGCATATTGTGCAGGCGATCAGAGAGTTTAACTAACATGACCCGTACGTCACGACTCGTAGCGATAAACATTTTACGCAAGTTTTCGATGTAGTATTCGTCTTTGCTATTGAGTAAACGTACTTTACCTAGTTTCGTGACGCCATCAACTAGCTTGGCAATCTCTTCGCCAAACTCTTGCTCAAGATTTTCATAAGTAGTTTCGGTATCTTCGGTAATATCATGAAGGATTGTCGCGACAATAGTAGCAGTATCAGGAAAAATTTGACCTAAAATAGTAGCAGCTGCCATTGGGTGATATACAAAATCTTCGCCACTTTTACGTTTTTGACCACTATGCGCTTTGCGTGCAAATTCTAGGGCGTGTTCAATAAGCGACTTATCCTTGCCATTAAATTTATGTGGAATTGTTTTAAAGAAATCTTGCATATAGGGTATTATACTGCGGGACAGTGTTTTGGGCAAAATAAAAACCGAGCTTGTATGCTCGGTTGCTGTCTAAATTGGCTCGACTCGTTTGCTCATTCGTCGCCTCATATCTTCAACTTTTTCTAACTCTTTCTTGGCTAAATATTTCTTTTCGTTGCCAGGGCGGTCGAGGTCGCTCAGGGCAGATTTTTGAATCATTAAGTTTTTTACATTATTACATGGGAAGTGGCTGATCAAATCACGTAGTAAAGTAATCAGTTCTGGATGGTTTTTATACTCCAGTTTGTCGTCTACTAAACCATTAGTTGGATCGTATACACATTGCTCTCCAGTATCCATTTTGACATTAAAAGCTTCTAATCTCATCCGGTGATTTGGAAATATGCTCAAAGTGAGTTTACTTTTAATCCAGTCGTACACACGACCATCAATGATTGCAAATTCAATAACAGGTTCTGTTTGTGAGATGTTATTTGGTGCATCTCGTAGAATCACCTCAGCTTGGAAAGGGTCAATTTTTTTAACCATTCTGGGATATATGGCATGAATAGTGACACTGAGTCCTGCAGTCGGAAAGGTTAGATAATTATTAAGTCGTTGTCTAACTGTTTTTATATCCAACGGGAAGAATTCATTGATTTGCTTTAAAACTGTTAAAAAATAGGATTTGTGACTTGCTGTAATTTTATTCGGTTCTGTCATATAATTTCCTCCTTAGTAGACAATAATAACACCTCTATATTTAGGAGTCAATTTGCCCGTGTAGGATAGATAGGGCATACTAAAAATATGCCAGAACTTCCAGAAGTTCAGACTGTGGTTACAGAGCTGAACAAGAAATTAAAAAATAGAAAAATCAAACGTGTGGCTGTGAATATGGGGAAGATTATTAGCATTGGTCCGCAGACAGTGAGTAATATTCGCTATACTTCGCAAAAGACCGTAAATGAATTTGCTAAGTTGCTAACGGGGCGAAAGTTTTTGAGCGTACGCCGCCGTGGCAAGATGCTAATTTTTGACGTTGATGGACCGCTATCCATGTTGGTTCATTTAAAAATGACTGGGCAGTTTATTTTTGAAGATAAACTCCAGGCCAAGCGAACAGGTAGTAATTATCGAATTTTAAATAAACTGACTGCGCCATTGGTTAAGTTGCCGACCAAACATACTCACGCGATTTTTAGGTTTACAGATGGTTCAACTTTGTACTATAACGATATTCGCCAGTTTGGCTACTTGCGAATCGTAAAAGATGAAGACATAGATAAAGTGAAGGAGTTTAAAGATTATGGTCCGGAGCCATTAGAGAAAAGTTTTACATTTGAAGTTTTTGAGGACGCGTTGAAGAACCGCAAAAAAATTTCGATTAAATTAGCATTGATGGATACAAAAGTTGTAGTTGGAATAGGGAATATATATAGTGATGAAATTTTGTATCACGCCCGCGTCCGGCCCGACCGAACCGTCGCCACCCTCTCCCGCGCCGAGCTGCGCGCTGTGTTTAATCAAATCAAACCTGTGCTACTAACCGGTATTAAATACAAAGGCTCCAGTGTGGGCGATTTTATTCGCACCGATGGAAAATGGGGTAGTATGGGCAAGCATCACTATGTTTATGGCCGTAAAAACAAAGCCTGCCTCGGCTGTGGTACAATAATCTTAAGTAACAAGCTTGGCGGCAGAACCACCTGTTTTTGCCCCAAGGAACAGCGATAGAACCAATATAACTTTATGCCTCACATTCACGAAAAAATCGATTTCACAGTTTCTGTCTACATTATTTGCGGTGACAAAATGCTGTTTCGGTTACATGAAAAGCATAAAATGTGGCTAGTCCCGGGAGGTCATGTAGAGCTTGATGAGGACATTGTTCAAACAGTAAAAAAAGAAGTAAAAGAAGAAGTCGGTTTGGATATTAAAGTTATCTCGAGCACTGATGATGATTTTGGAAAAATTGGCGACACTCCAGAGGATGGCGAGAATTTACCAGTACCTATGTTTATCAATAGGCATCGCATTAACCCAACTCATGAACACTTGGACTTTAGATATATTGCGTTAAGTGATTCTATGGATATAAATCCTGGCCCTGGTGAAAATGCTGATCCAGAAAGTTTTAGATGGCTTACCGCTGACGAGGTATCAAAGATGGACGATTTTTCTGATCGAATAAAATACGAAGCTCATGTTATTTTTGAGAAACATAAAAATCGATAATATATTATGACCGACGAACGCTGGCAACAATTTATCGACTTAGCTAAGGAGCAATTTGAAGATGTCGAGATTTCGACAGAGGAGTTAAGTGTGCAAACCATGGATGGCCCAGAAGTGCGGGGGAGTGTTGACGTTTTAGAATTTAGCCGTGGTGGTGATAGGTTCAAATTGATGCGTGAAAACCGTCCGGTGGTTTTAGAACGTACTGAACATCACGCCAAGCGTCCTACAGACACGGCCCGTATTGAATATAAATTTTCTGATACTGAGTTTTCTCATAAATTGAGAGTATATAAAGAAACTGATAACGGTGACTGGGACGAGATTAGCACAGAGTCTCTGGGATTGTAGCCATGTAATAAATTAACAACATCATGCTCTCCGAACGAATCTTATCAACAATTAAATTTTTTGATTTGCAGGATTATCCGCTCACTAGTTTTGAAGTGTGGCGGTATTTAGTATCAGAAGTTGGCGGTCTAAAAAAGCAGCTCGACCAAAACTACGAGCTGCCGCTCGAACTTCCTGAGGTCAAACAATCAGTCGCTCACTTCGATACTTTACTAGCAGGACTAGATGTCTTGGTAAAAGATGGCGAACTTTTTAGCAAAGACGGTTTTTATTGCCTGCCCGAGCGCAGTCAGCTCATAACCCAGCGTTTACAGAATTACCGCTATGGTTTAAAGCGCGAGAAGTTAATTAAACGGTATTCACGGTTAACACGCCACCTGCCTTTTGTTAGAGGAATAAGTTTGGCTGGGTCACAGCCACTGGGTTTACAGCGAGCAACCAGTGACATCGATTTACTAATTATTACAGACTCGCAGTTTATGTGGTTGGCGCGAACCTTTCTCACAATTTATTTTCAGATTTTTGGCGTGCGCCGGCACGGTAAAAAAATTACTAACCGATTTTGTTTGAATCACTATATTGCCAATACGCGCGAAGTCGATGCCGAGCGCAATCTGTATAAAGCTATGGAGTATACAAAATTGCGCCCACTAGTTTATCCGCAAGTCACACATGAATTTCAAAAAGCTAATGAAAATTGGATAAAAGTCTTCTTTCCGAATGTAAATTTTGAAGATGATCAGGCCGCAGAGCCTTCGACAATTCAATATTTACTCGAACTATTATTTAACAATCCCATTGGCCGTTGGATCGAAAAACAGCTGGGGCAAATTCAATTAAAACGTATTAAACAGGACAAGTTCATTTTTGTAAAAGATGACGAATTAAGCTTCCATCCCGAGAGCAAACACGAACTGTTGCTAAAAGGATTTTTTGGGTAGAATGAAGATGTAGATTTACGCAGGAGGAAAATGATATGACAGCGGTACGTGATCTTATCTTAAAAGACCCGAATTTTATCAATCCTCATGGGGAGGAAATTTGGGAAGGGTATGGTACGAATTTGGCTCTGGTCAGGCTAAAGCCATGCACCTATTCAGAGGAGCATTACCATATGTTCACTAAAGAAATTTACGGAATCCTTTATGGGTTCCCAATGATAGTTATTGATGGAAAAGAGATTCAGCTTCATCCCGGAATGCTTATAACTATTGTTCCGGAACAGGTTCATCAAATTTTTAATCACACTGATCAGGAAGCAATCTTTGCTGTTAAATCGAATATTCCTTGGTCAGCCGACGACATGTTTGTTTTATAAAAAAAGACCGCGCCTATTAATTAGTCGCGGTTTTGTTATTTATTCGGGTCAAAAGTTGCTCCTTCGGGCATACTATCGATCATCACATCTTTGACCGAAGAAAATCCATATAAGTTTAGACATGCTTGGACATAGCTTTGCCAACGCTTGGCCTTACTAACTTCACTTGATTCTATCAAACCCGGTATCCAAGCCGCCATCCAGCAAGCATGCTTGAGCCACATGGTTTTGTCTTCACCTTTGTATCCCAAATCGATTTGCTTAGGCTCATAACCATTATCGCATAAAAGTTTATAGTACTTTTTAGCATTATCTGCAATTTTTTCAGGTTTCATACTTCCTCCTAACTAATTTACATTATCAGTTTAAAAAAGCCTGTCAAATTGACTTTTTAGTTATATCTGGTATCTTTATCAATCAGGAGGAAATATGAAGATCACAAAAGGTACCACCAGAAGAGTTTTGATTATCAGTGAGTGGGCAATTAAATTTCCAAGAATTAGTGTTTTATTACAAAGTCTGTGGTTAATAGGGGATTCGGATTTTTCAAATACATTCCGAAGGGGTTGCCAGCAATTCATTGACGGATTAGTTGCTAATCTTACCGAATTTAAGGTCAGCTTATTATCAGAGAGGATTAAATTTTTAGCACCAGTATATTTTAGTTGCGGATTATTTAGTATTCAAAAACGTGCTTTGGGTCAAAAGCCAACATATGATGAAATGAATACCGTATTGAGGGAGCTTCCCGAAAATGCCCAATATCAACTATTGACCATGGATCCACACTTGTTGGATATAAAGAATTTTGTAAAGACAGACAAAGGAATTGTCATGGTGGATTACGCCGGTGATAACTTTTCATCAACCAGCCTCATATGGTTTCTTTATGAGTGGAAAGATGAGTTGAATGATCAATTTGCAAAAGCACCAGCTTAACACTGGTGCTTTAATTTATTCAAAATAAAAAAACCGGAATTTTATTCCGGTTTTACTGTAACGTAGATTGCAGTCATATCGTCTCGCTTTTTGCGAATGTGCTCATAGTCACCACTCCTTGCTACTGCTGCTGCGATTAGAGCTTGAGCAATAGTCTCAGGTCTAAGCTCTGGATTCATGAGAATATTGGTAATTTCTCTATGACTCAAGTTATCATGGATTCCATCTGTAGTTAAGAGAAAGCCATCAAATTGAGACGCTGATTCAAAAGATACTTCCAATGTTCCATAGCCATCACCAACCGCGCGAGTAATACGGTTGCGCATAAAGAATGGCGCTTCCATGGATTTTGTAATATCACTTTTTGATTCTACAAAATCTAACCGTCTTTCTGGGAGCCAATTATCGTCGTTGGTTAAAGGCTGTAGCAGTTCTTTTTCTTTGTTGAATCCATAAACTCGACTATCTCCAACGTTGATAATTGCAGCCTTGAGTTCGTTATTATCCATGAAGAAAGTCAGAACTGAAGCCGTGGTAGAACCCTCAAACATTTTTTTGATCCAAGAATTAGCTCGTTCCATCGAATCGATTAACCACAGTTTTGTATATTCTGCAGAACGGTCCGCAATGATTACAAGGTTTTTGCTTTCCTGTTCAAAAGTACTAGCTGTTAGGTTCGAAGCTCCTTCTCCGTTCCTTGAGCCACCGACTCCATCAAAAACTCCAAATACTCCAGCTGGTTCCGCAAGGTATAAAAAATTATCCTGATTGGCTTCATTTTTCCCTTGGGTCGCACCTCGACCTAAAAATCTAATATTATTCATAAAACCTCCTGCTAAAATAGCTCGTTAGAATAACTCACTTTTAAGCTCTTGTCAACAGAAAACCCTCGACTAGCGAGGGTTGGAAAATTCTACGTATACTATAATTGGAAATCGATGTAGGCGGTACTGTAGGTTATAATTATCGCTATCTTTGAGGCTTTCGAGATCCTTCATCATTTCGAATTGAAAGCCAGCTTCACGAAGATGATTTAAATGTTCGGACAGTTTATAAAAGTAACATTCAAGTGTTTTGTTAAAAGTGAAGCCACGCTCCTTTTTAGCAAACCAATGATATGGCCGAATTAAGAGACGTGGGCGGCGCATTAAGAGGCGGCCGATGATTCCACGCTTCCATACACCAACTGGAAATGCATAATATGGATTTACAAATGTCAGCATGAATTTACCACCTGGTTTTAAAATGCGTCGCAGCTCGGTAAAAGTTTTTACCTGATCTTCTACATCGTGCGCCGCCATACTCATTATTATTGTGTCGAACTCGTCGCCCGCGTAGGGGAGAGTGGTGTTTAAATCGGCGGCTGTAAATTTTAAATTAGGGTATTTAGTTTTAGCATGTTCTAAAAACGGACCAGAGGCATCGAGTGCTTCTATATTTTTAAACCCTGCAGCGCTAATCTGATCCGAGAGCCAGCCAGGACCACAAGCTGCGTCCAAGATTTTTTGATCCTTGTTTTCGCCCAAGCGTGAGTGAAAGCTTTCGAACAAAATCTGTCTAAAAAATTGACCATCTTCGGATTCTAAAAAGTCTAGATAATTCTGGGCACCTTCGGGATTATCGTATGATTCTTGAGAGGTTTTAAATTTCATATTAAATAGTATAGCAAATATCTTGACAAAATTTATTAGCACTCTTACAATAAGAGTGACAAGTGATAATCCCAAGCCCTTTGCGTGGGCTTTTAAAAACTATATAATTAACAGAACGAAAGGAAAATTATGAATGTAAAACCCCTAGGAAACAGAATTTTAGTTAAGCAAAATACTCCAGAAGAAGTCACTGCGTCTGGAATTGTGTTGCCATCTTCGACTGATAAAGAAAAAAAGACTCAAGGCAAAATTGTGGCTGTGGGTAGCGGCGAAGATATCGAGAAGCTTGGCTTAAAAGTTGGCGATACTGTGGTGTTTGGTAAATATGCCGGAGATGAGATCGAGACAGAAGAAAATGGCGAAAAAGTTGACTACAAAGTTTTATACGTAGGCCATCACAAAGATGAAGGTGATGTATTAGCAGTAATTGAATAATAGAAAGGAATATAATTTATGAGCAAACTTATCAAAACTGGCTTTGAAGCCAAAAAAGCAATTAAAGAAGGTGTAGACATTGCAGCTAATGCGATTAAGGTTACACTTGGACCAACTGGTAAAGCGGTGATTTTAGATCGCGGCTATGGTAGCCCGACTATTTCTGACGACGGTGTGACTGTAGCTAAAGATATCGAACTAGAAGACAAATTTCAAAACATCGGTGTTTCGCTTATTAAAGAAGTGGCCAACAAAACTAATGATGATGCCGGCGACGGTACTACTACTGCAACAGTACTCGCGCAAAAAATGATCGAAGAAGCTTTTAGCGAACTCGAACGCAACACCTTTAAAGCCAACGATCTTAAGCGCGGTATGGATAAAGCTGTTCGCTTTGTTGTTGAAGAATTAAGCAAAGTTAAAAAAGAAGTTACTACTCGCGAAGGTATCGAACAAGTGGCAACTATTTCTTCTTTGGATAACGAAGTCGGTAAGCTTATCGCCGAAGCCATGGAAGAAGTCGGAAGTGACGGCGTTATCACTGTAGAAGAAGGTCAAAGCATTGGCATCGAAAAAGAAGTGGTTCAGGGTATGCGCTTTGATAAAGGCTTTGTGTCTTCTTATATGGTGACCAATCCTGAACGCATGGAAGCTGTTTGGGAAGATCCGTTTATTTTAATCACTGACAAAAAAGTATCAAGCGTGCAGGAAATTTTGCCGTTGCTAGAAAAAATCGCGCAAGGCGGTAAAAAAGAATTGGTCTTAATCGCCGATGATGTAGAAGGCGAAGCTCTCACTACTTTTGTATTAAACAAACTCCGTGGCACCTTTAATGTGCTCGCAGTAAAAGCTCCAGGCTTTGGTGACCGCCGCAAAGAAATGTTGGCTGATATTGCGGTACTTACTGGCGCAACTGTAATTACTTCTGAGCTAGGTCATACTTTAGAAAAAGTGGAAATGGATCAATTAGGTCGCGCGCGCAAAGTAATTGCCACAAAAGAAAATACTACTATAGTCGATGGGCAGGGTGACAAAGGTGCTATTGATGGTCGTGTAGCGCAAATTAAGGCAGAGGCGATAGAGTCAACTTCAGACTTTGACAAAGGTAAATTAATAGAACGAATGGCTCGTTTGGCGGGTGGTATTGGGGTTATAAAAGTTGGGGCATTTACTGAAACTGAAATGAAGGCCAAGAAGTTTAAGATTGAAGATGCTTTAGCTGCCACTCGCGCTGCAGTAGAAGAGGGAATCGTTGCTGGTGGTGGCGCAGCTCTCGCGCGAATTGCTCCAGCTCTCGAAACCGCAATTGCTAACTCAGACTATTTTCAGGAAAATGAAAAGCGCGGCGCTATGATTGTGCGTAAATCACTCGACGCACCACTACGCCAAATCGCGGAAAACGCAGGTGCTGAACCAAGCGGAATCATCAAGTTCGTTCAAACTTCAGAAAGTAATAACGCAGGCTACGACTTTGCCGACTACGACGAAATGAAGTGGGAAGCCGGTAAAAAAGATGACATGATTAGTAGTGGTATTGTGGATCCGGTTAAAGTAACTCGTCTCGCTCTAGAGAACGCGGTGTCTATTGCCTCCACACTTGTAACTACTGAAACAATCATCGTAGACAAGCCAGAACCAAAAACTTCAGCTCCAGATATGGGCGGCGGCATGCCAGGTGGCATGGGCGGGATGGGGTTCTAAATCGCTGGCAAAATTAAGCATATAAAAAAGACGCATCAATCGGTGCGTCTTTGCTTTTTAATCAGACGAAACAAACATCAAACCTTTTACATTAAGCTGATTCGCTATTTCTATGGGCATTATATATGTTGAAGCATAATTTTTGCCTTCTAGTGCAATTCGAAGTGTGAATTGGATCCTGTGTGAGCGAGGCTTACCTGTAATCCACAAGTGAGCCAGTTCTCCCTCGGTAAGACTTAAGAATAGTAGTCTATCGATAAGTTTACGACCTCCATCATTCTCAAACCCTTTTTGGACTAAATAGTCCGATAGGTTACCTATATCAAGAGTGATCTTTTTACGTCGGGTAGATATCCTGTGATAATTGAAGGGCCTCTCAAAATTGAGTTGAAATTTTTGAGGTGCATGGTTTTTATTGTCGTCATGCTGGATAAGCGTAATACGTGGGAATAGTTTTATACCAGACTTTATTTTTTTTGGAATGAATTCAAGTTGAAATTTCACACCTCTGAAAATTCTGATATTCTTTCTACTTATACGATGATTGGCAAAGTAGCTAGGTTCGAGTAAATCTTTATAGCTTTTGATTGTGTTTCCTACTGTCATCTTTCCTCCTATATTGAATAACAAAATAGTATAGTCCAATGACCAGATATTTGCAAGTAATAAAAAAGACGCTGGTTATTACTAGCGTCTTTTACTAAATGGAAACCTATCTCGCTTGTTTGATTTGGGATATCTATCCGAGACTTTGTTTCTAAATTCCGGCCGAACATTTCTTGTTGGTTTTTCCCGGACTAATTTAATCATTGGAGGGACAATTAATTGTGGTGCTCGTCTGGAATGAATATGCTCGAGGATATCTTCGGGTAGTTCATCTTCTTTATTTACCATTACTATTTCCACGACTTTTGTATTCCTAGCAATGATTCTTACCATATCAGATCTCGCAGATCCTACACCTATGACTATAAGCTTTGACATAAAACCCCCTATAATTTATTTAAACTATTACAAAATAGTATACAATAAATTTATGCTTATGTCAAGCATGGAATGAGTTAGCCGATTTTATGCTACGATAAATTTAAGTATAAATTTTAGGAGGAATTAATCGTGGAAAATTCACTGTCCGAAAAGTGCGGAGTGTTTGGAGTCTACGGGCAAGGTTTGGATGTTAGTCGTATAACTTACTATGGTTTGTCTGTATTGCAACATAGAGGCCAAGAGAGTAGTGGTATCGCAGTATCAGACGGCCAAATAATCGATCGTCATAAAGACGCAGGGTTGGTTAGTAGAGTTTATAATGAAAGAATAATCAAAAGCCTGCAAGGCCACATTGGCATTGGTCATAATCGCTATTCTACATCAGGAACCAAAGGTTTGCATCATGCACAGCCGTTTGTAGAAAATGATATTATTGCTTTTGCCCATAATGGTAATTTACCTTCGGTAACTGCTTTAAAAACTTTTCTTAAAGAAAATAAAATCGAAACCGGTGGCTGTAGCGATTCAGAATTAATGGCTAAGGCCTTGTCCTTTTATTTGCAACAAGGAATGTTGGTATCGCATGCAGTAAAAAATTGCTACCCGCTATTTACTGGAGCATTTTCTGTTGTCGGCATGACAAAGACAGAATTGTTTGCTTTCCGTGATCCTTGTGGTATTCGACCTTTGTCTGTTGGTAAAATAGAAGACGGCGGTTATGTTATTGCTTCCGAAACCTGTGCGCTTAATATTGTTAATGCTCAATCTATCAAAGATATTAAACCAGGTGAATTAGTTATCGTAAATTCTGAAGGCATAAAATTTTATCAAATGGCTTTTAGCAATTTAAAAGTAGATGCTTTTGAATTCGTATACTTTGCCAGACCTGACAGCGTTATTCATGGTCGGCATGTTGGTACGGTGCGCAGTAATTGCGGACAAATTTTGGCTAAAGAATGTCCGTTAGATGTTGATATGGTGGTTCCTGTGCCAGAGACTGCTGTTCAAACTGCTTTATCTTATGCTAGAGCTTTAAACTTACCAGCCGAAACGGCTATTGTAAAAAACCGCTACATTCATCGGACCTTTATAGAACCAGAACAGCATACCCGTGAGCTTGGAGTAAAGATGAAGCTTTATCCGATGCCAGAAATTATTAAAGGTAAGCGTGTAGCAATTATCGACGACTCTATTGTCCGTGGGACAACTTCGCGCCAGCTCATAAAATCGTTTTTTGATGCCGGTGCTAAAGAAGTCCATATGTTGATTAGCTCACCGCCAGTGCGATTTCCTGATTTTTATGGAATCAATACCCCTAAAATCAGTGAGCTTATCGCGGTAGGTAAAACCGTTGAGCAGATTTGCGATTCAATTGGTGCTAATTCTTTGTACTTTTTATCCCTAGAAGGACTAGTGGAAGCAATCGGTTTGCCAGCTGATAATTTATGCCTATCGTGCTTTAACGGCGAGTACCCCATTCGTTTACGCGAAAGGGCGGCGGAGATTTCTAGCCTCAAAAAGGCAGCTATTTAATTAAGACCCGGTGATATTTAGCCGGGTTTTTTATTTATCCTGATACAGTTGACAAATTGCTCATAGTAGGGTAATATAGCTTGTTGGCCTTTTATATGAGGCTATTTTACTCTTCAGTTTTAAATTGAATGAGACCCATGCTCCTGATTTCGGTTACTCGGATTGGGGGCTCTGTAATCAACCCCAGATATTTGTTCTGTAACTAGTCCTCGTCGCTACCCCGTAGCGACTGCGGAGACGTTCCAGTCCAAATATCTGGGGTTTATTATTTCACAAATATAACGTTGCGGAATTATTACAACAGCGTATAATGTAGTGGCAAGTGAAAATTTGCAGAATCTTCAAAATATAGGAGGCAAGAAATGAAGTATATTATTTTTCTCATTGCAATTTTTTTGATAACCGGTATGTTCTTGCCTCAAGATGCTGTCGCTCAGAAGCGAAGCTCTCGGGCTATTAAGAGTAAATCTGTTGCCAAGCACGGCAAAGTTAAAAAAACTGTTATTGTTAAAAAAGTTCGTACGAAGCCAAATAGCGTAAAGCTTAATTCAAGCGTGTCGCCGGCCCTGATTGTACCGTATTGTAGCCCAGAGAATAATTATTTAACAACTTCAGTTTATGGTTATTTGCTTATGGTTCAGTATATTGAATCAAGAGATAAAAAACTTTGGGTAAGGAAGTTTGATGGAACAATGAGTTCCGAAAGATCCGATTTTCTTAATGCACAAGATTACGATTTGGCTACACGACTGAGTACTTTGTTTGATTCAGCTGATATCGAAATCCATCCAGCGGTCAGAAGAAACATTGGACCAGTAATTACCACATTGGTATTTAAAAAAGATGGGGGAAAATGGACTGTTGATGATGGTAAAAAAGTCTATCAGTTATTAGAGGATTTTTTAAAACCACGTACATCAACCACATATGTTCCTGGTGAATGTACTTCTGGGGATGTAGCTGAACAAACCCAGCCTTAATCTAAGCTTGCTGGGCAAAAAGGGAATGAGCCCTCGTTAAAATAGCACTGCCTAGCAGAAAGCCTGATACAGAATTCTGTATCAGGCATTTTTTTATCTTCTCAGCTGTCTTGACGAAGACAGCCTTTTTATATATAATTATCGCATTGGCCTTGCAAAAGGCTATTAATTATTACTTAAATCATATTATATGGGAGTTCCTAAAAAGCACAAAACCCGTAGTGGTCGCGACCAGCGTCGCAGTCACCACGCTATAAAAGCCACAAACCTAGCTAAATGCTCTAACTGTGGTAACCCATCTATGCCTCATTTACCTTGCCCAAACTGTGGGTTCTACAAAGGTCGTAAGGTATAAATATTCGTTCACTAAGCTTGTCGATATGATAATCGGCGAGCTTTTTTATTTTGCCTATTAAGGTTTTTCCGCTAAACTAAGGTATATGGCAAATCGACATTTATTGCGCACCATTGCACTGCAATCACTTTTTGAATGGGATTTTCATGACCAGTCGGGCAATCTGGATGAGATTTTTGATCGTGTTTCTAATGAATTTGCACCAATGACTGCTGATCATACAGAGGATAATAATTTTGCCAAAGAGCTACTCGACGGTGTAGTTGCAAACCAACAAGCCATTGATGAAATTATTGTGCAAAACGCACCGGAATGGCCGATTGCTCAAATTACTATAATCGACCGCAATGTGTTGCGGCTTGGGATTTACGAAATGATGTTTATCAAAGACACTCCGGCACGCGTGGTTATTAACGAGGCTGTGGAGATGGGCAAGCGCTTCGGCGGAGATTCGTCGGGTAAATTTGTAAACGGGGTGCTTGGCGCACTCTATAAAAACCTGCCGCCAGAGGAGATTAATGATACAGAAACTGCCGCGTAATTAGCGAGCAGTTTTTCTTTATCAAAAATTGATTCCACTTCGAGAAAAACTTAAAGTCAGTTTTATCATCCCTTCTGCATAATGTAGTTAAGATAATTAACTGCAAAAATATGCAACACAAATTTGTTTCTATGATCATGATCTTGGCTGTGGTCATGACTAGTATTTCCGGAGTTTTGTTTTCTATAAATGTGGCGCAGGCCGACACAACTCCGCCGCCTAGTTCATTATTAATTTCTGCTGTACAAATTACTGGTGGAGTAGGGAAGACCAGCGAAGATTTTATTGAGCTGTTCAATCCTAATCCAAGTCCTGTAAATCTTAATGGCTATCGCTTAGTTAAGCGCACTGCAACTGCGACAACTGACAGTTCAATTAAATCATTTTAGACCAGTGACGTTTCTATCCCAGCCTATAGTTTTTACCTGTGGGCTAATTCAACTTTTACTAATATCGGTGTTGTCCCAGATTTAACATCCAGTTCAACCTTAGCCGACAACAATGGGGTAGCTTTGCGTTTTGGCGCACTCGACACTGGTACATTAGTAGATAGCTTATCCTGGGGTGTCACTAATAATGGCTTTATTTCTAGTGGTGGTGTAAACCCTGGTGCAGGTGAGTCTGTAGTTCGTTCGAATTTGTTTGAAGCAGCAGCTTATTCATTAGCGCCAAGCAGTCCTCGTAATTCAGCTGTGCAACAACTTCCACCAGTGCCTCCAATTGATCCACCACCAACAACTGTAACAGATGATGCTACTTGTGTAGTAACCCCTGATGCCAGCACAGTGGCGCCAGATTCACTTCAATCAATAATGTTAGAGTTCACTAATATTGGAACCTCTATTTGGATAGGCGAATCATTTTTTGCTGTCGCCAGCAATGGTCAGAATTTAGCTATGCCAGCAGAAACTAGTTTTTCACCCACACAAGTTTGGCAAATGCCTGTTGAGTTGCAAGGACCATCCGTTGAAGGTGACTATGTATATCAATGGCGAATGAGTAATGATGTCTTAACTTTTGGTCAAAGCTGCACTCTTAATTTAACTGTTCAAACTGCGCCGCCGGTTGACACACCCCCAGTTGACCCGCCGCCAGTAGACCCACCAGCTAACGATCCGCCTATCCCAGCAACGATTAAAATTACCGAGTTATTACCAAACCCAGCAGGTAAGGATGCAGGAAAGGAAGCCGTAGAACTATTTAATTACGGGGACGAAGTCGTAAGTCTCGAAAATTGGGTTTTGGATGATATTACATCAACCCAAGATTTAAATAGCGGTGCTTTTAAGTTGCCTAATGTTCAAATCCATCCAAATCATTATTTAGCAATTACTATTCCAAGTGGTAAATTTACACTTAATAATTCATCAGGGGATGTAATCACATTGCTTAATTCGGAAGATCAAGTTGTCGACAGCGTCGCCTATACTAGTAAAGCATTGGAAGATAAAAGTTATAGTTTTATAAACAATCAATGGTTGTGGACCGTACCATCATTAGGAAAAGAGAATGTATTAGTTACTCCACCGGTAAAAGATCCTAAACCGGCACCTAAGCCAGTAGTACAAAAAAAGCCCAAAGCTACTGCTACACCAAAGATCGCTAAAGCTAAAGCGGCGGTTAAAACAGCCGTCAAATCAGCAACCACGTCAGCGGATGGTACAGTAAAAAAAGCCGTAAAAAAAGCCAAGTCTACAGTTAAGGCTATTACTTCTAAGTTGACTACCAAAGTGGCTTCAAAATCCGAACCAAAACCGAGTAAAGAAAAAAGTAACATTTCTTCTCCAAAAAACGATAATACAAATGAAGCAGATACTGAGCAAAAGAAATCTAATGATCTATTTGGGGCCATAGCTATTGCCGTTGCCAGCTTGGGCGCTGGAGGTTTGGCTATTTACAGATATGGTTTAGGTGGTCTATTTTAGACTCCGGCAAGATTATGTTAAAATGTAACTACAAAAAGTTATTTTAATACTTATCTTGGGATATGGGATTATTTAAAAAAATTTGGACTTGGATAGAAATTGGTATTGGCTTTATCGTGAATGCGGTGGCTAACATAATATTGCCTTAACTTTGCGGATTTTTTCTTGTCCTTGTGCTATAATACAATCAACCAGTAATAATAATTACTATGAGCTTAAATAAATCTGATTTAATTGAAGTATTGGCAGCCAGACTTTCAATCACTTATACAGAGGCAGAGCGAATGATGAATGCTTTTATTAGCCTAATTTACGAAAATCTTCGTAATGGCGAAAAAGTCAACATCAGCGGCTTTGGTCAGTTTAGCGTATCTCATCGTGAACCCCGTATTGGTGTAAATCCTCGTAATCCATCTCAGAAAATTCAAATTCCAGAATTAAATACCCCTAAGTTTAAAGCTGGCGAAGCCTTTAAAGAAGCTGTTAAACTTCGTAAGAGTTCGCCTCCGGTTCAGGAATAAATATATAAATTAAAAAACCGTCCACAAGTCGTGGGCGGTTTTTTTGGCTACAAATTAATTTTTTATCGATCCACCCTCAAGAGATGGTGGAGGATTTTTAGTTTCTAACAAACTGTCCGAATCAAATTTATTAACTCCGGCCTTATGACCTAATATACTTTGACCTTCTGGGATTAGGGCACTTTCTAGATCAGCACCTAAACAATATTCTAAAGTATATTTTTCTGGGCTAACTAATTTATAGATATATTGATTTTGTTCTTGAGTACAAGTCCCATCAGGAGGTGTAGGAGGAAGAGGTATGCTGGTTAAATAGCTACCTTTGAGATTAGAGAGATCAGTTGGAAACGAACCTTTATCTTGGTAATATTTTTCTATTCCCGAGAGAATTTGAGAGACATGCACCATTCTCTTTGCATCGCGAGCTTTGCCACGAGCTGAATTTAAAGCAAGTAATGTAACGCTAGCAATCAGCATTAATGGAATTAAAATCCCACCAATTACAGCTAAAGTAATATATTTCCAGCGTCCTTCTGTTGGAGAAGCAACTTGACCTTTTATATTTTTGAGGTGAGTGTATATGGTATAAGGTACCGCAATTAATAATGGCGCGATGATAATAGAAAAAATATCATTTACAATCCCACCAACCCAACTAAAGGTAAAGGCACTAATTATACCGGCGATGATGGCTACTATAAAGTATGCGATCACATAGCAGATAATCATCAATATTATTCTGCCAAATACTGGCCACCAATACCCCCGAACATACTCGCGGCTAGCGGTAATCGAGTCCATTATTTTACGACCTTCTGCTACTGCAATATATACACCAAAGGTCAATAATACACTTAAAATTATCCCTGGGATTATTAATAATAGAAACCCACCCATAATAACAAGTCCAGTCACTAATGAAGTCCAAAAAAAGTTCCTCATTAATGGCTTTGCTTTGTTGATAGCGTTTTTAAAACCAATCTCTTCTGTGTTCATAGTGAAGAGAGCGATTTGGGCGGTTTGTAGCCAGATAGAAAAATAGATAACCAGTATAAAAAGTACTAGACCTACAATGATTAATATAATTATCCCGACAGTCTTACTGACTGCATTCCCAGCAAAAAAAGCCAGTGCTCCTACAATTACTGCAGCGAATCCAATTCCGAACATAGAGAGTTGAAGCAGTATTGAGGTTTTAAATCTAGCTGTATAAGCACTCCATGCTTGGCTGAATAAAGCGCTTATGCCAGGCAGTTTAGCCATTGAACTAACTGGTGGTGTGGCTGTCGGAGTTGGTGCGGCGACTGGTTCAGTCGTTGGTGCAGGTGTTGGCTCAATATGTTGCGCTGGTACCTGCGAAATACCATTATTTTCTTCCATTTATTTTAGTTAATTATTTACTTATATTATACAACATAAAACAAAAAAACCGCAGAAATATCTGTGGTTTTTTTGTTGGAGTCTTTATACCACTCCGCTTACACCTATTTTACCAAAAATGCCTGAATGGAACCAGGCAACTGTATGAAGAACTAGTACCGGAATAGTTGAACAGGTGGTAGAACCAGGGTTATACTAGTTGAGCTCCTAAAAGGATTAATTTTATTGATCTAGAAGCACTCTCTCACCGCTGACTACTATCTCACCAGAGAATCCACTGAACGACACCGTACTACTACTAACTAATATATTAAAGATGTAATATTTAACTAAAGAATTAAGTAATTTATTATACCATATTTACTAATACCCTAAACCAAAACTAAGACCTAAAAAAGAGAGAAAATTGGGGGGATTGGGGAAAAAGAAAGAACGAAGATGGAAAATGTTGAATTAACCACAGAAGATAGACAACTGAGCTTCATCCCTTGAAAAAGTAAGATTAATTTGCTATTATTGCTTATCATGCATGTATGTTCCGGGTGTGGACTCGGCAAAATTTTAGGAGGAAAATGGGATGTATTCTATATTGTTCGCTGTTGGTTTTATAGTCCTCTCTTGGGCTATCTTGATTTTTTCTGCTACGATGGTCACAAGGTTTCTCCGGAATCGTAAAGTTCCGAAATTTGACATAATAAATCCAACCATCGGATGGCTTGCAGCCCTTGCTTGCCTGATAGTAATATTCGTCCCAGGTTGGGTTTATGAATTCCCAGATCTACAAACCGGAGACGAAGCCACTTACTCCCTTGCCAAGCAAGAAAATGGCCATTTAATACTCAGTCAGGACGGTTACGGATTCTGGGAAGGAGAAGGGTGTTGCTTAAAATTGTCAAAAATTGGCATGCTTGGTACGGGCACGGTTACTGCTCTCACGGATAACCCTAAGATTCGCGTCACCCATTACAATCTAGGCATCTTCATCAGTGATCCGGAAAAATACTACTGGGCAATCCGGCACGACAAAGGCTCAGACTTCTATCCAGAGGTGACCCAAAGGCTGTAGATTTCAAAATGTCTGATTATAATTCGCCGGCAGAGCCAAAAAGTGTGCAGCAAGATATTGGCCTGATTGTATCATCGTTAATGTACGAGTTCAACGATCAGCACTCCAAGCAAGTTGTCCTTTACTCTAACCCACTCGATATGAATCAGAATCAGGCTTTTAAGGAGTTGATCGAATCGTGGATGAACGAACGTTTGGCTCCAGAGGGCTTACAAGTCGTTTTTCAGAGCTTCAAGCTTGACTAACAGAATAAGAAGCCCATAACAAGTTAGTATACGAGGTAGCAACTTATTTGTTGCCTCGTTTTTGTTTAGCCTGGGCTAAATAGGACCATTTTTTTAAAAATTGACCTGCCAATTATTGACAAAAGCCATAAAGTATGGCATTATTTGATATAACAAAAAAAATTGGAGGAACAGACATGGAAAGCACTACAGATCATTTAAAATTGAAGTGGTATGAAAAATTACTAGCCATTCCCTACTTAGCATTCGGATTAACTCTAGGTTTTATCGCGAATCTTCTCGATGGCACCTATAGCAAGGCCTCAAAAGAAGATAGCCTTAGGTTCGACGAAGGTCTTCGCAGAACCAACGAACTGTTTAATCGCTACAAGAATCTAACGGCAAATGAAATCTTGGCCGAACTACAATCAATCCACAAGGAAGCCCGGGTGATACTCGCCGTTCCCATTTATGATTGGGGTTATGGTTTTTACGAGCTGATATGCCGAGTATGCGAGGATCCAACCTTAACTAGTCAGCACGCTGAACTCCTTGTAGAAATGACGGGATGGGAAGAGTTCCGAGATTATGCTCACGATAATTCTGCTCGAATGGAATTGTTACTTACAGCACAACGCCTTGGTCTTACTCAAAAGATGCTCCCAACGTTGCAAAGTTTACTTAAATTTGTTCAGGATCAAGACATTCCCATGGGAACTCATAACTACGCTGACCGAGCTTGCGAGCTCAAAATCCTAACGGAAATGATTAACACTTTGCAACCACCCACATCACAATCCCAGGAGGTATTACCATGATTTTAGGAATCCTCAAGTGGCTTTGCAAACTCGGTTGGTATTCTTTTCCAGTCGAAGTGTTGCATAAAGCTTATTTACTGGGCCGTATAGGTCAGGATGAATTGTATGACCTACTCCGGCCTAAACAATTAAACAATTTCATTAATCATCACGAAACTGTTAAAGCTAGTTTTGCAAAGAGTGAGGAATTAGGCTTGACCAAAACTGATGAGCTTGCCGATGGAGTTCAAAAGTTAATAAATGACCCAATCATGCAAGAAATACTCAAAATGCATGGTGAAGTCACCACGACCAGCGAGGAAAGGCGTCGCATAATAGCGGCGTTCAACCAGCTCGACGGCAGGATAAAGCACAAAGTACTTGAACGTGAAGTGTTGACCCGTCACGGCAAACAAAACGTAGTCATGGACCAAGCAGACCATGACTAAGGAAGCCCGTTACATACAATGTGACGGGCTCTATTTATTTCTATTTATTTGATCCACTGTTTTATATGCTTAATATCTTGGTGGAAACCTTATCTGCTTTACTAAAAGAGGTTATAAGGTTTTTAATTTTTTTATTTCTTCTAAAATATTATCGTAAAGCTCTGCTAAATTTTCATGCTGAGCTTGGGTAAGGGCACATTCCAGAGAATATAGCCCCTCTTCGGTGTAACCAGCTTTTACATAAATTTGCCCCAAACGTACATTAAAATTAATTGAGGCTTCTTTAGAATCTGCTAATTCAACTTTCTTTTCTTCCTGTTCGCAGAACGCCTGCAAAAGCTCTTGAGCTTCTGGTTTTTCGGCACCACTTCGTAGCAATTCAATCAAGGCGTTATCTGAAATTTCAGCATGCTCTGGGTTATTAAATTGTTCTGGATTGCTCATATATATTATTTTGATTCAATATTTTCCGCAACTTTAACAAAATCGTAGCCTTGTTTTTTGCTTTGCTCGATGAATTCACGGATCATATTCAGGAGTGGCTCAAAACAGCACAAAACTTGGATGAAATAACTATTCCATCCGATCTAGAATCAAAAAAACGCGCTGCTCAAATCATCTCTGGCTCGAACCT